>DHVH01000014.1 GCA_002412555.1 Marinilabiliaceae bacterium UBA5213 | reverse complement strand
GCCCATGCCATTATCAACCCAACCCTGGCCTTCTTTACCAATAAAGTACTCATACGCTTCTTCCCCCTCCTCTTCATCAATGGCGATATCCTCCAAACCCACCTCTTTCCATTTATACATGTACCTGATTTCCTTAACACGCTTGGAGCGCGTTCCCGGAAATTCATAAGTGAGACTGCCATCACCTACCACCCCATCCAAATTGGTGCCCCGCTCCCCATCAGCCAACAAATCGACATAATGCAAAGGGTGGGCAAATTCGGTTCCTACAGGATAAAAGCCAGGCTGCACTTTTATGTTGTCAGCTTCGCCATAATAATGCGTTCGCTCGTAGGACTTATTCCTGATGTGGTCTGCCAAAAGCTGCCAGTTAGCCTGATAGGTGTCATAATCAAACGCCCCTTCCAACTGCTGAAACTGAATAGGAAGACGCACATAAATACCACTTACACTTCCTGTTAGCGGGGTAAAAATGGCGTAGGGAAAAAAGTTGACCGACCGCCAACCTGTATAAGCATTCTCTTCGTCGCGCACATAGCCATCTTCATCCACATAGCCATGCTGACCACCCGATGTAGGATCATCCCCCACATAAGGAAATAGATGATTGGGATCCAGGGCAGGCATCAAGGCAAACCGGTTGTCAGGTGCCGCCTGGTTAAGCCATTCCACACCTCCATTGCCCCGCCCTTTTTCATAGGCTGCCGTCCAATTATCCACTCTTACATAGGACACATCTTCGATATCGGGTAGAGCAATTCCATCTTGTAGTAAGCGTTCGGTTATTTTATGAGGATGAATGATATTGTCCCACAATATGCGGTTCAAGGCTGGCGTGGGAAAACTATAAACCACCTGATCTTCAGCAATGGGATAATTATTACCATGGCCAATAGTGGCCAGATAATCGGTATGGCAATATTTGCAAGCATTCTGCGTGCCATAGCCTGTCTCAATCCAACACTGGGCAGGTATGGCAGGCTCCTCATTGTGGGAAGGTTTATAGGCAGCACCGGCCATCTCTTCAAAACCCTCCGGAGCAATACCCCGGAAAAAATTCTCAGCAGATATGACTTCAGGCTGCAAGCCTAATGCCTTCCATTCGTCCAGACTAACAGTGTTATTCTTGAGTTGTTGACAAGTGATGAGGCCGATTGCTATGGTTGTCAATAGCAATAAAAGGAGCAGTTTGGGCTGATTGGATGGTCGCATAAATAGCTTATTAGATTTAAACCCAAGCAAAATAAGAAATTTGGCTCGACCATCCAATGCTAAGTAACATTAGCAGACTTATTTATAACCATTACAAAAAACAAAAGTCACCGCTCTTTGACAAGAAGTGACTTTTAAATATATACTAACAGAAAATCTTATTTTGTGGTATGCACCCAAACAGTAGCAAACCTCGACTGCTGACGATACTTCTGCATGGCATTG
Organism: Marinilabiliaceae bacterium UBA5213; assembly: GCA_002412555.1. Lineage (GTDB taxonomy): Bacteria > Bacteroidota > Bacteroidia > Bacteroidales > Marinilabiliaceae > Geofilum. The sequence continues at coordinate 5,273 of DHVH01000014.1, read as the reverse complement.
ATGGCATCCTGCCGCTTTTCAAACGATTCAAGAGCAATACGAAAACGTCCGGCGTTATCGGCCAGCACATGTGCCTGAGAGAATCCTTCCTGAATAAAACTGCTGGCGGATTGGGCAGCAGGTGCCGATTGATTAAAACTGGCAGCTATAATGTGATGCCTTTTGATTATTACAGGAATCTCAGCCGCTGTTACAGCACTTTCTTCTTCCACTATTGATTCAAGCACCAACGCTTCGCTTTCTACGACCTCAGTAGTGACCTGTTCTGTAAAGGGTGTCAGCATGGAGGACAAGCCAGCCTCACTAACGTCAGGCATTTTGAGCTCAAAAGTGGATAAAAAGAATAGTCCCGCAATCATGGCAGCCACCGCAGTCCAGTAACGGGGTGAACGATTTTGCATGATAGGAGGCACATGCATTCTTTGCTCAATCTGAGCCACATGTTTATAGCCCAAAGGCTCAAACCTAAACGTACTCAACCCTATGGCATCCGGTAAAAAGGAGGCACTTTCATTGGGCGAGAACAAAATATTTCCGATGGCATCACCTCTAAGCGAGCCTACCTCTCCCATCGAAACAATTTCACCAGCTGCTATGCGATTTCTTACATCTCCTACAAAATCAGTAAGGATGGCGGAAGCTTCGGCAAAACTGGCCGACTGTTCAATGGCAATATGATTGGCCAACAGTCCGTCCTGGTGCAAAAGGCTGCGATTGAATCCAATCTCCTTCATTGGGGGAACAAACAAATTCTGCTCAGGATGAATCATGGCCGACTTATAATTGGCCACAAAACCACCCAAGCCTGGCACAATCACGCAATCGTGATAGTGTAAAAGATGTGCAATATGGTTTTCGATCATGGTTGACATATTTGCAAATATAATTAATTTTAGTCCAATGCGCACCACCTTTTTTTTAACACCTGTTGAAAGTTTGTTGATAACTCCCCAGCTTCCAGCCTAACCTTTTAAAGGACACAAATAAGCACTTTCAATTTGTTACGTAAAAAATGGATTTATGTTATTACCCAAAACGCTCTACCTATTCAAAAGGGAAAAATCCATAACAGTTTATTATACCTTTAATCTATTATCACTAATTTTACAAAACGGATTAAACCATAGATACACTTAACAAAAAAGTTATGAGCAAAAAAATTCTTGTCACCGGTGGCACCGGGTACATTGGGTCACACACCGTGGTAGAACTCCAAAATGCCGGGTTTGAGGTGGTCATAGCCGACGATCTGTCCAACTCCAAACTAGAGGTGGTAGATGCCATTGAGAAAATTACGGGTCGGCGCCCCGTATTCGAAAAGACCGACCTGGCAGACGCGGTCGAGACAAGGAATTTATTTGACAAGCACAAGGATATCGTGGCCATTATTCATTTTGCAGCGTATAAGGCCGTTGGTGAATCTGTACAAAAACCCCTTGAATACTACCAAAACAACCTGAACTCGCTGATCAATATTCTCGATAATATGCGCCGACTGCAAATTGGCAGTCTGGTTTTCAGCTCAAGTTGTACGGTTTATGGTCAGCCCGACCAGCTGCCGGTTACCGAAAAAACACCACGAAAGCCTGCCGAGTCGCCCTACGGCAATACCAAGGCCATTTGCGAAGATATTATGCGCGATTTCTGTAAGGCCAACCCTGATATCAACTGTATTGCCTTGCGCTATTTCAATCCTATTGGCGCACATCCAACAGCGCTCATTGGTGAACTACCCTTGGGCGTGCCCCAAAATCTGGTTCCATTTATTACGCAAACGGCGGCAGGCCTGCGTAAGGAACTGAGCATTTTTGGCGATGATTACGATACGCCGGATGGCACAGCTATTAGGGATTATATTAACGTGGTGGACTTGTCAGAAGCCCACGTGGTGGCCATCAACCGGCTCATCAAAAAAAATCAAAAAGCCAACTACGAATTTTTTAACGTGGGCACCGGGATGGGACTATCGGTGATGCAACTGGTGAAGACTTTCATGAAAGTCACCGGTGTAAATCTGCTGTACACCATAGCACCTCGGCGTGCCGGTGATATTGAAAAAATATGGGCCGACACCACTTTTTCCAATAAGGAACTAGGTTGGGAGGCTAAAAAAACCGTAGAGGAAACCCTGCAATCGGCCTGGGAGTGGGAAAAAAATGTCCGAGGCATTTAACACGGATCTAAAACCTTTCGTCAAATCATTATTGGTTGCTACGGGATATTTAATTAATTTGAAGCCCATATAAAAAGGCGCTATTTTTATCACCAATAATTTATAAACACGCTATAACGCATGAAGAAATTACTAATAACAGGGGGAGCAGGTTTCATTGGATCTCACGTTGTTCGCTTAATGGTCAATAAATATCCCGACTATAAAATCATCAATCTGGATGCCTTAACCTATGCCGGGAATCTTGAAAACCTTAAGGACGTTGAACACAAAAGCAACTACGAATTTATTAAAGGTGACATTACCGATCCCAAAGTGGTTGGTCGCCTCTTCGGCACCAACCAATTCGATGGCATTATCCACCTGGCAGCTGAATCGCATGTCGACCGAAGCATCAGCAATCCCATGGAATTCATCAACACCAATATTGTTGGCACTGTAACGCTGCTGAATGCTGCCAGGGAACAGTGGAAAGACAGTATGGAGGGCAAAAGATTTTATCATATTTCTACCGATGAAGTCTATGGCTCCTTGGGACAGACCGGTCTGTTTACCGAAACTACAGCCTACGATCCGCGCAGTCCCTACTCCGCATCCAAGGCCAGCTCCGACCATCTGGTCAGAGCCTATTACCACACCTTTGGAGTGCCCATTGTGATCAGCAATTGCTCCAATAACTACGGGCCCAATCAGTTTCCGGAGAAACTACTCCCACTGGCCATCAATAACATCCTGAACAAAAAGCCCATTCCCGTGTATGGCAAGGGCGATAACATCCGCGACTGGTTATACGTTGAAGACCATGCAGCAGCCATTGATGTGATTTATCATGGCGGAAAAAATGGCGAGACCTACAATATAGGCGGCATTAATGAATGGAAAAATATTGACCTGATAAAACTTTTGTGCCAGGTAATGGATGAGCAACTGGGCCGCCCCATTGGTGATGCAGAAAAACTGATCACCTTTGTGAAGGACAGAGCCGGACACGACCAGCGCTATGCCATTGACTCCTCTAAACTGATGGCGGAACTGGACTGGAAACCCTCTTTGCAATTTGAGGAAGGTCTGGTGAAGACAGTTAAATGGTATTTGGAAAACCTTGACTGGATGAAGCGCGTTATGTCTGGTCAATACGAATCGTATTACAACGATCAGTACGGCGATCGCTAGTAAAACCATCAACCAACAACCAAAAAAAATGCGGCCTTAAGCCGCATTTTTATATAACTTTTTCATACCCTACTCCACCGTCACCGACTTGGCCAGGTTCCTGGGCTGATCCACATTACATCCGCGCATCAAAGCGATGTGGTACGACAATATCTGAAGCGGAACAACGGCCAAGAGCGGAGAAACAGCTTCGTGGCAATCCGGAATTTCAATGATATGGTCGGCCATTTTCCGAATGATTTTATCACCCTTGGTCACCACAGCAATCACTTTTCCCTTGCGCGCCTTCACCTCTTGAATGTTGCTCACCATTTTTTCGTAAGACTCATCATTGGCTGCCAAAGCCAGCACCGGCATGTTTTCATCAATCAAGGCAATGGGACCGTGTTTCATCTCGGCCGCCGGGTAACCTTCGGCATGGATGTAAGATATTTCTTTCAACTTCAGGGCGCCTTCCAGTGCCACCGGAAATAGCAAGCCTCGTCCCATGTACAGCGCATTGGTGACATCCTTATAAACTGCGGCAATCGCGGCAATTTTTTCCTCCTCCTTTAAAATTTCCTCAATCTTTTTCGGCACCTGAATCAACTCATGAATGAGGTGCTTGTATTCGGAGGCTGACAAAGCCTGGCGCTTGCTGCCCAGCATTATAGCCATCATGGTCAATACGGTAATCTGCGAGGTAAACGCTTTGGTGGAGGCAACCCCTATTTCAATACCGGCATGGGTATATACACCTGCATCGGTTTCGCGGGAAATGGAGGAACCTGCTACATTGCAGATACCCAGAATAGTTGCATCCGTCTCCCGCACCTTGCGAATGGCAGCCAGCGTATCCGCTGTCTCCCCGCTTTGTGAAATAGCAATTACCAAGTCATCCTTCTCCAATATCGGATTCCGGTACCGGAACTCGGAAGCGTACTCTACCTCCACCGGAATACGGGCATACTGCTCAAACAAATATTCGCCCACCAAACCTGCATGCCAGGAAGTTCCGCAAGCAACAATAATAATTCGGCGTGCTTTTATCAACTGAGGCATCACATCCAGTATGCCTCCCAAAAAGATCTTGCTTTCATCCATGGAGATTCGGCCCCTGAAGGTATCCTGAATAGTGACCGGCTGCTCATGAATTTCCTTGAGCATAAAATGCTCATAATCTCCCTTATCAATATGATCAATGGAGAGACTGATCTTTTTGATATCGGGCGTTTTACTGTCGTTGTGAAGATTCTTAAGCTCAAGGCTGTCCTGACGGATCACCGCCACCTCCTCATCGTTGAGGTAGAGCACCTGATCGGTGTACTCAACAATGGGCGTTGCATCAGAAGCCAGAAAATACTCATTATCGCCTACCCCTATAACCAGCGGACTTCCCTTGCGGGCAGCAATCAATTGCCCGGGTTCATCTTCACAGGTAATTACCAGTCCGTAAGCCCCAACCACACGTGTTAAAGCCAGACGGACAGCCAATTCAGCACTAACCTTCTGCTCCAGATAAATATTCTCAATCAAATTAGACAAGACCTCTGTATCAGTCTCACTTTTAAATACATAACCCCTGTTCGTCAACTCCTTGCGTAGGTGAGAATAGTTTTCAATGATGCCATTGTGAACCACAAAAAACTTTCCATTCATGGATTGATGCGGATGGGCATTCACATCATTGGGCTCTCCGTGGGTGGCCCATCGGGTATGTCCCATACCAATGGTCCCTGAAATGTCCTGATCTTTAGACAATAACTCCAAATCCTTTACTTTGCCCTTGCATTTATACACATGCGTTTCTCCATTCAACAAGGCAATTCCAGCAGAATCATACCCCCTGTATTCCAACCGTTGCAAACCCTTTATCAGGATGGGATACGCCGTCCTATCACCTACATAAGCCACTATTCCACACATACATCTGTATTTTCAAAATTTT
>DHVH01000188.1 GCA_002412555.1 Marinilabiliaceae bacterium UBA5213 | reverse complement strand
ATCACAAATAAAATAACCGTATACAATATTGTTTTTTTTCTGTTTTTCATATTTTCTCCTTAATAAATTTCATAAGATAGACTCATCCAAAAAAAATCTCCATTTCCAAACGTAAATGGTGCTGTCGGAGTCCAATTTAATGTGTTGTTTGGTACTGTTGTAATGATGATATAAGTAGTTCGATCCGCATTTATGTTTGGTTCCAGATGGACAATGCATGGATAACTGTTTACTGTTGTATCTCGGATATGCGCGATTCCAAACCATGCCCCTTGTTGGTCAAATGGATTTGCATTTATTGGTAACCCGATTGAATAATTTCCTGACCCGTATGTTGTAGTCGATCCAGCATTTAACTTTACTGCCATCGAGCACTTTCTACCAATCAGATTGCATCTTCCTGCAATTGTTCCATTTCCTATATTGGGTTGCGTTCCGCTGGAGAGCCATGTTGGCGAATAATTGAAATACTCCGGAAATCCATAAGCCAATCCGTGTGAATAATTGAAATTAGTAATTACTGCATTTGAGACTGAAAAATCTGATCCGGCAAATAAAGTCAATGTTGTATTTCCACCAGAATAAACGGCTGACACAACATAGAAACATTTGATCACTGTCTGAGTGAATTTTATTCTTGTTCCTTTTGGAAAGATTGACGTAAGATCAATCCCGGAAAATCTTATGCTTGTTGTTGACACATAAACTGGAACAAGCGGTTCAGGTATGCTTTTCCATGCTCCACTTTCTTGAATCCAGCCCATGATTAATGATTTATGTGCTAACAACGCCTCTTCAAACTGTGATTTTGACATCACACTCCTCCAAATTTCAATATCTTTGTTTGATCACGTGGTGAAATTTCAATCCGATTTACATCCGGATAATAAGTTACTGATTCCATGAAAAACCTGCTGATATCTGCCATCCTCGAAACATCCACACTGGCAGGCAGCACTTCTTTCAAAACCACATATGATCCTGGCCGCACAAATTCTTTATCCAACTTCACTCCCATATAGTTTTCAAATTCTCCAAATTTTGACACAAGCATATCCATGCTATTCGGAATAGGTTCCTCATATACCTTGACCCGCCTGTTTTCATCAACAACAGCTAATAACCGCAAATCATTTGCTGTGCCTGTATTTAATAAATCGATAATCTCATCCAACCCTGTCTTTTCTCCATCTCGTTTGGATGATGTATTGATCCCACTTACACTTATGATATCCGTGCCAGAGAAAAACTGCCCGCACTGGGTAACAATAGTAGCGATCTGACTGGTGGTTGCCACACTGCTTGCGCTTGCGTTATTATAATATTTCCAATCAAGAGTTTCCCACCATCCCTTACAATTAACTATTGCTTTTAGATCCGATCTATTTGAAATTTTTGCTCCTGGAAGCGGATATCGAAAACGATCCAACAGCATGTTACAAAATGATACTGCTTCCCCTTCAGTGCCAGAAGAAAAAAATTGAATTTTTTCTTTAGTACCGTAAGTTGCAATACTTTCTGTATCGCTCATCCATGCAGTCAGTGCTTTTCCTTCGGATTCTCCAGTGGCTGTAATTTTTGAATATGATACTCGCACCTTATTTGCCATTTCATCCAAAGAAATAGATATTTGCAAGTTTCCGTCATTAATCACGATGGAATCTACATAACCCCACCATACATTCGTCCCCTGATTGTTAATAATATTAACTCCACAACGTAAACGCTCAAGTAAATCCCACGTGTCTTGCCCTGTCACTTCAAATGTCGCTTTTTCCGGTCCTCCAATGGCTGCCCAGCTCATGCTCTTAACAGCGTATTTCCCCTTTGGCGGAATAATTTCTTCAGAGAAGCTTCTCGATTGTAGTTTTACTTCCATTTCCATCCTTCTAAATTACAGCTCTTCTGGGTCTATAGCTGATGATCGCACTGGCTGTTCTCAATGCAGCATTTGTTCCTTCATAAAAGAAATAAAATCGTTGATTTTTACCTGGCTCCAACATTAATTTATTTCCGTAAACTATTTGATATTTCGATGCGCCTGTGCTCCAGTCAACATAAATTTGCTCATCGATCTGGTTGTCAACAAGCTTTGCCCCATAACCGATATCATAACCTTTATGATCTATTTTTCGATACCCATCCATCGGCATCAATTGAATAAAATCAATTTGTATCTCCTGTGTTCCTGCAGGTCGTTTTCCTAGTAACTCAAGTCTCAATGGCATAATAGTGCTCACGCTTAGCATATTTGATGGAGGAATCCTCACTATACCAAGATCTACATACCTGTAATATTCTGTCAATTTGACTTCAGGTCCTTCGTAAAGCGTGCTCAACCCAGACATCGATAAGCGCATTTTCGCCCATATATCGCCAGTCAGATTAAATGCTAATTTACATAAAATACGAAAATCATTACCCGCACAATTCTGCAAAAACGTATTATCAAGATTCCAATAACAGATCACACCTTCCGTTACTGGAATTGTTCCAATCCCTCGCAGATTATTCGAATACAAATTACTCACCGGCGAACTGGGTGTCAATCCATAATCGGCATTTTCACCCTCTAGGACATGTTGTAAACTACTTGGATTACTGCGCACATTCAAAGCCATCCACGTATCGCCCATCCGGTCCGCGTCATTATAAGTATTCTCAAAAGTCAGCTTAATCGGCGCAGGCAAATCCCCGCTCACATTTGATCCGCTGATCGCAACATAATTCGAGTGTGTCGCATCGTTAATCGGGTGCACTGTGATCCCCGTCGTCACATTTGTCCCATTCCCGTTCGTCAATGGCAGCACAGCCTCGGGTCCTTCCCAAAAAGCCCTCCGTCGCCAGGATAATCTCAATTTCATCGCTCCAGTGATCAACCCCAGATCTAACGTTTCCGATGTCGGAATAGGTGCCGCCTCCAGCAATTCACTGCGCCAGTAATCATCCCCGCTCTGCAATTGGATCTCCAGGAACACCCGCGTGCCAACCTCGCGTTTCTGATAAACCTCCGCCTGGCGAAACAGCTTATTCAAATTCTGCAGGGCAGTCCGCACCGTCGCCACACTCCCGCGCAGTGTCACCTCCGCCGTCTCGTTGATCCCGCCATCACCATCATCCACAACCCGTGGCACGTAATTGGTCACAATCCCGTTCGTCTTATCGTTCAGGTTGATCGTGGTCGTCCCATCGCTAATCCGCAAATTGTTCAAATCAATCTCCTCTGGATCTCATCCACCAGCGTATCCACCAGAAACGGAATATCCGTGTTTTTCGAAACCCCATTAATCTGAATCGCCCCAGCCTCAATCACCACGCTACCTCCGGCTTTATTGTTCGGGATAATTTGCCCGGCGGTGGATGGAATGAATGGCTCAGGTCCTCTTTCCCCTACCCAATACACCTGGTTTGGATAGACACCCCCACCCAATGCTTCCGTTTTGTATTGTTTTCCAGTTTCGCTTGTAATGATTTGACCACTACCCAATCCGTAAGTATTTGGAACCGTTCCATGAGTTTTTAACCAAAAGTCAATACTTACATTTTCAGGAAGAGCTTCAATTGCTCTTGCAAGTCCGTCTACTAATCCAATGTATACTGTGTGGCTAATTTCTCCATTAGCCAACATGTCTTGGTATTCGTTTACTTTTTTAGTTGCTCTAACCGTTGTTTCGTCAACCAAACCCATTTTTTGCGCGAGTGCCAAAATCGCCGCTTCATTGTCTCCAAATGCTTCACTTGCAATTGCGAATAATAATTGGTCGCTGTATTTCTTCATTGCTTCGTTTGCGTTGTTTGTTGCGTCTGTTAATTCATCAAGAGGTTTCTTTGTGTTGTAAAATTGGTCTGCCAGGCGTTTTTCGTGGTCATCCCATTTACGGGTAGCCTGCGCAGCCTTTAATGCATCTTCTGTGTAATAGATTGTGCTATTGCGTAAATCATTCATAGCACCCACTGATTGTGGAGCAACTGTTACAAATTCCCCGTTTTGGTCAATAAATACGCCCATTGGCTCAATTAACGCATCAATAGATTCTTTGTATTCTTCGTAAGATATTTTTCCAGTTATCAAGTCATCATTGAGAAGTGTTATTCCATCGCTTGCCATTAATGAAGCATTGAGAACTGTTGCAACATCATCAGCCAATTTAGCAAAGATAGGGGACCATTCTCTTTTGGTTCTGTCTGCTAAATTACTCAAAGCAGCCTCAAATTTCATAAAACCACTAATGTCTTCATCAAGAATGCTGCCAACATTCTCAATCTGCATTTCTGCTTGCTGTAAAAATGCCTCAGTAAATGCGTCATTAACATCCATCCCAGTGCCTTTTAGATTTTGGAGTCTTTCATCAAACCCTGCAACACTGACATGTAACTGATCAAATCTCGCTTTTGTTTGGTTCGTCAACGTAAGAACTAATTGGTTCATATCCATTCCAAGTTGACCGGAAACCCTTGACAATCTAATCGCTT
>DHVH01000144.1 GCA_002412555.1 Marinilabiliaceae bacterium UBA5213 | reverse complement strand
TTGGTGTCACCGGGCTTCAAATTTGTTGCCTGACTCTAGGGGGGCTGCTGATTATGGGAGGATAACAAAGTTAGCTGCCTTATCATTAAAGTCCAGAGTGCTGTTATACGCAGCCAGTCCCTTATACAATACCCCGCCGCAAATGGCTAGTGAAGTGTCAGGACTTCGGTTCAATGATGATCGGGATTCTGTGCTTTGTTACCAGAACTATGACAACAACCGTTGGCAATTGGCAGCTGATGCTGCTAAGGCTGTATTAGATAATGCTCCGGCCGCAGGGGTCGCCTTATATGAAACTGGCAAAGTGGAGACTACAGGGGATACTTACGCCACTATTGGAGATTATGAGGCTGTATGGAATGTTTACAATAATTCGGAGCTTATTCTTGTTCAAACTGACAGAGCAATAAACGACTGGGGCGCAGATGGGTCTATTTGGACTTTATATTCTATGTCAAAGATCTTTTCGCAAGTGATAAGTAGCGGTAACCCTTGGGGAGTTATGAACCATACACCCATTGAATTTGCTTCCTTGTACGAAAAAAGAGATGGGACTAAATGGGATTTGGATGTCAATGATACAGGAGAGGATCTCCCAAGCTGCTTAGAAGGCCTAAATTTAGATCCGCGCTTTTATCAGTCTATCGTTTACGACGGGAAGTGGTATAATGCTTCTGTTGGTCAAGCTCAATATTATGCAGGAGGTGATGGGTTCACCAATGGCAGATTGAATATTAACGATCAGGCTACTAATGGCTTTTCAATGGAGGCCTCTAAGTTTACCCCTCGTATTGAAAATGGTGACTTAAACCATTTTGCATGGCCTGTATTTAGGTTGGCCGAATTTTATTTATCCTATGCAGAAGCCCTCAATGAATTGGATGGTCCGGGCTCTGAAGCCTATGTGGCAATGAATAGAATCAGGAGTAGAGCCGGAATGCCTGCTAAAGCTGGTCTAAGCAAGGACGAATTCAGAGATGCTGTTCTGAATGAACGCAACATTGAATTGGCGTTTGAAAATCATAGGTATAACGATTTAATGAGGACATTGACGGCACATGAAGTATTAAATGGTCCGGTGCATGGGTTCAAAACGGTTGCTAAAGCGGGGACAGGTGGAGAATTGTTGCGCTCATGGGAAGTTTCCTTATTCATGAACCGCATTTTTCCTAAGAAATACTATTATGTTCCTTTTCCGAACAATGAGATCAGCAACAATTATCTCGGGGATGGGCAAGGTTGGTATGGTCAGAATCCAGGTTGGTAGAATCATTTTGTCATAATAAAATTCTATAAAATGAGAAGTATATATTTAATGCTGTTTTTAGTGCTTATTTCAATTTACTGTCCATTGTCAGGTATTGCTCAGGATGTAATTGAAACGGACAACGAAAAAGACTCTGCTTTGGTTGCTCCCAGCGCCAGAGAAAGCATGATCGAACAAGGGATCAGGTCCGAGAAAGCCTGGCGAACAACGGGCTCCTCCTATACAGTTTCAGGTGAAGAGCTTGAGCGCATGAATGTTGGTAATCTCCTTAACACGCTTCAGGGGCGTATTCCTGGTCTTACTGTAATGACTGGATCAGGGGAGCCGGGCTATGATAACCCGGTAATGTTGGCACGTGGTAAAAGCAGCTGGAACCTGAATGGCAACAATCTTCTTGTTATGTTGGACGGTTTTCAGGTTGATCTGGGTGTTTTGTCTTCCTTGTCTGTGTTTGAAATTGAATCTGTTACCTACCTTAGAGATGCCGGGTCACTGGCAATTTATGGATTGATGGGTGGTTCAGGGGCTTTGGTTATTAAAACCAGAAGAGGAGAAGTGATGTCAGGTACAGAAATATCCGTAAATGCGAGGTTTGGAGTGCAGTCATTGACAGATTTGCCTACAGTGCTTAATGCCTACGATTATACCAGATTGTATAATCAGGCACGGGAAAATGATGGCTTAACTCTAAGGTATGCCAACCCTGATTTATATAAAGATGGAGGAAGTCTTACTCATCCGGATGTTGACTGGTACAATGAAGTTTTGAAACCGAATGCGTCGATTCAGGAGTATAACCTCTCGTTCCGTGGAGGCGGAGAGAAAGCAAGATATTACGTATTATTAGACTACACCAATTTTACCGGAAATTACAAAGATGCGGATGAAATTGACAAAGATTTTGGTACCAATGCCGAGTTCAACAAGTTCAATCTTAGAAGTAATGTGGATGTAGATATCACAAGAAATTTCTCAATTAATGCACAAATTTCCGGGGTAATAGAAGACCGGAATACGCCTGCTGGATTTACGGCGGCTAGTTTATTCAATAATTTGATGAAGTTGCCTGCGGCTGCTTTTCCGGTCAAAAACCCGGATGGTTCCTGGGGTAATAGTTCGGTATATGATTTTAATCCAGTTATGCTGCTGCAAACTGGTGGAATTTATAATGGGCATACAAGGACTTTACAAACCAATATTGGCTTTAAAGAAAAACTGGATATGTTTACTCCGGGCCTTAGCTTTAATGGTGCCCTTTCATTTAGCAACCGGTATGTTGGCTATACCAACAAAACCTTTTCTGTGCTGTCGTATGAGTTGCTTAAGGATTCTGAAGATAATCCAGTATTGGATACAGATGGTGCTTATACTTACGCAGAATTGGGGACTATTGCAGATGATATAACCGATGGTTTAAATAGCCATTTTAACAGGAATATTATGCAGTTTGGGTTTGATTATGCACGTAGTTTCGACAGGCATTCGTTTACCGGACTGTTATATGCCCAACGTCAAAGCAATTCTTTTAACGGATTGATTTATCCAATTCGCACACAGGGTCTCTCCTTTGCTGTTACTTATGATTATGACCAGAGGTACATTGTGGATATTTCTGCCGGCTATACCGGATCAGCAGATTTTGAAAAGGGTCAAAGATATGGCCTGTTTCCTGCAATAGGGTTAGGCTGGGTTGCTTCCAATGAGCCATTTTTAATGGATAATTTAAATATTAACTTCCTAAAAGCAAGAGTCTCCTATGGGATGACCGGCGATATTAATTCCAGTTACAGGTTTCTGTTCGAACAGCTTTCTTCGACAAATAGCGGTTGGCGATTCACCAATAGCAATACATGGTACACCGGTCGTCGCGAGGATGCTATTCCCAATACTAATTTTATGTGGGAAGAAAAGAGAAGTGCAAATGTTGGCTTGGATGCTCTCTTTTTCGAAAAATTGTCTGTGCATTTAGACTTGTTTGACGAAAGGCGAACCGGAATACTGGAAAATGCAACAGCCAGTGTGCCTGCATATACCGGTTTCAGGCTTTCTAATATGAATTCCGGTGAAACTAGAAATTCCGGTTACGAAGTGGTGCTGGGTTATAACGATAACGTTGGTGGTTTTGAATACTACTTAAAGGGGATGGTTTCATTTTCCCGTAACGAGATTTTAAAAAGGGCTGAAATTGTTCAGCCTTATGAGTGGTTGTATGGCAAAGGCTATGCAATGGATCAGAGACGAGGTTTGATTTTTGATGGATTTTATCAGGAGAGCGATTTCGATGAAAATGGTCTTTTAAGAGAAGGGGTTGTTATATCCAGTTTTGCAGATGTAAGACCTGGCGACGTAAAATATAAGGATCAGACCAATGATGGGGTAATTAATGAATATGATATTGTTCCTATTGGGTATTCGAATATTCCAGAATATACTTTTGGCTTTAATCTGGGTTTTAAGTTTAAAGGCTTTGATTTTGATGCGTTTTTTCAAGGTGTAACCAATAGAACCGTTTTATTGCCGACTGATTATGTGATGCCCTTTGTCAATGATAATAATATAACAGCATTCTCAAGTAATGCCTGGACCCCTGAAACGGCAAATACAGCTACAAGTCCCAGGTTAACCACCCAGGCCAATTTAAATAACTACCTTGTTTCTGACTTGTATTTGTATGATGGTAGTTTTATAAAATTACGGAGTATTGAATTGGGTTATTCCTTTGCATGGGGCAGAATTGATAATTTGCGGGTCTATGTTAATGGAACCAACTTGTTTAACTGGGACAAAATCAAGGATTTTGATGCAGAGAGGATGGCTATTGGATATCCTTTGGCAAAATCAGGCAGCCTTGGTTTGAAAGTTAATTTCTAATTTTTGCTAATTGAATTATTATGAATAAGATATTTTATACAGCATTGGCTTTCGTCTTAGGCTTTGTGTTGTGGTCTTGTGAAGACGATTTTTTAGATGTGAAGAACGTGGAAACCGGTGTGAGTGTGGAGGATATGTATTCCCGCTACAGTACCATGCAGGGAGCATTGTGGGAGGCCTATAGCTATTTGCCCGATGGTTTCAGCGGGTTGTGGCGCGAGGCTGCTACTGATGTAGCTGAGGCTACATCAGAGGTAATCGTTTCCCAGGTTTTTAATTTGGGAATATGGAATGAGTTTTTTAATCCCGATAACGTTTGGGAGCATAATTTCAGAGGTATTGACCAGGCCAACCGATTTTTAGCTAACCGGCATAAGGTAAATATCGACCATATTCGCAGTAACAGTACTGATGGTGATTCAACCCAGTATTTTAATGCCCTTAAGAACATTGAGTTCATGGAAGGTGAGGCACTTTTTTTGAAAGCATTTTTTTATTTTGAACTAATGAAACGCTATGGAGGTGTTCCAATAATAAATGAGCCGCTTGATTATTATGATGCGTCAAGTTGGAAGGGCTTAGACCGGAATACGCTGGATGAAACCATTAAATATATTGAAGCGCTTTGTGATCTTGCGGCCGACGTAATCCCGGAATCTATGGCTTCCTATTCCTGGTACGAGGACGGACGGGTTACTTTTGGAGCAATAAAAGCATTAAAAGCGCGTACTTTATTATATGCAGCTAGTCCTTTGTATAAAGCTGCTGGTTCAACAGTCACATGGTCTGATGCTGCCGCAGCCGCTAATGAGGTGATTAAAACAGGGCAATATAATTTAAGTACAAGTTACGCAACGTTATTTGGAGCCTCAAATGCAACAGCCCGAGAATTTATCTTTAAAAGACGATATGGTGGTTTAAACTGGTTAGAGTTTAATCAGTTTCCAATTTCCTTTGTAGGAAGCAATGGATTCAGTTACGCACCTACACAGGATTTTGTGGATCAATTTGAGGTTGTAACAGGCTCCGGGGCAACTTTGACTAGTGTTGATTTTGATTGGGACAATCCTTCCCATGCCGAAGATCCATATGCGAACCGTGACTTGCGCTTTTCTGCAACAGTCATTCATAATGGTGCAACATTTAAAGGGAGTACTATTGAGACTTTTTATGGCGGTAACGATGGTTTGCCTAGACAAAATGCCACAAAAACAGGTTACTACTTAAAAAAATGGGTCATTCCTACTGTGGATTTGGTGAACAATACAACAGCGAACCATACTTGGTGTTATTTTAGGTATGCCGATATCTTGCTAATGTATTCTGAAGCTGCCCTGAATGCTTGGGGGCCTGATTTTGTGCCCGAAGCAGGCGAATATTCGCTGACGGCCGTTCAGGCATTTAACCTGGTTAGAGCCAGAGCCAGGGTTGAGCCTTTAACTGCGGGTGACTTAGATCTAGGTCGAATTGAAAGAGAGCGCTTGGTNNATCACAGGTATTGGGATGCTCGTCGTTGGGGCAAGGGAGTTGAAATCCTGGGAAAACCGGTTGATAGAATCGTCATAACTCAAACGGAAACTGGATTCGAATACGAAGTTGTAGAATTGGAAAAGAGGTCTTATACTTCAAAAATGGATTG
The DNA here is from genome assembly GCA_002412555.1 of Marinilabiliaceae bacterium UBA5213. Classification (GTDB taxonomy): domain Bacteria; phylum Bacteroidota; class Bacteroidia; order Bacteroidales; family Marinilabiliaceae; genus Geofilum. The sequence continues at coordinate 13,475 of DHVH01000144.1, read as the reverse complement.
GTACCCTATACCGCAAAGTGAAATTACAAAGACTGGTTGGCCACAGAATGGACTTTGGTAATAGTGAAGATCTATTATTGATTTAACGAATAGTTATTAATATAAAATTCGGTTATGATGGATTACAAGTATTTAATATTACTCCTTTTCGTGTTTGGGATTGCTTTTGGTTGTGCTAACAAGGGGAGTGAAAATGCTAGCGAAGTGAGTGTTTACTTAACCACTTCTGACTTAGCCTTTGATTTTGAGCGGCAGTCAACTAGTTTTGGTGAGGAGGATGATAAAGCAGGGGTTTCCATAGTCCTGGATCCCACACAACGTTATCAGGAAATGGATGGCTTTGGTGCCGCTATAACAGGGTCAAGCTGTTATAACCTTTTGCAAATGGATCCGGTTAAAAGGTCTGAGTTTCTGACTAAGGTGTTTTCTCATGAGCTTGGAATGGGCTATAGTTATGTTAGAATTGCCATAGGCTGCTCCGACTTTTCATTAAGCGAATTTACATGTTGCGATACACCGGGTATTGAAAACTTTGCACTCCCTTCTGAGGACCTCGAATATGTAATTCCTGTATTAAGAGAGATATTAGAGATTAATCCCTCCATTAAGATTTTAGGCTCTCCATGGACACCACCCCGCTGGATGAAAGTTAATAACTTAACTGATTTGGAGCCTTTTAATTCATGGACCAGCGGACATTTAAATCCGGCTTACTATGAGGATTATGCACGCTACTTTGTACAATGGATCAAAGCTTACGGGGAGCATGGCATTTCCATTTATTCCATCACACCACAGAATGAACCACTCAACAGAGGTAATTCGGTTTCATTATTCATGGGCTGGGATGAGCAAAGAGATTTCGTTAAGCAATTAGGTCCGGAGTTGCTTCAGGCTGGATTGGATACCAAGATATATTTGTTCGACCATAACTACAACTATGACAATATGGAGGAACAGGAATTTTACCCTGTAAAAATATATCAGGATACAGTAGCAGCAAAGTATGTAGCTGGAGCAGCCTATCACAATTACGGGGGAAGGAATACAGAACTTAATCGAATTCATGACTTGGCTCCGGAAAAGGAGTTGATTTTTACCGAAACTTCCATTGGAACTTGGAATGACGGACAGAATCTAGCTGTCAGGTTGATAGATGATATGAACGAATTGGGTATGGGGACTATCAATAAATGGAGCAAAGCTGTGATTGTGTGGAATTTAATGTTGGACTCGGAGAGAGGACCTAACAGGCCCGGAGGTTGTACCACTTGCTTTGGTGTTGTTGATATTGATGCCAACGACTATGAAACCATTAGTTATAATTCTCATTATTATGTGATTGGGCACTTGTCGTCCGTAGTTAAGCCGGGAGCGACACGTATTGGTACCACCTCAAATAGCGATGAAAACATTGTGTACTCAGCATTTGAAAATATGGATGGAACTTATGCCATTGTGTTGCTGAACAAGGGAGATTCTGATCAGACAGTATCTGTGAATGACGGAGCAAATAGTTTTAGTTATCCTATTCCTGCAAAGGCTGTTGCTTCATTCCATTGGGCTATGGGCAATAAGCAATAAGCTCTGACTTCCAGTTAAATCTATGAAAAGGACACCGCTATTGGCTGGTGTCCTTTTTCTTTGAAGCCGGAAATATTACAAAAGCAGCATGAAGGTAAGAACTTCGACTTTTCATAATGGCTGTCTGAAAATCTTTAATTGCTGTCAGAAATTTTCTCAAAAAAGTTTGCGAAATGTTCATCACTGCTGATGTTTAACCTTTTCCTTAGTCTGTAACGGGCTGTTTCAATACCTCTTACCGATATGTTCTGGATGTTGGCTATTTCTTTATTGGATAGCTCCATTTTTATTAAGGCACTTAACCTGAATTCTTTCTGGGTCAAATCCGGGCAAACCTTTTTGAGTGACTTGAAAAAGTTTTCATGAACACGTTCAAAATTGGTTTCAAAGAGTAATAAAAACTGTTCGTCATTTAGATTGGCTTCAATCCGCCTGGATAGATCTTTAACGTGTGTTTTGACAGTTTCACTTTGGGCTTTATCTTTTATCTGTTTGAGTTCATCCTGCATTTCTATCATCAATTCGTGCTTTTTTGATAGGAGCATCGTATAATTGACAAGTTCTTTACTCTTACTAATAACATCTTCTTCAAGCTTATTTTTGTTTTCCAGAACAATTTGATGTTCCTTTTCCATTTTAAGTTGTTGAAGTTCAAGCTCCAATACTCTCTGGAGTTTTCTCTCCTCTTTTTGTGTCTTTTCTTTTTCGTAACGTATGATTCTTTTAATGGTATGTAGCAGCCAAAAGAATAGGCAAATGATTAAGATGGTCCATATAAAATAGGCCAAAGAGGTTCTATACCAAATAGGAGAGACGCCAAAATCGTATTGCGCTTCACTACTAAATTCTCCCGACATACTACGTGCTTTTACCCTTAGAGCATATTTTCCGCTTTTTAAATGTGCAAAATTAATGGTAGAGGTGTTATTCCAATTACTCCAGGACTGGCTATAACCCTCCAGCAAATAACTGTATTGCACATTCTTTTTATCCTGAAAAAGGGGTGAAGAAATACTGAACTTTATTTCTGTGCTATTGAATGGAAGTAACTCCGGAGTTGTAAGGCTGTCAACTGGCAGCCACACCGTTGAATCTTTAATTGTACAGGATACACTTGAAAACTGAAGGGATAGGGGTTCATTTGAAGCGTCCTTTTGGTCATGGAATGCAAACAAACCTAAGGCCGTACCAATTAGCACATTATTTTCTGTAATTGGCACAATGCATTCGAGACTTCTGTTAAAGGTGTTTTTCAATGAAAGGAAGGGCGCACTGATAGGGACTGGTTTATCTAGGCTTGCATCAAAATAGGCCAATTCTGTGTCAATAATCACCCACACGATATCACCTATAGTTATGATTTGACGAATATTCTTTTCGGTTCCCAATACGGAATTTAAGTAGGAATGCGGTTCAAAAGTTTGATTGTTTTCATTGAAACTGAAAATCCCTTTGTTGGTTGTAAATACAAATTCATCCTTCCATTTATGCACATTGACATTAAAGGAAGAAGGCAGTCCATTTTTATCGGTGTAATGTTCTAAGCTAACTATCTGAGTAAGATTCTCATCTGTTTTGATCCTAAATACTCCCTTGTAGCCGTGGCAGATCCAATATACACCCTTTTCATCGGCACTTACAATATCTCTGCCCGACTCTTCAAACCCTTGAATTTTTTGTTTAGAAATAAAATGGTTTTGCCCGGTTACTTCAACAAGGTATAAACCATTATAAGCACAAGCAAAGAAATGGCCAGGATGATTCGTGACCGGATGAAGTTTCCATACCCCGAAGTTGCCCTTAACCTGTGTGGCAGATGCTTCATTGATAACAAATACACCTCTGTCGTGTGAGCATATTACCTGGTTGTTGATTATTTGTAAATGCCATGCCTGACCTTCGACACCCGGAATTTTTGTGAAGTCATTTTGGGAAAAACTATAAGGAGGGGACTTTTCAGTAGAAACAAAAACACCCTGATTGGTGGCGAGGTATATTTTATTATTATGAAAAAGGGCATCGCTAATTGAAGCATTCTTAAACAAGGTGGTCAGAGGAGATTTTAGATTAATGTAGTCTAATCCTTTATTAAGCATTACCCAAATGTTTCCTTCCTGCGATTCAAAAAGTGCCAATACGGTATTGTCTTGATTTTCAGGGAAATTGCTGCTGTGCTCCAACTTGCCATCATGAATGGTCCACCTTTGGATGTTTTCACTTAAAGTACCGAGATAAATTTCATTGGTTTTAGATTTAATAGCACAGATTAGCATGTTTGTAGAGTTTTTTGGTAATACCCTTGTTATCAATTTGGGGGTAGGATGATCAAAACTCCATTCATAGACACTGCCCTGTTTGGTAAGAACATAATAGGTTTGGTCGTCATCGGCCGGCAGCATAGCCAAATAATTTTCTCCACCCAGTTCCGAAGTGTAGAAAAGTTTTGTGTAAGTGGCTGTTGTAATGTCCAGAAGTTGAATACTTAAATCTTCATGAATGAAAAGTAGTCCATTGTGCACTTCAGAATGGTGATAGTTATTGGCCGCCTTTATAATGCTTGCTTTCTGGTTTTGGAATATGATTATTTGGTTGAAGCTCCTGAATAGGATAGTGTTATTGAGCTCGTGAATGGACCAGATATTGTTAAAGTTTCTATCTTCCGGCCTGACCAGATGTTTCATTGATATGTAAATGTATTTTCCGTATTTATCGCGCTCAACTCTGCCAAATTCATTGAATCCTCCGGCATACACCTCACCATTTTTTGATACGAGAAGGCTTCGGACAGAACTATGGTTGGGTAAATGCACTTTTGACCATTTTTCTCCTTCGAATATTATTATACCGTCATTATTGCCAAAATACATAACCCCATTGTGGTCTTGACATGCTGCCCAAAACTGAGAGTCTCCATTATAATCAGTGTGCGTATAATGAATGATTGGAGGCACTCCGCTTACAATTGGTTCAGCTGCCCGCAAAATGGTCAAACAGGCTCCCTGTAAAAGCAAAATGATAAGAATATTTAGTCCTTTTACAAGGAACAATTGGAGCATTTTTTTAAAAATTGTAAGGAGATTCATATCGCCACTTTTCGTCATAAGATAGTAGTTCCTTTGTTTTATGTGTTTTGAGTTCGTAAAATTAACAGAATTATGTAATTCTTTGTTTTTTTTTGCTGCATAATATACACTTGTTTTGGAAAATAGTCTAAAATGCACCGAATAATTATTACTTACGGTAAGGGGGGAGTTGTTTAATATTGTTTAAAAATATCTGAGCTTTAAGCAGTTATTAAGATGGCGTATTATTAAAGGGGAGATGTTTTATCATGACGTATCTAAGACGTAAGTGGTTTTTTGGTTAGCAGTCTGGTTTTAACTTTTTTTGACATGAGTAAAGTTTCATTTAGGGTTTTGGGGTAATGCCGCCTTTTAGGCCAAATCCTAAGAGCCTTTTTTAATTAAATTGATTTAGCTATGAAAAAAACACTATTGATTACTGTTGGGATTCTGTTCCTGGCATTTTCTGCTTGTAATGATCACCCTATTATTGAAGAAGTTGATACAGTCAGGTCTTCCGGAGTGCTAAAGAGCAGTCCTATTACCTCTGGGGATTTTCTAAAGACCAATGGAACATCTATTAGGAAAAATTATGGCAATGGCTCAAATGTTTATTTGAGAGGGACCAATGCAGGGGGCTGGCTTGTTCAGGAAGAATGGATGTGTGCAACTAATGCACCTGATCAGAAAACCATGATGAATACACTTGAGTCAAGGTTTGGCAAAACGGTACGTGACCAATTGATTTCTGTTTATGAAAACAACTACTGGACCATTCAGGATTTTGATAATTGTGCCGCAATGGGCATGACAGCAATTAGGCTGCCATTTACTTATATGAATCTGATGAATGATGAATGGTCGGATATCAAACCTGGGGGATGGGCGCGGCTGGATTGGTTCATTGAAAATTGTCGTGCTCGGGGGATGTATGTTATTTTGGACCTTCATGGTGCTTTTGGTTCACAAAACGGCATGGATCATTCAGGTGAGGTGAACGATGGTAATCAGTTATACTGGAATGACTACAATAGAGCCATGACTAAGTGGTTATGGTGGCAGGTGGCTAACCGTTACAAAGGAAATCCTACGGTAGCTGCTTATGATATTTTGAATGAGCCGGGCATCAAAGCGGGATTGACTACCAGCGTTCAATGGGATTTTTATGATGAGATATATGATGTGATCCGTAGTGTGGATCCGGATCATATAATTATAATGGAATCATGCTGGGATGCTGCCCATTTGCCACATCCGAGTGTTTATGGATGGACCAATGTTGTATATGAATACCACTATTACCCGTGGAACCATGTAAATAATTACAATGGGCAAGTTAGTTTTGTAAATAGTAAGATAAATGACATTGCTAATGCTGGCTATAATGTGCCGACCTTTGTAGGGGAATTTACTTGTTTTGGATTAGCCAATGCTTGGGAATATACACTCAACGCCTATAATAACCAAGGATGGCATTGGACCTCATGGACTTATAAGGCATTAGGTAACAATACCTCATGGGGTATTTACAATCACAATCCAAGCCGGGTGGATATTTATAACGACTCTGAAGCAGTTATACGGGCTAAATGGGCAGCTGTAGGTGCCTCTGGTAGTTGGCGTAACAATACCGTGTATAATGCGATGGTGGCGGGTCTGAACCAAGGAGGAGATCCTGGAAGTGGTTTCAATCTTCCCAATGGCGAATATTATTTTAGAGGCGTTAGTACCAATCAGGTAATTTGTGCCGACAATGGAGGAAATAATCCGCTATTGGCTAATCGTAGTGCTTATGGGGGTGCCTGGGAGTCCTTCTCTGTTGTGAATAATAGTGATGGCACTATTTCGCTAAGGTCAGGTGCCAACAATAAATTTGTTTGTATGGTCAATGATGGAAACAAACATTTGTTAGCCAGAAGCTCAGCAATTGGAACCTGGGAGAAATTTTACCTAGAACGAATAACAAGCACTCAATTTGCGCTTAAGTCATTTACCAATAATAAGTATGTTACAATCAATCAGAGTGCTTCAAATGTGCTTTATGCTACCGCTGATGCAGTTAATGCTTGGGAAGTAATGTATATTTACAGAACCAATGGAACTCAGATTATAGATTAAGGACGATTTTATTTTGATGTAAAAAAACCGGCGATAGCCGGTTTTTTTATTCATCCACCTCTTCACAGTTGGTATTTGGTCTTCTACCTATTTTAGGAGAAGCGCTTTTTTCTAACAATCGAGTTCTTAGGCTTAAGTGATGCATTCTTATCCAAAGCCAACCAGATTAAAATACCATGGCCAATATAAGATAAACCAATCCCTTTTTTGCAAATGGATTGACCTTTGGGTGGATTCTCTATCCAGGAATGATGGTAATGGAATGTTTAAAAATCATGCATTTACTTGTAAGAAATAAGTAAAAGCATTATTTTAGGATGTTCTTATATTTTGGGTTCTTTTGACCAAGTATAGGATAGGGCTTTTGTATTGATGGAAACTGATTATTCACACCTATGAACCTCTCTTGTTGATTATTGAAAATCAATTGGACAGTTTTTTATGTCCGATTAAAGGCAAATAGTTTTAAGGGCGTTTCATGCAACAAATTATATTTTTATGAACTCAAAAATTGGAAGAAGGGGTTTCCTTCAAAAAAGCGGTGTAGCCGCCGTAGGTTTAAGTGTTTTGCCCAAGGCTGCTTTTGGTAGCCAGCCTGCCCGGGCTGCTAATAGAGCTCCAGGCGACAAGCTTCGAATTGTCGGTGTTGGTGTTGGCGGACGTGGTTTTGCCGTGCTGAAAAACCTTGAAAGTCAGGAGATTGTGGGGCTTTGCGATGTAGATCATCGCTACGCTAAAAGCTGTTTCGACTATTTTCCAAAAGCCAAGAAGTATTGGGACTGGCGAAAAATGTTCGATGAAATGGGCGATCAGTTTGATGCAGTAATGGTAGCCACTGCTGATCATACCCATGCCATAATTGCGGCAACAGCCATCACCATGGGAAAACATGTGTATGTTGAAAAGCCGCTTACTCATACCGTTTATGAATCACGTTTGTTGACCAAATTGGCGGAAAAGCATCAGGTAGCTACTCAAATGGGTAACCAGGGTGCCTCTGAAGAGGGCGTTTCCTTGGTGAAAGAGTGGATTCAGAATGGTGAAATTGGTGAAGTAACCCGGGTGGAGGCTTTTACCGACAGACCTATTTGGCCACAAGGTTTAAATACGCCTACGCAAGGACAGTGGGTACCTGATTATCTGAACTGGGATTTATTTGTGGGACCTGCAAAAATGCGTCCTTTCAATGAAATATACACCCCCTGGAATTTCCGTGGCTGGTGGGATTATGGAACAGGTGCTCTAGGTGACATGGCCTGCCACATCTTACACCCTGTGTTTAAAGGGCTTAATTTGGGATATCCTACTAAAGTGCAGGGTAGCTCTACCTTGCTGCTTAACGATTCTGCACCGGTAGCCCAGAAAGTTCAATTGACCTTCCCCAAACGTGCAAAAGCAGGTAAAGTAAACATGCCTGAAGTGGATGTGCATTGGTACGATGGTGGTTTGCAACCCTTGAAACCTGATAACTGGCCGGCAGGTAAAGATATGAATGTACAAGGTGGTGGCGTACTTTTCTATGGTACCAAAGACATATTGCATGTAGGTTGCTACGGCCGTGAGCCATGGTTGTTGTCCGGAAGAAAGCCCAATGCCCCTAAAACCGAGCGCCGGGTTAGCTTAAGTCATGAAATGGACTGGGTGCGTGCCTGCAAGGAAACGCCTGCTAACCGTGTACAGCCTACTTCTGCTTTCCATGAAGCAGGGCCATTTAACGAAATGGTGGTAATGGGCGTACTGGCCGTCAGGTTACAAAGTCTGAATAAAGAACTTCATTGGGACGGTGTAAACATGCGTTTCACCAATATCAATGATGACGAAACCATTCGTACTGTGGTGGCTGACGGCTTTGAAATTAAAGACGGGCATCCTACTTTTGCTAAAACTTGGACTGACCCTGTCAAGGCTAAAGATTTTGCTGCAGAGTTGATTAACCATACTTACCGGAATGGCTGGAAACTGCCAGAAATGCCTAAATAGCATTCACCATAACTAGTAACAAGCTTTGTCTTTGATCATTTAAATCAAAGGCAAAGCTTGTAAAAATTTAATTATTAATCCCCAATAAAAACTATTTTACTATGAAGATTAAAAATGGATTGTTTCTATTGCCCGTCTTAGGGTTATCCTTGTTGATGGCTTGTGGCCCGGCTGCCCCAAAAGAAACGCCTCTTAATGCCTTGTCAGATACAGAGCAAGAAGAAGGCTGGGTGTTGCTTTTTGATGGCGAAACTTTTAACGGATGGCGGGGTTATAACCGCGAAGATATCCCTTCGGCCTGGAGCATTGATAGTGCAGCCATTAAAATCAACGGCTCTGGAGCCGGTGAGGCTGGTGCTGCAGATGGTGGTGATATTATATTCGATCAGAAATTTCAGAATTTTGAGCTGAAATTCGACTGGAAAGTATCTAAAGCCGGCAATAGTGGCGTCTTTTATCTGGCTCAGGAGATTGAATCATTGCCTATTTGGCGCTCTTCTCCGGAATATCAGATCCTAGATAATGTTAATCATGTGGATGCCCGTCTTGGTGTGGAAAACAACCGTCAATCAGCTTCTTTGTATGACCTGATTCCTGCTAAGCCACAGAACTCAAAACCTTTTGGTGAGTGGAATACTGGTCGCATTGTTGTTTTCAAAGGTACTGTGCTGCATTATCAGAATGATGAATTGGTGGTGGAATATCACCTTTGGACTCCTGAATGGGAAGAAATGATTGCCGGAAGTAAATTTGCCGGTTGGGAAGAATTTATCAATGCCGGAGGTGCCGATCGCAATGGTTTCATTGGTCTGCAAGATCATGGAGACGATGTTTGGTTCCGCAACATTAAATTGAAGGAATTGTAATAGCCCGTTTTCTAGGCAATTTAAAATTTTAATCCCGAATGGCTCAGCCATTCGGGATTATTTTTAGTAGCTGATCTGTCCCAAAAAACGTAAATTGTCTGATGCTGCCAAGCCATTTGGATTACAACCAGGCAATCCCTCAGGGATTGCCATGCCTAAAGCGTCATAATGTTCGACCCAAATAGGGTGGTATTCGCCTGTGGTGGGATTTTTAAAGGTCATGGGCTCCAGTTCAAAAACTTGATGAGCCTCGTATAGGATGTATATTAAACCCGAGCAATAATGCGCACTCCCTCCAATGATGTAGGTCGAATCGTAGGGTAGTCCCAAAAGCCGGTTGCCCTTTTCAAGTGCTTCGGGAATATAGCCTTGATAGGTATCAATCAAGCGGTAAACGTCCGCCACTTGGCGGCTCTCTAAAAATTGATTTAGCGGTTCACGACAAACCCCTTTTTCCGGTGCTGCATGAATGATCCAAAGTTCTTGGCTTTCTTTTACCACAATACCCATATGGGTGTAATTGGTTGCTAAATCAGTCTGAGTTACCTCGTCAATGGCCTTAGACAAGTTTCCTTCGGTGGCCTTTATTGGGCCCGTAAAAAGGATATCTCCGTTTTGCAAGTCTGCCCTACTAAATTCTGAATCACACGAAACCAGACTTAATGTGCCAACCATAGCTATAATGGGGAAAACCTGTTTAAATAGAAATTGAACCATCTTGTGCTGTTTATCATTTTTTATCAGTGGCAGCTTTTGAGACATTAAAACAATAGGGCGTACAAAACTCCTAAAACGCCGATGAGTGCCAGGGCATAGACCAGTTTAGCGGGCATTACGCCATTGTTTTCTGCCGTTCTTCCAAAAATACCGAAGACCAGGGGGTGGACTAAAAATGGCATGGCAAAAACAAAGGCAATTAATCCGGAAGCCTGCTCACCAAACATACCTCCTTGTATGGCTGCAAATAATCCGAAATGTGAAATGGCCGAGGCATTGGCCATCACAGAATCATTGAGTCCCATGCCGCCTAAATTGAGGATGAGCAAGCCACCAAATACGGCTACCAATTGCCAGCCAAGGGAAAATACCATCAGACCTTTAATTTCTTTTGCGTCTTCATTCTTGGCCTTTCTGAGCAGGCGAATGGCCCAATAAGTCAGTCCCATACCTATTGTAACAATTGCCAAGGTATAGGGGATGAGTAGCTTTCCTGTGGTTGCACTGGCTGCTAAAACCGAAAAGACGAAGATGTGACCAATAAATGGGATGTTGATCATAATGGGGGCTCGTACCTGGGCTTCGTAGCCCAAATCGCCCGCTGTACATGCGCCAGTCAGTCCTGAGTGCGACAGTGAACCGGCCATTCCCGGTGCCAGATTTCTAATGTTATTGGCCTTGGCCCAGCCAATTAACAAGGCCAGACCTCCAAACATCCACAGCAATTGTCCAAAAAAGCCAAAGGACAAAACGGCCGTCATTCCGGTTAGTGAAAAGGCTTCAGCAATGCGGGAGCCACCTACCATAAAGTTAGCTGCCAGAACAACAGGTATACCGGCAAAAAGTAAAGCGCGAATGGTGGGTCCAAACTTCCAGCGAGAGAAGACCATTCCCAAAGTGACCGAAAGTATCATGGCAAAGAAAATCTCGGGGAGGGCAATAATTGGACGTATCCAGCCTGCAATGTGCCAGGACAGGACGAGAACAGCGAGAATCAGAGCTGATTCCAGAATGCCTTTGCGTATATATACTGGTTTGTTGGTTATTTTGGCTCTGTAGTCGATCAGAATAATAGAACCCACCAGCCCAATATAGCCCAGTAAGGGGTAAAAGCTATCTAGTGGTTCATTGTTGTTATAGCCTACAATAACACGTTTCAATGATTCAATACCAATAAGTATAAAAAATGCCCGAATCAGAAACATAAACTGGGTAAATTTTGTCCCCAAAAACATTTCATCGGTTGAAGGTTCTACAATGTCTTTTAAATCGATTTCCTGATTTGAAATTAATTTTCGGATTTCCTGTCCCCCCACAAAAAAGGAGGCACTCAAGGCAGTAATGGTCACCTTACTGGCAAAATCTACAATTGGAAACTCCATTAGACCTGGCGTTCCCATGCCAGTGGTTACCATAACATAGCCCATCATTAATCCAAATACAACAATGATAAGAATGGGTGAATAGCGGGTGCCAGCCACAAAGGTACGCGACACCAAAACCATTGAAATGACCAGTAAAAAAGTCAGCCAAAACTGGTTCAAAATATGAGCATTGGCCATTTGGTCAGTAAAATTCTCCATTGATAAATCTTTTAGGAATATAAAAAAGTATACTATTGAAACACGCTAAAAACTTAGACTTAAGCTGCGAGCGTGTAAAAATATATATTTTTTTGTAATCCTACAGTAGATTAAATGCCTAAAGCGCGCGTCAAATCATCTAATTTATCGAGATGCAGCGTGCACATTTGTTCCATCTTTTCCCTGATTTTTAAATGGAGAATCATATATTCATGTGATTGTGTAATGGGGAAATCTTTGTTGTAGTATTGAATCTCCTGTTCCTGCACTTTAATTCGGTTGAGAATTTGATGCAATTGCGCTTCATGCTCTTCAAGTACCATCATTTCCACCGTGTTCATCTCCTTGCCGGGATGATGTTTCGTCATCTCTTCATTGCGGGCTTTGACAAGCTCTATTTCTTTCAGAAAACAACCTATTCTGTTTTTCCAGAGTTTATACTCAAAGTCCAGGTCCATCAAATAAACATCGCCTTTCTTCATAATAGTAACGGTTTAAGAGGTTGGTTAATAGCTTAACAGGTTCTTGGATTACAGGGCTTTCGAAAGAGGTTACAGCAGATCACTTTATGGAAAAATCCTCGGAAGTAAAATAGAGAAATTTTGGGAATAGTACAAGCAGGCTATAGAAAATAGTTACACAGGGTTTCACGGGGATCTAGGAAAGATCAAAAAAATCCCTCCATGGTTCTCAGTGCCTCCTCTGTGTTCTCTGTGTAACTATTAACAAATCAGTTAAAAACCAGTTGTTTTTGTTTCGATTTTAATTGATGAATATAATCAGATGCAGCCAGAGCAGCTACGGTCGCATCCCCAACAGCAGTGGTTACCTGACGGTACCGCTTAGCAATGGCATCGCCGGCACCAAATACGCCGGGTATATGGGTTTCCATTTCTGCATTCACCACCATTTCACCCTTTGGGTTCAATTCCAACTTGCCTTCCAGGAATTCGGTATTGGGCACGTAGCCGATAAATATAAATACTCCGTCAGTCTTGAAGCGCACGTTTTTGTTGGTTCTTAAATTTGTTATATCAACCGCTTCCAGATTTTCTCCCCCATAAAAAGCAGAAACCGTTGATTCCATTACAAAAGAAATTTTTGGATGCGCTTTGGCCTCTTCTATGGCATGTTCAAAAGCCTGAAAATGATCGAACTGGTGCACAATGGTTACTTTGGAAGCATATTTGGTCAGGGAAACAGCCTCTTCCAGCGCCGAATTGCCACCTCCTACAACCACGATTTCCTTATCCGTAAAGAAATCCCCGTCGCAAGTCGCGCAATAGGAGATGCCCTTACCTTTAAAGGCCGATTCGCCCGTCACACCTAAGGTACGACTACGGCCACCTGGAGTCAGTATTACGGCGTCCGCTGTGTAGGTAGTCCCGTTTGAGAGGGTGACCTGCTTGAGCTCTTCCGACAACTGTAAATCCTCAATCCTGATGTTGGACTTAATATCGCAACCGAATTTCTGAGCTTGCTTTTTCATGATGTTGCCCAGCATATAGCCATTGATGGATTCTACACCGGGGTAATTGGCAATTTCGTGCGTCAGAACCATTTGT
>DHVH01000285.1 GCA_002412555.1 Marinilabiliaceae bacterium UBA5213 | reverse complement strand
TCTACCCATGAATGAAGCAGCTATTCTGCGGGGTATGGAGCTTGTGGAGCAGGAGCAACAGGCTGTATAACATAATTCCAAAAGTATGGTCTTACTTTTGGGGTTTGCTTTCATTTTCACTGGATCGAACATCGGATTAATCATTAAGAACTTCCGGTGAGCTTCTGTTAACGGGACGTATGATAAGCGTATCTCCTGCATTCACCTTCAATTCCACTTTTTGTATTTCATTTTGTTTGTTCTTATTTTTGGAGAACAATCGGAATATCCAGCTGTTGGCAATTGTTTCAGCCGCTTTGGTTATCTCTATGATTCCCTGATCCACAGAAGCGATGGCTGTGTCTACGCTTAAACCCATCTGCTTGTCATTTAGAAGGCGGGGAAGCACACCTTCACCGTGATTTATGGTATAGGATGTCTGGTGGAGCTGATTTATCAGTGAGTCGGCTCTCAATGTGGTTGAGTTAAGGTTTGCCATAATCGTATTCATTTTTGATGTAATAGAATCGTCGTTTACCAGCTTCCCTAAATCTCCCTGCCCATTGTTTATTTTAGTGGTTATGTGATTCACATCTGATAATGAAGCATTCATGCTCTTGGTTGCTTCCTCAAGCGCAGAAGTAAGCGCATCATCATTCAAAAGTCGTGCTATATCACCATCACCAGTGTCAAACTTGCCGGTGATGGACCTCAAATTGGCAATTGTTCCCTTTAACTCATCAAGCATTCCGGTTGCCTGAGCAATCATAGCCTGAATATCGAGGCCGTCGGAAACAGACAGATAATCGCCCTTTTCCACTTTTCCTGTAGACGGATCGCCAGTGGATATAAGAACAATTTTACCACCCATCAATCCTTCCTGCCCAATCTGTACTGTCGAATTTTTATATATAAAATCGGTGTAAGTATCCCTAATTGTCATGCTTACTATGACAGATGAATCGGCAACAATCCGAATGTCATTTACTGTTCCGATATTTATTCCTGCAAAACGAACGATATTGCCCGACATCAATCCGCGTATATCTTTGAACGAAGCATGTATTTCGGTAGTAGAGGTGAAAAGATTCTGCTTGCTACCAATAAGATATACTGCCACGATAAATAAAATGAGGGCACTTGCAATGAAAATACCCAACCTTAATGTTTTCTTTGTTTTGCTCATTTTTCTTGTTGTTTGCTAAATAAAAAAATCGCGTATCTCTTTCTCTTCCGTGTTGCTTAGTTCATCATACGTACCCTCAATCCTGAAGATTCCGTCGTCCATAATCTTTATGTTGTCAGTGGCAATTCTTGCACACTTCATATCGTGGGTGATAATAATAGAAGCAGTGTTATATTCTTCGCGAATTTTAAGAATCAGTTCACTGATCTCACCAGATGTTACCGCATCCAGTCCTGTAGTTGGCTCATCATATAGAATTATCTCAGGCTTAAGAATTAATGTTCTTGCCAGAGCAACTCTCTTTTTCATTCCACCGGATAACTCCGAAGGCATTTTATCAACAGCATCCAGCAGACCCACACTTCTGAGTGATTGTTCAATCAACTCCTCCGTATCGAGTTTCTTGTCCTTAAATTGTGTTCTCCGGATAGGGAAAAAGAGATTTTCCCGCACACTCATTGAATCGTATAATGCGCCTCCCTGAAAAAGGTAACCCACTTTCTTTCTAATTTCATTCAGCTCATTGCTGTTACATTCGAGCACATTGGTTCCAAGCACATCTACTTCACCTGAGTCGGGTTCTATCAGCCTTACTATACACTTGATAAGTACTGATTTTCCAATCCCCGATTTCCCTACAATACCTAAATTTTCCCCTTGGTGTAGTGTAAGGCCTATCCCCTTCAAAATATGATTTCCTCCAAAGGATTTATACAGTTTTTTTACATTCATGACCACGGCTTTATTCATATTCTAAAGGATGCTTGTTATTAAAACAAAAATAAGATCGATTACAAAAATGGTAAGCGAAGCTTCCACCACGGCTAAGTTAGCTGCCTTTCCTACGGATTCTGTGCCTCTGCCGGCTGTGTACCCTTTATAACTGCCAATTAATCCAATAAAGAAACCAAAGAAGACCGTTTTCAGCGTGGAGGGGAACAGATCCACAAAACCCATCAGGGAAAACGAGCGATTAACGAATAGCTCGACCGAAGTGTCTTCGAATATATTTACAGCCAGGAAAGCACCGAAGAGACTAAACGCATCAGCGAATATTACCAGTATGGGAACAACCAGTGTAGTAGCCATCACGCGCGAGGCAACCACAAAACTCAGGGGACGTGTTCCCGAAACTTCCATCGCATCAATCTGTTCGGTAACTGTCATTGCAGCAATCTCTGCAGCTATTCCCGAGCTTATCTTTCCGGCACAAATCAGTCCCGTTATGACCGGCCCAAGTTCCCGCACCATGGATACTGCAATTACGCCCGGTAATAGCGTTTGCGCCCCGAAGTCCGTAAGAACAGGATTCATCTGCATGGTGAGCACCAGTCCCATGATAAATCCGGTGACCGATACCAGTGCCAGCGACTTATTACCCAGTAAGAATCCGTGTTTGATGAATTCCCTAAATTCTAAAGGAGGTTGGAACATTTGTTTGATCACTTTTCCGGTAAACAATACCAGTTCTCCCAAATCAATAAATATACCGTTATAAAAGTTGCGGGTTTCCTCCTTCACTTTAAGTTTTCCCTTGAAGCGCAATTTTGCCACAGAAACATTGATTTTTGCCATATATGTTGGATAATTGATTTAGCTTAAAAAATACTTATACAAATGTACACAAAAGTTTGTCCATATACACGGGCCCATAAAAGCTGTATCCCGATCTGAGGAATCGGGGTTGTCGCTATAAAAAACGAAGTGTGGTTCACGATAACCAGGTATCCATCCCCAATTGTACAGATATCTCCCAAAGACCGTCTGAAGTTGAACCACGACAACGCTTTGGTGTCCTCATTTCGTCCTATTTATACAACTTTATCGTCAAGAATTCGTTTAATAAATGTAGCTGGTGGTTGCCATTTGCAAAAAAATAAAATAGAATATATTTCGTATGATTCACACAGAAAGTGAACACAGACCGTTTGCGGCATTGATAAATGAGTTAAAAGACAAGATAGGGATGGTCTTTCATAACTCAGGAAATACTGAGCAAATGCTAACAGAAATTATGTCAGTAAATCCCCTTTCAATCTGTATTAAAGAGGAGTATGGAGGTCGTGGTGCATTGCCCCACGAAATTATTGAATTGTTGGCAACTACCTCCTACGAGTCATTGGAGCTATGTCTCACCATGGGTATAAACTCGGCGTTGTTTTTACAGCCTTTTCAAAAATATGGACAAGAAGAAACGAAAGCTCCTGTGCTTAAAAGATTCTTAGAGGAAAAAGCCATGGGTGGACTGATGATTACAGAGCCCGACTTTGGCAGTGATGCATTGAATATGCAAACTTCATACGTTGAAAAGAATGGTAATTATCGGTTAAATGGAACAAAGCATTGGGCAGGACTGACAGGTTGGGCAGACTTTTGGTTAGTGACAGCCAGACAGCAAAATGATAAGGGTGATTTGCAGCGGGATATCGATTTTTTTCTGATAGATAACAACGCAACGGAACAGAAAATTGAGGTAGAGGAAATATTCAATACCTTGGGATTATATGCAATACCATATGGAAGGAACCACATAGATCTGGAGGTGCCCGTCTCTCACAAGCTTCAACCCCATACCACCGGCATAAAGATGATGCTCGACCTGCTGCATAGTAGCAGAATTCAATTTCCAGGAATGGGCATGGGATTCATAAAACGAATGTTTGATGAGGCTTTGACACACAGCAGGCAACGCTTTATTGGAGGTAGAAGTCTTTTGAGTTTCGATCAGGTACAGCATCGCTTATCACAACTTCAATCGTTTTATACAATTTGTTCAGCCATGTGCGTCAATAGTTGCCATAAGTTGAATACCCACAGTGATATGGCACCGCATGGATTAGAAGTTAATGCGGTTAAAAGCCTCATCACCGATTTAATGCAAGAGTCGGCACAATCTGCCATGCAGCTGCTCGGTGCAAAATCATACAAGCTTAATCACATTGTTGGACGAGGTGTAGTAGATAGTCGTCCTTTTAAAATTTTTGAGGGTTCAAATGATATCTTATACGCACAAATTACAGAAGGGTTGATAAAACGAATGAAACGAGCCAAGGTGAGTAATATGTATCAATTTATGAAAGAGTACAATCTCACCGATTTAGCTGCAGATTATGTGAAAGATCTGACCGATTTCAGTTTGCATATGAAGATGTCTCAACGTAAGTCGGTGGGGATGGGTAAAATTGTAGCTCGAATAATTTCATTGAATCAGGTATTACATTTATCCCAAAAAGGCTTTCGTAAAGATTTGACAGATGGAGCAGTAAACAATTTGCAGGAGATGATCGCTAAACTAATGACCGGATATTCATTTGACAACAAAGTGAAGGTTAGTGAAGATTATCAGGAAAACAGCAATTGGTTTTCATTTGTTTGATTATCATGCTCGACACACAAAATAATC
>DHVH01000233.1 GCA_002412555.1 Marinilabiliaceae bacterium UBA5213 | reverse complement strand
ATTATTCTAATATTGAATATGTTCAGGTTGTAAACTTAAGAAAAACTCGACATCCTTATCAAAGGCTTGAGGTTCAGATAAGTGATGATAGATTATTGAAATATGCTTGTACTGAAATTAAGGCAGAAGAGTTAATGGAAATGAAAGATGAGTTTGAGAAGTATAATGTCAAAGTGGTAATTGTAATTGATTAACTACAGTCCCCAGCTCGGTGAAGTTTATAACTTCGCCGAATTTTAACGGGCAGTTTGTAACTGCCTTTCTTGGTAAACCAAGCGGCAAAGCCGAGCGGCCGCAAGGCAAAAAATGTTAGTTAGTTGTAGTCTGGAAACTAGATTGGTTGAAGCGACGTACTTGCAAACTATGCCGAGATATGAGTAGCAAAGCCATTATGATTCATCAGGCTGACACACTTTTAATGCTATTAGAAAATGAACTTGAATAATTTTAATAGTTTTGATAGGTACGCGTTTCGACGTGGCTATTTGGTTCCATTTATTATGGTTCTCACTGGTTTTGTTTATCTGCTATTAGTCCCGATTAACACGGTAAAATTAGAAAAGCATACAGGAACACTTGATAGATACAATAAAGGATATTCAAAATTTTGGCTTATTGGAGACAAGGACGCATACGAGGTAGGCTTAAAACGATGTCGAGAGAAGCTAGAGGAAGTATCTTCTAAAAGCAAAGAGGCTGAAGTTTGGACGAAATGGAACAAACGACTTGTAATGCAACTTGTGGTGGATGGGGAAAGGGTTATTGAGTATAAATGGTGGAATCACGCAAAAGTATTTATGTTTTTCATTTTGATTGGCTTGTTGCTGCTACCTCTAGTGAGAAGAGAAAAAAGAAAATTTGAAAAGTAGAGAAGACTCCACTCGGTGAAGACTTCGTCTACTTGGCAAGAAAAAATAAAATATTCAAACATTGTGAACCTAGTTAATTTACACTATGAACCTAACCCCAAATCTTTCTAAGAACGACTTCCTTTTTCTCAAGGAAATATTTCTCTTGCTTCTATTCGTTATTTGCTGTAAATCCCTGTCCCATGCTGAAGGGGTGAAGGTCCTGGGGAGTCCGCGGCAGGAGGCGGTTTTGTTGCGGTGGGCGCCGATGACGCCGGCGGTGTGGCGCTTGGGTAATGAGTATGGTTATGTGGTGGAGCGGTTTACGGTGCTGCGTGATGGGGAAATTCCCGATAGTATTTCGGGGGTGGTGTTGCGGGAGGAGCCGCTGCGACCTATGGAGCAGGCGGCGTGGGAGGAGCATATCGATGCGGATAAGTATGTGGCCATTGCGGCGGAGTGTTTGTTTTCTTCTACTTTCAAGGGACTGGATGCGGGTGGGAATCCGCATATGGTTTACAAGATGTATCAGGAAGAGGAACGTCGTTTTAGTTTTGCGCTGTATTCGGCCGACCAGTCCATGGAGGCAGCTCGGCTGTCGGGTTTGTACCTGGCTGATGAAACGGCCCAGCAGAATGAGAAGTATCTTTACCGCGTGTATATTGATTGTCCGGATTCGCTGGCGGTGGATACGGGGTTTGTGTTTACGGGTCTATCGGAGTACCAGCCTTTGCCTAAGCCGCAAACGCCCGAGGCAAGGTGGGAGGATAAAAAGGTTGCTTTGTCGTGGCACACGCGCTACCTGAATCATATCTATAACAGTTATGTACTGGAGCGCTCGGTGGATGGGGGTGCTTCTTTTAATCGCCTGAGTGAGAACGCTCTGGTTCAGATAGCTGATGAAGGGGTTACGCCGGATTATATGTATCGTACAGATTCGCTGCTGGATAACAGTTCGGTGTATTATTACCGCGTAAGAGGCGTAAGTGCTTTTGGAGAAGTGGGGCCTCCGTCCGATTCGATATTTGGACATGGGCGTTTGCCCCTGACCCATGCGCCGATGATGATGGATAAAAAAGTGGTGGACAACGAGCGGGTGGAACTGACCTGGGACTATCCCGATGAGATGAATCCCTTTATTACGGGCTTTAAGATTTATCGTTCTTTGGGGCCTAAGTCGCGCAAGGAAGTTATTTACGAGGGAGTAGAACCGGCTCAGCGGACTTTTGTGGACTTGGTACCGGAGATGACCAATTACTATTTGGTGTCGGTGTATAACCAGGAGGAAGAGAAGGTGTCGCTAATCGAGACTTATGCGGCACGGGTGGATAGTTTTCCGCCCCTGGCACCGCAAGGGCTGGCGGGAAGTATTGATTCTCTAGGCGTGGTAAGCATCAACTGGTTGCCCAATACGGAGTCTGATTTGGAGGGCTATCGGGTGTTTATTTCCAATCACCCCGACCATGAATTCATACTGCGAACACCATCGGCTTTCCCTGATACTGTTTTTAGTGATGTCATTAATATTCACACCCTCACTCGCAATGTGTTTTATAAGGTGGCAGCCATAGATGTGCGGCAAAACCAATCGCCGCTGTCGGAAGTGTTGGTACTGGAACGTCCGGATGTTATTCCGCCGGTGGCGCCGCGCCTGGTGTCAGCCACAGAAGATAAGAAGGGGGTGATACTGGAATGGGTACCGAGCTCAAGTGTGGATGTGGCTTTGCACCATGTTTACCGCAAGGGTGAGCGGGATACCAGTTTTGTCAGAGTGGCTTCGCTTCCGGATGTAACGGAGCTAATGAAATATTCGGATCCGTTGGTCGCAGGAGGTGTTGGCTACGCTTATTATGTGCTGGCAGAGGATGAAGGGGGCTTGTTGTCACCTGCTTCCAATCACCGCTTTGTGCGGGTGGTATCTGACGCACCGGAAGGGATCCGACTGAGGTTAACGAAGCGCATTGATCATGTTGTTCTGGAATGGGACATTCATGCCGTTAAGGAGGTGCAAAGGGTGGTGGTTTACAGGAGTGAAGATGCGGCACCCATGCGGCTGTATGGTAATTCGGAAGACGACCGCTTTACCGACTCAAAGCTGAGTCCGGGAAAGGTTTATCATTACCGGGTCAATGCGATTTATGACGACGGTTCTTCATCGCCGATGAGTGCCCCCGTGAAGGTGAAATTATAATTTTAATAAAAGTAAAGAAAACAGCATGTTTAACCTTGGCCGCTTCCTTTTACTCTTTGTTGTTATTTGTGCTTCTACGGTTCTGAAAGGTCAGGACGTGGAGCAAGTGATTAAAGCTCCCATGTGGGTTTCCAACGGAGGGTTTAATATGAGTCACATTTTTAATTATTCGCCCGACTCTACCTTCCGTCAGGAACCTTATTCCTATTACTTGTCCGGGAATTTCAATACGACTTTGTTTGGGGTGGTGAATCTGCCGGTTTCGTTTGCCTATACCAATAATCAGACGACGGCCAATTTGCCACAGCCGTTTAACCGCTTTGCCTTGTCGCCCTCCTACCGCTGGATTACTACGCACATGGGCTACGGGTCGATGTCTTTTTCGCCCTATACCTTGTCGGGTCACGAATTTTTTGGAGGCGGGGTGGAACTGAAACCCGAAAACGGGTTTCGTTTGGCTGCGCTCTACGGGCGTTTTCGGAAAGCGGTAACGCCGGACTCGCTGTCTTATGAGCCGATGTACCGCCGCATGGGCGGCGGTGTTTTGCTGGGCTATGAGGGCGATAGGGTGGATGTCTCGGTCAACGTATTTAAGGCCAGGGATGTGGTGGGTTCTCTCGAGCTGACGGATGATCCTGCTCTGGAAATGATGGCTCCGGCCGATAATCTTGCAGGAAGTATGATGTTGAATTACCGCTTGCCCAATGGCTTTTCATTTATGGGTGAGTATGGCGTGAGCGGCATTAATCATGACATTAGTAAGACCGATAGTGTGGCGCGTGGCTTGGGGGATCAGCTTTTGGAGTCGCGTGGTGATGTAACGGTGCACCATGCTTTTAAAATGGCGGTTTCACAGACGACCTCCTTGGGGCGCATTGGCGCCACCTACGAGCGGGTACAGCCTAACTACCATACTTTTGGGGCTTATTATTTCACCAATGATTTTGAGAATATTACGGCCAATTTGTCCACCACCGTTTTTAAGCGTGTGAATTTTGGATTGGATGCCGGTTATCAGCGGGATAATTTGGAAAATCAGAAAACAAGTACCGCCAAAAGGGCGATTTATTCTGCCAATGTTTCGGCGCCGGTAGCGGAGCGCTTGTCGCTGGCTTTGGCTTTTTCCAATGTGCAGTCGTACATGCACATTAAGGATATTTACGATGAGGTTACACGCACCAATCAATACCAGAATCTGGATACCCTCAGCTTTACGCAATTGAATATGTCCTCGTCGTTCAACGCCAATTATGTGTTACGGGCTACGGAGCAGCAACGGCAAAATCTGAACATGGCTTTTTCGTATCAGGAGGCCTCGGAGCAGCAGGAGGACGATCGCCGCTATGTGGGTAGCCAGATCTACAATTCCATGCTTTCGTATTTGTTTGCACTCACGCCATCGCGTTTTACGGTATCGACCACGGTGAATCACAACCAGAACCGTATGCCTGAAATGGAAATGCATGTGCTGAGCTCCAACCTTTCGGTACAAAAGGTGTTTGCCGAACAGTTCAGGACGGGTTTTACGGGCACTTACAGCAACTCTTTTAACGGGGAAGGGACCATTGCCAATATCATTAATCTGCGCCTTACAGGAGGATATTCACTGTTGAAGCGGCATAATTTTAATATGAGTCTGGCCATGATTAATAACCAGTCCCAACGGGGGCATTCCACGCATTATTCGGCCAACTTCTCCTACAGCTATATATTTGACCTGAAGGTGTTGCGCAGCAATAAAAAATTCGGGTTTGAAGGTAATTTTTAAAAAATTAATGGGTTAGGGGTAAAAAAGTAGCCTTACATTCGGGCTGGTAGTGTCTTTTCTAGAGCAGAAATTGAAAGAAAAATTTTAAGCGTTTTTACTATCTGAACGCTTCGGCCGCTTTGAATAGCTGGGTGGACAAGAGGTCCTAAATGATATCGGTTATTTGTATTGGACGAGAATTTTTAGGATTTGTTAGCAGGTTGTTGTGCAGCAAATACCTAGCTTTGTAGGCATTTTGTTCATGGACTTATGTTGTCATTAAAGATATTTTTTAAAGAGCGGAAGTATTTTGCACCTGCTTTTTTGTATTCCTGCTTTGCGCTGGTCTTCAGTACCTGGATTATTTACATTCCTTTTTTGGCGGAAAAGCTGCAAATCAGCGAGGGTCAAATAGGGACTGCCCTGTTTTTTGGCTCGGTGGGTTCTTTTTTGATGATTCCAGTGAGTAACCGCATGACCGATATGCTGGGGGTGGGGCGCCAGTCATTCTGGGGGTTTATTTTGTACAGTACTTCGTTGTATGGGATTTTTTCTGCTCCTACCTACTATTGGTTTTTGGCTGCTTTGTTTTATTACGGCATGATGAGTTCGGTCTTTGCCATAGCGGTGAATTCATTGATTGCGGAGATTGAAAAGCAGGCGGGCAAATACATCATGACCGGGAGCCATGGTTTCTGGAGTCTTGGTGGAATTGTGGGCGCTTCGACAGGTGGTTATTTGGCCGGCCGTTTTGGCATGCCTCTGGTGCATTTGACGGTTTTGCTGGTGGTGCTGATTGGTGCGCAATTGTATTTGCGGCGTGAATACATGCACATTAAAGGGGAGGCTCGGGTGAAGGGCGAAAAGCGCCATACACCCTGGAAGCCTTTGATGCTGATAGCTATGATTGGCATGATAATGATGGCTTCTGAAGGGGCTATTGCCGATTGGAGCGGACTCTACCTGAAACAGGTGGTGCTGGTTCGTGTGGAGTTTCTGGGATTGGGATATGCTTTGTTTGCCGCAGGTATGGCCGTGGGGCGCTTTACGGGGGATGCTTTGAGCATGCGTTTTGGGTCGTGGCGCTTATTGCGGACGGCCATTACTATTAGTCTTGTTGGCTTTGCCTTGGTGCTGACTTCACAAATACTGGTGGTTTTTGTTGGGTTTTTGGTGGTTGGACTGGGCTTCTCAATTATTGTCCCGGAGATTTTCAGACTGGCTTCTAATGTGCCGGGCGTGCGGGCTGCGGATGGAATTTCGTTGATCGCAGCTTCTTCTAATGTGGGCTTTTTAATGGGACCGGTGGTGCTGGGATTTGTGGCTGAATTATATTCCTTGTATGCCAGCTTTATGTTGCTTACGGCTTTTGTTTTTGTGGCTTTATTGTTTGCGATTTTTCAAAAACGGCACTCGTGAAAACCTTCATGCTGAAAAATGCCTGGGGTGTTGCGAGACAGACAGTGTTTAATTAAACAATGGACAAGGACTGATTGAAACAATAGTTGAAATACGATGAAGGAAGAGCATAAAGCTTCTTTATTGAATTGGGGTAAGTTGGTATCAGGGTTTATTAGACCTTGCGCTGCAAGGTCTGGTAGTGGTAGCGCAGTCCTGTCTTTTCGTCTGTCAGCGTATCGCTCTTTTCAGTTTCGATCCACTCCTCCTTATTAATAACAGGAAACCAGGTGTCGGCCTGCTCAAAGGTATGGTGGATGTGGGTGTAGTAAAGATGGGTGGCCTGCGGCATAAAGGCTTTGTAAATTTCACCTCCCCCAATGACAAAGAGTTTTTCCTGCTCCTTAGCTGCTACAAGGGCTTCCGCAATGGAGGTGACCACCGTGCAGTCTGCTAATTCCAGATCTTTATTACGGGTAATGACGATGTTTTGTCGCTTGGGCAGGGCCCCTTTGGGCAAGGCCTCGAAAGTCTTGCGGCCCATTACAATAGCATGACCGGTGGTTAATTGCCTAAACCGTTTTAGGTCACCGCTTACATAAGCCAGCTGATCGCCTTTGTTGCCAATGGCTTGCTGCTGGTCAATGACAACTATAAGGGCAATTTTCATGGTTTACTATTTTAGTCTGTTAAACAGCAATTTCACCTTTGATGTGAGGATGTGGATCGTAGTCGCTCAGCGAAAAGTCCTCGAACTTAAAATCATCAATGCTGCTGATGTCCGGATTGATATTCATGGTGGGCAAAGGCCGCGGTTCGCGGGTCAATTGTAGTTTCACCTGCTCAATATGGTTGCTGTAAATGTGGGCATCGCCCAGCGTGTGGACAAAATCACCCGGTTTTAGTCCGGTAGCCTGGGCCACCATCATGGTTAGCAAGGCATACGAGGCAATATTAAAGGGGACACCTAAAAACAGATCGGCACTGCGCTGGTAAAGCTGGCAGCTGAGGCGCCCTTCCGCCACATAAAACTGAAAAAGTATATGACAAGGAGGTAACTGCATGTCCTCAATTTGTCCAACATTCCAAGCACTCACCAAATGGCGGCGCGAATCGGGGTTGGTCTTTATGGAGTGGATGACTTGCTTGATCTGATCTATGTTTCCGTTTTGATAGTCGGGCCACGACCGCCACTGGTAGCCGTAAATAGGCCCCAGTTCACCGTCTGCTTTGGCCCAATCGTCCCAAATACGTACGTTGTTATCCTGAAGGTATTTAACATTGGTGCTACCTTTCAAAAACCAGAGCAGTTCGTGAATGATGGATTTCAAATGTAGTTTTTTGGTGGTTACCAGAGGAAAACCTTCAGCAAGGTTGAAGCGCATTTGGTGCCCGAATACGCTGTAGGTACCGGTACCGGTGCGGTCTTTCTTATGTACGCCTTCGTCGAGCACTCTTTGTAATAGACTGATATATTGTTGCATGGGTTGTTTTTTTACCGGTTATTTTTAGGCTGAAGGTCAATGGTAGTCATTATGGGATAATGGTCAGAATATTTGATGGGGAAGGTTTCAAAATTATAGGATTTGAATTCCGGGGCGTGAAAAACATAGTCGATACGATAAGAGGGCAGACGACCATTGTAAGTTCCGCCAAAACCCGAGCCGGATTCCCGGAAGGCATCTTTTAAAGGGCCCCGCATGGTTCGGTAAACATAGGACACAGGTGTGTCGTTAAAATCGCCACAAACAATGACCGGATATGGGGAATTGCTGATGTGCAGTGCCAAGGCTTCTGCCTGGTTGGAGCGCATATTGAATGCCCTTGTGAGTTTTGTGGAGATATTGATAAGCCCCTGTTTTTGGCTTTCACTCATGATAAAATCCAGACTGTCCAATACATTCAGGTCATCGTCCTGAAAGCCGATGGATTCCAGATGGGTATTGAAAACACGGACCACAATGCCCTTTACGTCAATGTCTGAATAAATGGCCAGATTGCGTGAGTGCTCAAAGCGAATGGCACCACCGTCTATTATTGGGTATTTTGAAAATATGGCCAGGCCATAGCCAGTATTGCCCTTATGGGTTTGCAGGTACTCTATTCGCTTGTGCTGGTATGCTCTGAACTTGGCCGCCATGGCATTGGGGGTGTATTCGTCTCTTCTTAGACTGGTGAAATACTCCTGAAAACATATGATGTCGGGCGATTGCCCCAATACGAAATCAAATATTTTTTTAGGGGTCTCGGGCAGTCCCGAATGGTCGTAGAAATCGAACATTCTGGTGTTATAAGACATGACCGTCACGGGCTGTTGCAGACTGGCATTACTATCGGCTTGGCGACCTTTTAGCTGAAACACATTGGTCCAATGGGAATAGGTGAGTGCCAAAGCAATGGCTGGAATCAGAATGAGCCAGCTTTTTCTAAATAGGAGCCAGACAATTAAAAACAGGTTGATGAGCCATAGAGCCGGGAAAACAAATCCGGCAAAGGCAAAAATGTGCAATTTGGCGGGACTTAAATAGGCAGTTCCCATGGAGGCCAGCAAAGCGAGGGCCGCAAGCAGAACGATCAGTAGCGATATGGAATAGAATAATTTGTTCAAAGTGCTATTGGCTTTGGTGCTATTAGATGCTCAAAAATAAACAAAAAATGGAAGAAATCAGGTCTCTTTACTCGCTTCAAAGAGGGTTTTCTTTTCTATGGCACTCAGACTGTCGTAGCCGCTAACTTTAATTTTTTCAAGAATTAAATCCACCTCTTTTTGCCGGCGTACTTTAAGGGCATTGTATTCGAGGTCGGATAAGGGTCGTTTGTGGGTGACCGACAGCTTGCTCTTTTTCGCAAAGGGCCAAACCGACCGTTTAAGGGTTTTGCCGGCGACGGAAATCTTCATCTTTTGGACGGGTGCCCCTTTGGTGGCCCATTGCCATCCGAGCCATAGTCCGGCTGCAGCTCCGCCCAAATGGGCGAGGTGACCGCCGGTGTTGTTGAGCGTGGGGATGCTGATTAAATCTATGATGAGAGCAAAAAGGGCAATGTATTTTAGTCTTACAGGCCCAATTAGAAACAGATAGACGGAAAACTCCGGCTGATACCTGGCCACGGCAAACAGAATGGCCATGGCCGATGCCGAGGCACCCATTAGGATGGATGAACTAAAGTTATTGTAAAAGGCCGGCATGAAATTGAAGGCCAGAAAATAAGTCAGGGCACCCGACAGTCCACCGATTATGTAGGTCTTAAAAAAGGGGCCCGGACCAATGAGCTGTAAAAACAGCCGACCAAACCAATAGAGGTACAGCACATTGAATAGGAGGTGCAGAAAGTCGAAATGCAGAAACATGTAAGTCAAGGGCGTCCACGGGTGCAGAATCAGTTCCAGCGGCTGAGCCGGAATGCTGAAAAAGGCCAGCAAGGGTCGCACGATGTCGGGAGAGAACCCTCCCAACAGCATGAAGAGCTGAACAAATCGAAACGCAAGAAACACCCCTATGTTGATGTAAATCAAACGGGTAAGGATGGATCCATGCCTAAAGGAATCTTTTATTTCTGTGAGTATGGACATGTCTGCAATTTAATAAATTCCTTTTTTCTGCCAGTATTTGATCATTACAAAACCAAAGAGCATACCTCCCAGGTGAGCAAAATGCGCCACATTGTCGAACGAGAAATTGGCAACGCCCAAAAACAACTCTGCTACGCCATAAATAATGACGAAGTATTTGGCTTTGATAGGGATGGGTGGGAACAGAAGC
>DHVH01000319.1 GCA_002412555.1 Marinilabiliaceae bacterium UBA5213 | reverse complement strand
TGAAATTAATTTTAAGCTGATAGGAGCTGAATGCCGTTATGATAACAAAGGATATTCTTTGTCGCACGGCGGTACCATCGATGGCATTCCGCAGTACCGTATCGAGCAGTTGCGCCAGATGGGAACCGTCACATCGGTAGCGCCTTCTCCGGTAGGCGATTTTTTAGTTGGTTATACACCAGCAGAAAATCCTCAGCGTTGGTCCATTATTAAGCGTACAGAAGTTGCGAACAACATAGAAAGGGAAGTGAATTACCTCAAACTTACCGGAGGTGCCTTTATGTTTTTCTACAGGGGTAATTCTCCATCCGATATCGAATACCGGATCGATTCAATTAGTGATAATTATTTGCGGGTAGTTCACTTGGAAACCGCTCCTGTGTCGCGTGGCAATGCCAGGTGGGAAGACCATTACATTTTAGTCCCTAAGGGCACACCGCTGGAGTCTGAAGAACCTGTAACGCCTCCTCAACCAAAGGTTGAAAATATCAATGAAAATTTTGAAAGCCTTGCTAAATCGGTTGTATTCACCTATTTCGATGCCTTGCAGCAAGGCTGGATGGGGATGCCATCGTTCTCTGTAGTGCCTAATCCGCGTGAAGATGCTATTAATCCATCCGATTCGGTGGGTCGTTTTGTAAGAGGAATCGGTTATGATGAACAATTGCGTATTCGGAAGGGCTACAAGTTTGATCTGTCTACACGTCACCAATTCCGGATGAAAGTATATTTCCCTACTTACAACAATTATGCGGAAGTTAATCTCAACCCTACGGTTGAGATGCGTTTGAGAAACAGCCAAAATGCCAATCAGGCGCAACCTTCACAAACCATTACCATTCAATCTTCTGATTTTGGTAAATGGGTGGAAGTTACTTTCGATTTTGCTGATCAGGCTAACCAGGTTGATTTTGATACCTGGGTAATTCAGTTTGGCGGACAATTTCCCAAAGGGACTACATCCAACCCGGGTATCTTTTTCTTTGACGACATTGAGTTGTTGTGATGGTTTCTTATTAATACTATTTATTAAAAGTATGCATTTGTTATGAAAAAATTTTTAATTCTGTATTTATTGTTAGTTGTTGGTGTCACGAGTCTGTTTGCCTCTAAAAATAAGGGCTTACATCCTTTAATCCAGAATCTGGATGCCAGAACTACGCAGTTGTTGGATGGGCAATGGAGATATTTGGTAGACCCCTATGAAAATGGTTATTATAACTATAGAAAACACAGGCATTCTCAAAATGGTTACTGGATGGATCAAAAAAATGAAGCCCCGGGTGATGATTATGAATACAATTTCGACCTCGAAAAAACTTTGAAAGTACCAGGGGACTGGAATACTCAGGATGATAAACTCTTTTGGTATGAAGGGAATATATGGTACCGACAGAAGTTTACCAGTACGGTTGAAGCAGACAAACGCTACTTTGTTTATTTTGGCGCAGTTAATTACCAGACAAATGTGTTTTTAAACACTCGGGAATTAGGGATGCATGAAGGTGGTTTTACTTCGTTTAACTTTGAAATAACCAAAGACCTAAAGGATGGTGAGAACACATTAATGCTTAAAGTTGACAACAGACGTTTTCCTGAAGCTGTTCCTACAGACAATACGGATTGGTTTAATTATGGAGGAATAACGCGTTCGGTTCATGTTCTTGAAGTTCCAGAAACATTTGTGCGGGATTATTTTATCCAGCTGGATCCTGCTAATCCCTCCAATATATCGGGATGGATACAGTTGGATGGATCAAAGGCAGCTCAAAAAGTAGAAATCAGTATCCCAGAATTGAAGATGCGGCATGCTGTTAATACCGATGAAAATGGATATGCTTCATTTTCGTTTAAGGCCAGGCCTGTTCGCTGGTCTCCGGCCAATCCCAAACTATACGATATTAGCATTATGGCAGAAACCGATGATCTTAAGGATCAAATAGGTTTCAGAACAATAGAGACAAAGGGAAAGAAGATTTTGTTGAATGGGGAGGAATTGTTTTCACGTGGGATAAGCATCCATGAAGAAGCTCCTTTCCGTTCAGGCCGTGCCTGGTCTAAGGCAGATGCGCAAAATCTGTTAGGTATGGCGAAAGATTTGGGTTGCAATTTTGTGCGCCTGGCTCATTATCCGCATAACGAAACCATGGTAAAGGAGGCAGAACGGATGGGTTTGCTTGTGTGGTCAGAGATTCCTGTGTATTGGACCATACACTGGAACAATGAGGCGACGCTTCAGAATGCGCGCAATCAACTGGAGGAGATGATATCCCGGGACAAGAACCGGACAAATATTATTATCTGGTCCATCTCCAATGAAACTCCTGTATCTGATGCACGCAATCATTTTCTGAAAACGCTTGCCGAAGACACCAAGCGGCTAGACCCAACCCGTTTGGTGGCCATGGCAATGGAAGTTCAAAATTTGGGAGATAATATGCGGACCATTGATGATCCATTGGCCAACTATCTGGATGTGCTCAGTTTTAACCAGTATATTGGATGGTATGTGGGCCAACCAGAGTTGATTGACAAGACCAATTGGTCTTTCAAACATGATAAGCCTGTATTCATTAGTGAAATGGGAGCCGGTGCATTGCAGGGTTACCATGCAGACGTGAATCAGCGCTGGTCCGAGGAGTATCAAGCAAACTTATACGAACGATCCATTCAGATGTTGCAGCGCATGGATGGTTTGGCCGGTGTCACTCCTTGGGTGCTAATGGATTTTCGCTCACCTCGAAGACCCCTCCCAGTAGTAAAGGATGGCTTTAACCGTAAGGGGCTATATTCTGATCAGGCCATTCCCAAGAAGGCGTTTTTTGTTTTACAGAAATGGTACAAAGAAATTGAAGACGCAAAAAAATAAGCGGTAATTGATTTAAGGATCCGGTTTGGAGATGAATATAGAATAAGCGTATGGTTCTGAAAGATGTAGGAATGTCTTTCAGAACTATTCACTTGTAATTTATGGATATAGTATAGAAGAACAGAAAAAATGATAAAGCAATTAATAATGGCACTAATAACTGTGCTGTCTTTGGTGTTTCAAAGTTGCAACCAATACGCCCATCAAGGTGCCCCAATAGATGAGATAGAAGCCAGAATACAATTGTTGTTAAAGGAAATGACGCTGGAAGAGAAAATTGGACAGATGGTTCAGATTGGTCCTAGAGGATATGGATCAGAAGATAATTTGAAAGCAGCCATACGGGAAGGGCGTATTGGCTCCATTTTGAATATAACCGGTGTAGAGAAAATCAATGAGATGCAGCGTGTCGCGGTAGAGGAGAGTCGATTGGGCATCCCCTTAATAATAGGCAGGGATGTCATACACGGCTTTCGGACTATATTTCCTATTCCTTTGGGCATGGCTGCTTCCTGGAACGAAGATTTAATCAGAGAATCTGCTGCCATAGCTGCCAAAGAAGCAGCATCGGCCGGAATTAACTGGACCTTCGCCCCGATGATAGATGTCAGTCGCGACCCGCGTTGGGGAAGAATTGCCGAAAGTGCAGGTGAAGATCCGCTGCTCAATGGTATGATAGCCAGAGCTATGGTTCAAGGGTTTCAGGGTCCTGACTTGTCGGACCCCATGACCATTGCTGCCTGTGCCAAACATTTTATTGGTTATGGTGCTGCAGAAGGGGGGCGTGATTACAATACCACAGTCATTTCAGAACTTGATCTCTATAATTTGTATTTACCTTCCTTTAAGGAGGCAATGGATGCCGGAGCAGCCACTGTAATGACGGCCTTTAATGAAGTCAATGGTCTACCACAAAGCGGTGATGAGCGCAATCTGCGTGGTATATTAAAAGATGCATGGGGATTTGACGGATTTGTAGTGAGCGACTGGGCTTCAGTGGACGAAATGGTTGTCCATGGCTTTGCCGAAAACGGAAGGCACGCCGCACAACTGGCAGTTGCTGCCGGAGTTGACATGGAAATGTCGAGCCATACTTATACCAGAAACCTTGTTTCGCTATTGGAGGAAGGCAAAATAAAAGCTGAATGGATTGATGATGCGGTAGCTCGTATTCTGAGGGTTAAGATGCGACTGGGTCTATTTGAGCGACCTTTTACAGATGTTGCATTAGCTGATTCAGTAATACTGCACCCCAATCACCTGAAAGTTGCTCAGAAACTGGCAGAGGAAAGTGTTGTGCTTTTGAAAAACGACAGTAAGGTATTGCCTCTGAAAAAAGGAACACGGGTAGCACTTATCGGACCGCTGGCCAACCAGCCCCACGAACAGTTGGGCACCTGGATTTTTGATGGTCAGGCAAGTGATTCGCAGACCGTTTTAGATGCTTTTATTCAATTAAATGGAAGTGCTAATACGCTTTTTGCTGAAGGGTTGGCATATAGCCGCGATAATTCTACAAAGGGATTCAGGGCTGTTGAAAGAGCCATTGCCAATGCCGAGGTAGTGGTGGCTGTGGTAGGTGAAGAGTCGATACTCTCAGGTGAAGCCAAAAGTCTGGCAGAATTGCGCTTTCCCGGTAAACAGGCAGAATTGCTGCAGTTGGTAGCATCAAAAGGAAAACCTGTTGTCGTGGTTGTGATGGCTGGTAGACCTACAGGTCTTAACTATACGCAGCACCTTGCAGATGCCCTGCTTTATGCCTGGCATCCAGGCACCATGGCTGGTCCTGCACTGGCAAACCTGATATTTGGTGAAGCAACGCCATCCGGTAAATTACCAGTTACATTTCCAAAAGGAGAAGGACAAATTCCCATCTATTATGCCCATAAAATGTCAGGACGCCCTGCGTCGCCTCATAATTGGATGCATATAGATGATATCCCTGTTAATGTCAGCCAACATTCAACGGGAAATACGAACCACACCTTGGATTATGGATTTTCTCCTCTGTATCCCTTTGGTTATGGCTTGTCGTACACCACTTTTGATTATTCAGATATAGCTTTATCTTCCGACACAATAACAGTCGATCAGACTATAGCTGTTTCAGCAGAAATAAAAAACACTGGTGATCGGCCTGCTATTGAAATTGTTCAATTGTATCTCCGGGATGTGACTGCTTCTTATACCCGCCCTGTCAGAGAATTGAAAGATTATCAAAGAGTGTACATCGAACCGGGTGAGCGAAAACGGGTTGAATTTATATTGACACAAGAACAATTGGGATTTTATTATCCTGACGGAAATTTTGTGGTAGAACCTGGTGCGTTTCAGGTCTGGATTGCCCCAAATTCTGCCGAAGGTCTGAGAGCAGAGTTTATATTTGAATGAATTCTTAGTTTCTAACTATCTTCAATAAAAACCAATCATTCTTTCAGGATCTTACTATTGATTTTTATAAGTAAAAATACCCTTGATTCAGGTCTATGGCTAATAAAATGCCAATATCTGATTCAGGGGTTTTTGTTTTTCCTTCTATAGATGTGTCTTGTTCAAATAATTTAGATAATGGTGAAAACGACCTTTAGACCAAGGCTTTTTTGTTTTTATTGTTGGGGTTTTATAGGGTTAAATTACTCGGCATGATGACTGGAAAGTGCGAATTTTATAGGATTATTAACTTAAAATCAAGCACTATGAAAAAGACGCAACAGGGTATTGACAATATAAAATTGTCAGTCCTTACCTTATCGCTAGGGTTTTTATTTGTTGGGATGGTACATTCACAAACACCTAAAAGAGGCTTAGGTATGAGTACGGCCACTACAACAGGTACGTGGCATGGAAACATTGTCAATTCTGAATCACATTGGTATTATACATGGGGGACAACCATTCCAGAAGCTCAGGAACCAAATATGCCTGCTAGTTCAGAGTTTGTACCTATGTTTTGGGGTGCAGGTAACGTGAATACGAACAATATTAACAAGCTTATCAACTTAAAAAATCAAGGAAAAATAAAGTATGTACTCGGTTTTAATGAGCCTGACTTAAGCGAAGAAGCGAATATGACCGTTGAGCAGGCACTGAACTTGTGGCCTCAATTGGAGTCCATAGGATTGCCATTGGTGAGCCCTGCTACCTCCTATCCATCGTTAAACCCTGACAGCTGGTTTGTACAGTTTATGGATGGAGTCCAAACACGTGGATTGCGCGTGGATTATATCGCAGTTCATCTTTATGTGGGGGGCAACCCAGGCACATATATAAAAATTTTACAAGATGTATATGCAAAGTATGGCAAACCAATTTGGATAACGGAATTTGCCGTTCGTGATGATAACACAGGCGGAAATCCTGCCAATAACATGTATACACCAGAAATGATTTTGACATTTATGCAAAACTTATTGCCTCAACTTGAAGCTTTGGATTTTGTCTATCGATATGCGTGGTTTAATCCTTCTCCAACTATGGCAGGCCTTTGGCCCTGCGCGCTGTTTAATCAAAATGGTAGCCTAAACACTTTGGGAGAATATTATAAATCGGTACCCCCAAACAGTTATACCCTTTATGAGGCGGAGGATGCCAGCATTTCTGGAGCTGTCATAAATAGTCAGAATCAGGGGTTTACTGGGAGTGGATATGCCGATTACATCAACAATGCCGGAGACTATGTACAATGGACAGTCAATGTGGCACAGGCAGGGGCATATCCAATGGAAATTAAGTATGGACTAGCATCTGGCAGCAGACCATTGGAGATAAGGGTAAATGGAAACGTGTTGGTTTCATCCCTCCCATTTCCTTCAACAGGTTCCTGGACTACGTGGCGGTACACCGCTCCTTTTGTTGCCAACCTTGTAGCCGGAAATAACACCGTAAGAGCTACTTCCATAGGGTCAAACGGAGGAAATCTGGATCATTTACTAATTACTCGTCCTTCCAACCTGCCCCCATCCATTCAGTTAACAAGCCCGGCATCAGGAACTGTTTTCAGTTCGCCAGCAAATATAACGCTTTCAGCAAATGCCTTCGATCCTGATGGTTCTATCAGTAAGGTGGAGTTTTATAATGGCACTACACTTATTGCCACTCGAAATCAGGCACCCTATACGATTATCTGGAACAATGTTCAAACCGGAATGTATCCGATCACAGCTAAAGCCTATGATAATCAGGGTGCTTCTAATACATCTGAGGTTGTGAGCTTACATGTAGAACAACCAGATATATCTGAAAATTTAGCCTTGAATAAAAATATTACTGCTTTGTCCATTCAGGGAAGTTCTTATCAGGCCTCAAAAGCGAATGACGGACTTCTTACCAGCAGATGGAGCAGTGCATTTTCAGATCCTCAATGGATTATGGTTGATCTGGGTGAGCAGTATTCAATAAACCAGGTGGTGTTAAGATGGCAAAATGCTTCAGCTAAAACATATACAGTTGAAGTTTCCAACAATGCATCATTTTCGACAAAAACGATAATTGGTCAGGTAGTTAATGGCCCATCTGGCGCACATGTGGCAACTTTTAGCACTCCTCTGGTAACAGGCAGATACGTGCGGATGCACGGTACAGCCCGAAACACATCTTATGGATACTCTTTGTTTGAAATTGAAGTGTATGGGGTTGGTTTAAAAACCTATTCATCAACAGGGCAAACAATGGAACAAGAAAAATCCTTAGGTAGTGATATGGTAGTGTTTCCAAATCCGACAAATTCTGAGATTGGGGTAACGTTAGGCAAGGGACATCAATTTTACAGTTATGAAATAATTGATTTAACAGGTAAGGTTATTTCTTTTGGCCAGATTGATTCAGAAATAACAGTACTGAAACCCGATATTGCCAGGTTAGTTTCTGGAATTTATTTTATTCGTATTGCAGGAATAGAATCTAGCCATGTCTTAAAATTTATCAAGCAGTAAGGCTATAGATTAATTGACAGGTGGGGCTTTCTATTAATTGTTGCTCCGTTAAGAACATAAAAAGGGGCTGTCAAAGATTTGACAGCCCCTTTATAAACTTCTATATGCTATTATTTATCATCCTTGTCCTTGCCTTTTGGTGCACGATACGCTGTTTGTGGTGGTTTGGCTATGGATTCACGCATGGAAGTATCTGCTTCCACATTGCGGTATTTCACATAGTCCATAACACCCAGATTGCCGTTTCTGAAGGCATCAGCGATGGCTCTTGGAATCTCTGCTTCGGCCTGAATCACATTGGCACGGGCCTGTTGTGCTTTGGCTTTCATTTCCTGCTCTTCGGCTACGGCCATGGCACGGCGCTCTTCGGCTTTGGCCTGGGCAATGTTTTTATCGGCATCGGCCTGGTCAATTTGCAACTCTGCACCAATGTTTTTACCGATGTCAATATCGGCAATATCAATGGACAGGATTTCAAAGGCAGTACCTGCATCCAATCCTTTTCCCAAAACGACTTTGGAGATGGAGTCCGGATTTTCCAACACGGCTTTGTGTGAGCTGGATGAACCGATCGAGGACACAATACCTTCACCCACACGGGCCAGTACGGTTTCTTCACCGGCACCACCCACCAATTGCTTGATGTTGGCACGCACGGTTACACGCGCTTTGGTAATCAGCTGAATACCATCCTTGGCTACAGCGGCTACCGGAGGGGTGTCAATTACCTTGGGGTTGACCGACATTTGAACGGCTTCAAAAACATCCCGCCCTGCCAGGTCAATGGCAGTAGCCATTTGAAAGGTCAGGTCGATGTTGGCTTTGGAAGCTGAAACCAGAGCGTTGACCACTTTTTCAATGTGTCCGCCAGCCAGGTAGTGTGCTTCCAGTTCATCCCGTTTAACATCGTGAAGGCCTGCCTTGTGCGCTACAATCAAGGCTCTTACAATGGCTGCTGGTGGAACCTTACGAACACGCATCAGTATTAGCTGCAGAAGCGATGTACGTACGCCCGAAACGCGTGCAGAAAACCACAGCAGTACAGGGACGTAGTATAAGAATAAAAAGAATAGGACTATAATGACAGCTAACAGTCCTAATGCTCCAAAGTTTTCCATACAATTTAATTTATAGTTTTAACAATTACATAAGTTTTAAATACTTTGACTACTTCAATTTCTGTTTCCTGATCTACAAACTGGCCGGGACATTTGGCCTCTACTTCCAGATCGTTGATCAATGCTTTACCAATGGGATTTAAGCGGGTTATGGTTACGCCCTTGTCGCCGGGTCGAATAGAATCATCGGCTACTGTCTGGATGTTTTCAGTTATTTCGGTGTTGAGCATCAACTTGTTCCAAGTGTCTCCCCGCAGAGCCATTACTAAAACAATGAGGATGGCAACGATGGTAACAAACAAAACGATGTGACCTGTTGTCGCATCATAAGTATTGTAAGCCATATACACTCCTCCACCAATCATTAACACGCCCCCAAGGGCAGCGATGGTAACCCCCGGAAAGACAAAGAATTCTAGTAGAAGAAGGAGTATTCCGGTTAGGATCAATAGTATTATAATGGTCATGGCCTTAGTCTATGGTTACGTTTAGTGCTTTGGATGTTAATTGTTCCTGCAACTCTTCCAGTTGCGTTAATACCCCTCTTTTGATTTCGCAATGTCCCTTTAAGTGCGTGAGTATGGCGCACTGTTCTGCCTGCACCTTGTCGTGCAGACATATCTCCTGCAGGGTATGCATGACATGGTCAAACGTGTTGATTTCATCGTTGTGCAGAATGAGTAAGCG
>DHVH01000054.1 GCA_002412555.1 Marinilabiliaceae bacterium UBA5213 | reverse complement strand
GAGATTCAGCGTCTTCAGGATTTGTTCGCTGAAGTCCACGGAGTGGCTTCCGTTATTACCGACACAAAGGGTCTACCCATTACAAAACCCAGTAACTTTACCCACCTCTGCGATGACATCATCAGAAAAACAGAAAAGGGATGCGCCAACTGCTTTTACTCTGATGCAGTTATTGGGCGTCATAACCCATCTGGTCCGATTACTCAACCTTGTCTGAGTGGAGGGTTATGGGATGCCGGTGTTTCAATAACGGTAAAGGGAAGCCATATTGCCAATTGGCTGATAGGCCAGGTGCGGGACGAAGACGAGGATGAAGAGAAGTTTCTCAACTATGCCGATGTGATTGGTGCAGACAAAGCAGCTTTTAGAG
The DNA here is from genome assembly GCA_002412555.1 of Marinilabiliaceae bacterium UBA5213. Taxonomy (GTDB): domain Bacteria; phylum Bacteroidota; class Bacteroidia; order Bacteroidales; family Marinilabiliaceae; genus Geofilum. The sequence goes on along the minus strand of DHVH01000054.1, from coordinate 4,796 downwards.
CTGCTTTAAAGGAGGTGCCGGTTATGTCCATTGCGCGTTTTCGAAAAATTGCCGACTTGCTATTTCTATTTGCCAATGAGCTATCAGAAAAGGCCTATAGAAACTTCCAGCTCAACCAGGCCAATGAAAAACTCCTTGCAGCCAAAGAACAAGCAGAAGAGAGCGACCGATTAAAATCTGCTTTCCTGGCCAACATGTCGCATGAAATCAGAACGCCCATGAATGGTATACTGGGATTTGCAGAATTACTGAAACAGCCTGGTCTGTCAGGTGAGAAGCAACAAGCCTATATCCAAATCATCAAGAAAAGCGGCACTCGAATGCTCAATATCATCAACGATATTATTGATATTTCAAAAATAGAATCGGGCCTGATGAAAATCTATATGCATGATTCAGATATAAACGGTCAGTTGGAATATATTTATACGTTTTTTAAGCCTGAAGCAGAAGCCAAAAAACTACAGCTCACTTATACTAACTCCTTGCCTTCAGGGGAAGCAATCATAAAAACCGACCGTGAAAAGGTCTATGCCATCCTTACCAATCTGGTGAAAAATGCCTTAAAACATACCTCCAAAGGTTCCATCGAATTTGGATATCATTTAAAGACGGTCAAGGGAACCAGGGAATTGGAATTTTTTGTTAAAGACACGGGTATCGGCATTCCTAAAGATCGGCAAGAAGCCATCTTTCATCGTTTTATTCAGGCCGACATTGCTAACAAAATGGCTTATCAGGGTGCTGGTCTGGGTTTGTCCATCTCCAAAGCTTATGTGGAAATGCTTGGGGGTAAAATATGGCTCAAGAGTATAGAAGGCACTGGATCTACCTTCTTTTTCACACTGCCTTACAATGTTAATAAAGTAAATGACACCATGGAAAGTTCACCTAACTCTTCGGAAATAAACGATAATGCCCGAAAACTCACCATCCTCATTGCCGAGGATGATGAGGTCTCGCAAATACTGCTTGAGAAAACGGTTAAATTATTTAGCAGTGCAATAATAAAAGTAGGGACTGGTGTTATGGCCGTAGAAGCCTGTCGCGAAAATCCGGATATAGATCTTGTATTGATGGATATTCGGATGCCTGAAATGAATGGATACGATGCCACCCGCCAAATCCGTCTCTTTAATAAGGAGGTGATCATTATTGCCCAGACGGCTTTTGCCCTGTCGGGCGACAGAAAAAAATCATTGGAGGCGGGATGTAATGACCATCTTTCGAAACCAATCAATGCGAGCGAACTGAGAGCCCTGATCCAAAAATATTTCGGAAAATAACCGGGTTTTTCACAACCCGGCTATTCATCCGCCAACACCCTATGCATGCTCAAAACAAAAACTTCCCACCCCTCTCTTCTGCTGGCGCGAGTTTATAACTCGTGCCCCAATTTTTGTAGGAAAGCTAGAATACCAGTCTCAAAAAATAAGATTTTCGATTAATAATTGTAAATTTGTATCATGTGCAAGGAAAAATTAATTACCGGAATTAAAGTTACTCAACAATTGAGTAAAGCCAGAACCATTCTGAATAATCAGGTAATTCCCAAAGAAGAACTGTTTCAGATTAGGAAAAGAGAAGGGAAACTAAGTCCTGAACTCTTAAGAGCTTTAAAAGCTAATGCCTGAACTAATTATCATAGCTGGCTGCAACGGTGCTGGTAAATCTACATTCGCATCTTCATTTTTACCAGAAGGGTTAACTTCTTTTGACTATGACAGGTTATATCTAGAAAACTACAATAGTCTTTCCGACAGCGAACTCAGAGATCAATTTGCAAAAAATCAAACCACAAAGGACTTTAAGAATTCCATCGATAAGGCATTGTTAAATAAAGTGGACTTTTGTTATGAAACAAATTTTGATTCATATCCATTGTATTGGGCTCAAAAATTTAAAGAAAGTGGGTACCTAATAAACTTAATTTTCTTTTGTTTGGATAACCAAGATATAGCTAAACACAGAATTCAAGTTCGAACAGAATTTAAGGGCCATTTTGTGGATAACAAGACTATTGATATAAAATGGAAAGCCGGGTATAAAAATGTAAACTCGAACTTTCGATTTTTTGACAATATTCTATTCGTGGATAATTCAAAGCAAAACGATATCTATACAAATTTAATTCAAATTGAAAAAGATGAAATTGTTATAATGACTGAAAAAATACCCCACTATTTCAGGCATCGTCTGCCAAATATTTATGCGTTTATCAAGAATCGTTAGACCACCAATCTCACCACTTTACAACCGATACCTATTCAAACCCCATACTACCTAAAAACCTCTCGATCTATCGATCCCGCTACGCGGGACTTCGCTACGCTTAGCCTCTTGACCTATTGATCCCGCTACGCGGGACTTCGCTACGCTTAGCCTCTTGACCTATTGACCTATTGACCTATTGACCTATCGACCTAATCCCCTATTAACCCTCCCAACCCCATATCAAAACCCCTTTCCACCCCTCTCTTCCCTGCCAACCCTATCAGCCCTTCCTTCCCTCCCCCTCCCAAACTGATACCGCACATGCAACCAAGGAGGAAGCGCTGAAGTGTAGATGGTACCACTGGAAACAGAATTAAATCCCTGGCTTGAAGGATTGTTGCTATTTCCTAAATGGCTGGCGCGCGTTTGTAACTCGTGCCCCCGATACACAAATGATCCGGCCAGTGGCAGGGCGGACTTCAAGCCGACTTTCCAGTTGCGGGCAATGGTCTTATCGACCGACACAAAATAGAGCGCATCGTTATAGTACTGATTCTGAAAAATGGTGACGGCACTTTTGTGCTGTACCACCAAAGCGGCCACAGTGCTTTTGGTAATTTCTACAATGGCTGAGAGACTGGCGTCGTAGCCCCAACCCGACTGGCTGGTCACCCAATAACCGTCTGCCAGGGTATGACCATTGTTTTGATCGTGAAAGACTTTCAAATATGGACTGAGTGAAAGTCGTTTGAACAAATTCAGACCACCGGTCACCTGAAACCCCCACTGACTCAGATCGCCCGCATTCTGAAACTTACTCTCCATAACACCATGGCTTAGGATGGTAACGGGACTAATCACATCTTTACTTTGTGCGTAAAACACCTGAAACCCCACATGATTGGAGGCGAAGGTGAGATTATGGTCGATTTGTACCTGCGAACGAAGCACGGGGCGCAAGGCAGGGTTGCCAGCCAGGGTGTAATAGCTATCCAATGTGGAAACGTAGGGATTTAGTTGGTAGATGTTCGGCCGCTGCACCGAGCGCCGGAAGGCGAGCGCTATTTTGTGCCGGGCGTTTACAACCCACTGCATGGAGGCGTGCGGAAAGAGACCCCATATCTGGTCATCACCATTCCCTGCCATTTTTGTGGTCCAATGCTCAGTCCGCAGGCCACCCGATACCTGCAATACACCGACTTCTCCGGCAATCTGGGCGTAAGCACCCAACACCTGCTCGGAATTGCTGAAGGTGGCTGACAGCCGGTCTTCCATCTCCTTGCGCTCGCTGCTTAGACCGCTTTTCAGGGTCCATTTTTCAAGTAAGGCGACCTGATAGTCGGTTCTTAAACTAAACGTTTGCTGCAAGGGCTTTACGGCGACAAAGACAGAGGGCACATCCATTGGCTCGGCATAGTCGTAACGCGTAGAATTATCACCCTTAAACTTATAATACGAGGCATCCAACGACCACTCTCCACCACCGGAGAAGCCATGTTTATAATAAAGAGAATAGAAAGAACGGTTGTTCCGGTCATCATCGGTCTTTGTGCCACGCCATTGGATGGGTGCTTCTGCGGCAATCTGACTTTCCTGCACCACCGAACCGTTGTGCTCGTTGGAAAAGGGGTTGTGGTAAGCGTAAAAACTGAAAATATTACGGGGATTGGGGGTGTAATCTGCCCCATAGTGAAAGCGGTGCGATTGGTAATCTTGTCGGACCGTCTGCCGCGACGTGAACCGGACGGTACCGTCAGCACCCGGAAGGGTGTGGCGACTTCTTTCTACAATGTCAAATCCGCTGATTTCTGCATCGTAAGAGGTGTACATCTGCCATTTTCCAAAACCGGCATTCAGACTGTAGTTGGGAAACAGATAGTACTCATTGGGAGATAGTGGCAACTCGGCATAAACGTGTCCACCCACGCCTGTCTCAGGGGTCTTGAGCACAATATTGAGCACTCCCCCGGCCTCAGCATCATAACCTGCACCGGGCGACATGTCCACTTCAATGCGCTCAATGCGGCCGGCATTGAGCTGCCGCAGATAAGCCACATCACGCACAATACCATTGACCTTCACGGTGATGCGATTGCTACCCTGAATGCTCAAATTTTGCATAATGTCGACCTGCACCCCCGGNNCCTGTCGAGCCCGCTATTGGAGGCGGCCTCCATTCTTTTATTGACGAACCACGTGATGGACTGTCCATTGCTTTTGCCCCTCAGGCGCTCCGCCACAATCAGGGCTTCACCCATGGCAATGGATTGTTGTTGGAGGATGAGGGGACCTGTATGGAAATCGGCATCGCCGCTGAGGCGGATGGACGCGATATGGGACTGATAACCGATGAAGCCTGCGGTGAGGTAATAATCGCCACCAGGCACTTCTTCCAGGGCAAATGCGCCATCAGCATTACTGATGGCCCCGGCCACCAGCGTTGAATCGGTCGTTCGTCGCAAGGTAACTGTGGCCGAAGGCAGGGGTTGCTGGTCGGCACCGTCAATAATGGTTCCGTAAACGCGTGGCAGGGCGTAAGTGGGAAGACTGATGCATGGGGTTACTAATAGGAGAGCGAAGAG
>DHVH01000310.1 GCA_002412555.1 Marinilabiliaceae bacterium UBA5213 | reverse complement strand
GCTGGTCAGTTTCCCAAAAAGTTCGCGGTTTTTATGGCCTTCCCGCTATTGCTAACCACCCGGCTCTTTAAGCCGCTTAGCCTCATCATGGTTAAGTCCACCAATGTGGTAAACAAAAGATTGTCCAAAAGAATGAAGGGCATATCACTGGACGAGATTTCACATGCGCTGGATCTGACGGGCGACAACCTCACCGAGGGAAAAGACATTCTCAAGGGAATAGTCACCTTTGGCAATACCAATGTGGAAGAAGTCATGACTGCCCGGGTGGACGTTGTGGATATTGACATCAAAAGCGAACTATCCAAAGTCATTGCTGTAATTATCGATTCTGGTTACTCCCGCATGCCCGTCTATGAGGAAGGGCCGGATGATGTCAAGGGCATATTGTATGTGAAAGATTTGCTGCCCCATTTAAACAAGGACAATTCTTTTAACTGGCAGGAGTTGATCAGACCAGCCTATTATGTTCCCGAGACCAAGCGCATCAACGATCTGTTACAGGAATTTAAGAGACATAAAATTCACATGGCTGTTGTGGTAGATGAATATGGCGGCACTTCAGGCATTGCTACCCTGGAAGACATTCTGGAAGAAATAGTTGGAGATATCAGCGACGAATTGGATGATGATGAAGTCAACTTCTCGGTTTTGCCGGACGGCAACTTTGTCTTTGAAGGGAAAACCTTACTCAGAGATTTCTTCAAAGTAACAGAGATCCCTGAAGAAACCTTCAGCAAAATATCAGACGAACCCGAAACTCTGGCTGGACTGTTGCTTGAACTAAAAGGTGAGATTCCTGTTAAACATGAGGTTATCGAGTACGGGAAGTATAAATTCACCATACTGGCTGCCGATAGTCGTCGCATTAAAAAAATTAGATTTGCACCCAATTGATTCTACCATGACACATTTCGTTAAATCGTTCCTATTCATTTTTGGTGCATTGTTAGTCCTTGTAGCTGGTTGTCGGCCCTCTCACACACCAAAACCACGCGGCTATTTCAGAATTGAATTGCCCGAAAAGCAATATGTATTGCTGGACTCCACCATGCCTTACCGCTTTGAATATTCGAAATATGCCGTGATTGAAACGGATGTCAGCCACAAGAGTGAACCCGGCTGGATCAATGTGCATTATCCCTCTTATAAAGCACGTGTGCATCTCAGCTATAAACCTGTAACGAATAATCTGTACGATTTACTTGAGGACAATATACGTTTGGCCTACAACCATGTAGTCAAGGCAGATGCCATTGATGAACACCTGTTCATCAACGAAGTCACCGATTTATATGCCATGATGTTTGAAATCAAAGGCGATGCAGCATCGCCCTTGCAATTTTTGGCCACAGATAGTGCCCGTCATTTTTTAAGAGGTTCGCTTTATTTTCAGACAGCACCCAACAGAGATTCACTGGCGCCAGTTATTGATTACATAACAGAAGATGTAGTGCATTTGATTGAAACCCTACAATGGAAGGACTAAAAGATGCCGCTGCTTTATAGACAAGAGGGACCCGATCAGGCACAAATGGCTGTTTGGCAAATTGCCGAGTCGGAAAGCACCCTGATGAGCAGGCTATCCTTCTGTGAATCGATGACCCTTCAGCTCCAACCAATCAGCCATCCGTCCAAACGTCTGGAATGGCTCGCTTCCCGCTTACTGATTCAAGAACTGCTTAATTGCTCGCCTGCCGTTTGCTATTCAGCCAACGGGCAACCCTATATCGCTGACAGGAATGTTCATTTAAGCATATCTCACACCAGCGGCTATGCCGCGGTTGTCGTCTCCCCTCAAAAAGCCACGGGGATAGATATTGAATATCCCTCCCAGCGTATTGAAAATCTATCTGGCAGATTCGTGAATGCCACGGAAGAAAAGCAATTCTCATTGAGCGGCCGGGAAGGAGGATGCGCACTGGTTTGGTGTGCCAAAGAAACCCTTTATAAAATAGTGGATACACCAGGCATTCTGTTTAAAGAAGATATGGTAATCGAGGGCCTGTCTCCAGACTCATCCGGTACCCTAAAAGCCAGGGTAAACATCCGGGATCAATGGCAATCAATGGTTCTGCAATACCGCATTACACCTGAATATTATCTTGTGTGGTATTGGTAATAGCAGTACATTTGTGTAACATAAGCAGGTTTAAGCGGCATGATTTACAACTACATTACAGATTCTGTCAGCAATAAAAGAAAATTACTGGCCTTACTCATTGATCCGGACAAATGCAGTCCCCCAATGCTGGAACAACTGACCGGTATACTTAAGCAGCACCCGCCACATATTTTGATGGTTGGTGGCAGCCTTATATCTAAACCTGTTGCGCCTGTCGTTGACTACCTTAAAACGAAGTTGCAACAACCGGTTGTCCTGTACCCTGGCAGTCCTACCCACCTGACCTCCAACGTAGATGCCGTTCTGTTTCTCTCCATGATTTCGGGCAGAAACCCTGAATTGCTCATTGGGCACCACGTTGTAGCCGCCCCGTATATTAAGCAATACGGCATTGAGCCCATCTCAACGGGCTATATGCTGATTGATGGGGGCTCCCCGACTTCAGTGGAATACATCAGTCAGACCCGCCCCATCCCTGCAGAGAAAACAGAGATTGCAGTGGCTACGGCCTTAGCCGGAGA
>DHVH01000315.1 GCA_002412555.1 Marinilabiliaceae bacterium UBA5213 | reverse complement strand
ATACCGCCACTTTTATTAAATATTATACCAAAATTGATCTCGCCCTGAACCACGTTTTCGTTCACAATACCTGCCTTTAACCCAGCTGTCAAACCCAAGGATACATTATTGTCCGGCACATAGTATAACCCGCTACCAGTTTTCCCTATTTCTGAATTAATGCCACTTCCGGGTACTTGTTGTCTCATTCTATAGGACAGTCCACCACCAAACCCATTAATGGTAAATGGAGGTGCTGCGATACCTGTAGAGCTATACAAAAAAGCATCTACAGAGAAATAGCGATAGCCGTCAACCCGTCCAAACAAAGCAGTGGCACCCAAGTCAAAAGTCTCCGCAAAAAGTGCTTTAACTGATCCTTTAAATCCCTTTCCATACACAGGATCATCTTCAAACAAAATTAAGCTACCATAAAAATTAAACGCCCCCTTCTTGTCTGCCTTGACTTCAATGGCACTAACATTGAGTTTTTCAAACTTCCAATCCTTACCCGAAATATCGCTGACGATGCCCACTGTAGCTTTACCTCCAAGACCTCCCCCGCTGGCAGGGGACAGATTAATACGAAACCCGAAATCAAATGAAACAGTTTGATTACCATATTTTCTAAAAGCAATGCTTTCTATGGTGACAGGAAATTTAGCCAATTCATTCTCCTTGGTACCAGAGGTATAGTCCAGATAAGTGATATCAAGAACAGGTGGCACAGTAGAAATCCTTAGTCCTTCAAACCTCAAGGAAGGGAGACTCAAAGTTGGATTGTCTTTATTATCAGATGAGTTAGAAACCTTAAAGTTAAACTCACCATTCAAAAGCGCTGTGGGTACAAATTTACCATTTTCTACGTGAACATCAATTCTGGAGGATTGATGCAGAGTGGCTTCGGCCGCAAAAACATCAAATTCAATGGCATCCGTCAGCGTAAGTCCAAAGTGATAAACTGCTTCGGCATCTAAATAAGCATCATACAAAACCCCAGTCGATGTTCCTGGCAGTTGGGTTTCTCCAGAAAAAGCAAATGACTTTAAACGTCCGGTGAGCAGTTCTATACTGATATCATCAATAGAAAATGGCCATTCTCCCAACACCCCTCGTTCTTTGGGCAAGATATTTCTAGCACCCAATAGGCCGGTGAGGCCATAATCATCCAAAAGAATGTCCTGAGCATAAAAGGAAACCGGCTTGCTTTGGTTATCATTGAATTTTTGAGAAAGGAATATTTCGGCCTGAGAGACAAAGAGCCCTCTCCAAAGGTTTTCCATATCACCATTATAAGCATCTGGGTAATTCTCCGGAAATGAAAAAGAGGCAGCGTTATGAAAATCACTAAAATCCAATACAACATTTTGAAAATGAAAAGCCAACTCATCCATCCCTGTCATTTTAAATGCCGGTAGACTGATATCAACAACGAAATTTTTAAAGTCCGAAAATTCCGCAAAAAATGAGGCTTTCACTTGTCCAGCAGGCGCAAAAGAGGGCAGATTAATTGCTTGAAAACGACTTTCGCTTAACGTTACTTCGGCGTTTAATCCAATGCTTTTAAATCCATTACAATCCCAGCTTACATAAGTACCAGGTAACCAATTTAACTGAACATCATTAATGATCTTTGTTGTTCTTTTATCCATCAAGGATAAGGTCACCTCTCCTATTAATCCGGCCTCAAATGAAAACTTTATATTACTGGCTTTGAAACGTACTTTTGTGTTATCAAATGGATTTGTGATAACCATAAAAGCGCTAAATTCAGCATATTCAGGATGAATTTCTGCGTGGTCAATTACTAAAGCATAAGAAGGATCGGTTTTACCGGGAGGCAGAATGGCAATGGGCAGTGTATAAAAAGAAGCAGCATCTAATTCTTCAATGAATTTATTCTCTTTGATGATTTTGTCCAGAATTAAATCATATTCATGCTCTGCTTCGGGCAAAACACTTTCTTCAAAACTTAACTCTAGTGGAGCTACTTGCTCAAGCGGTAATTCAAAACTACGCAGACTTCCCTCTTTATAGCTAGCACTGTGCAACGCAGAGCTAATGAGGACCAGGATAAGTAGGGTGCCAATTCGGTTCCGACAATTCATATAACGCCTAGGTTTGGGTATTCAGTTAATTAATTTATACTGCCTATTCTCTAATTTGGTATGTTTGGTAATGTTCATGAATCCAAACACGAACTTCATTTAATGCTTCCTCATAATCTGCGACTAAAAGGTCACCCGAAGCATCCACCTCTAATGGAAAATCAACAATAACAGGAGCCACAGATTCCATTAACCGGTAAGCACAATTAATATTTAGTTCGATTTCTGGATTTGGTGATGAACAGAATTTATCATCGTCAAGTATTTTCATCAACAAGTAATCAAAACCCTCTCTTTGATTTAAATAAATGATCTCTGGCACCAAAGAATGAACCACCAGGTCATTCATACCAGCATTCCGAATCATTTGCATGCAGTATTGCAGACTTTCCTCGTTTCCAATTCGTGCCAATGCCAAATGAACTTCCCAGCTTTCCTTATTAGTCAATTCCCCTAACCTTAGCAATTCCAACAATGAAACTTCTACTTGAGTTATCTTAGCCCAACCTGCCAATCTGGCGAAATCAGTAAATGGCTCTTCCTTACTAACAACATAGCTTGCAATACTGTTCTTAATAGTAGTAGTGTAGCAATCAAGGGGAAAGGCATACAGCAATTTAATTGCAGCGTTTCGGTTACCTGAATCAGCATCTTTTAATCCCACCCTAACAATCAAATCTAACAATTGTGATTGTGGGGCATTGCTATCAAAACCAAGAGCAATTCTTTGTAAATAGAAGTAGGAAATATAACGCTGTTCACGATTAAAACGAGAAAATTCGTTTTCGAACTGACGAATTAGAAGATTAACATCACTTTCTGTAATACCATAATTCTGTATTACAATATTATGGCCATTTCTTATTGCGCCTAACAATCGATCAACCTCACCTTGGGCAGAGGTTGAAGTGCTTAAAGAAATCAGCACAAAAAATAAAAGGCAACTAAATCTATACTTCAAACACATGTTAGGGCTGGGTTTTTAGTAATCAGAATAAAAAATATAGAACGATGTGCTGCAAAAATATTAATATTTTTTAACTTCCAAACAATTGACTTCCAATTATTGATAATAAAGAATTATTCTAAATGATTCAAGTTATTATAAACTATTAAAACTTATAACCAATAACAACTCACTACTCTTCCTCCAACCCTACTCCATTTCATCAATTTTCCCTACTTTTGAATACTTAAACACATTCGAATGAAACCGAAACACATCTTTCAAGCATTATTCCTGGCGCTTGCCATGCTAACTGCTGCCAGTCAACAACCCAACAAGGGAATTGTAGACGTAAAACAGTACAACGAGCCCATTAAAATAGCCTGTGTCGGCAACAGCATCACATTTGGAGCAGGCATTGAGCAGCGCGATAGTCTTAGCTATCCTGCGCAATTACAAGGCTTGCTGGGAAACGACTGGGATGTGCAAAATTATGGTGTGAGTGGCCGCACCTTAATGAGCAGTGGTGATTTTCCCTACATTCATGAACCGCAGTATAAGATGGCGCTGGATTTTGGGCCGGATGTGGTGCTTATTAAGCTGGGCACCAACGACACCAAGCCACATAACTGGCAGCACAGCAAGTCTTTTAAGGAGGACTACAAAAAGCTGATAGCATCTTTTCAGGCCTTGGCGTCAAAGCCCATTGTGGTTTTGTTAAAAGCGGTGCCTGCCTTCCCCGAGCGGTGGGGCATTAGCGATAACACCATTGTGCACGGTCTAAACCCCATGATTGAGGAGTTGGCGGCAGAGCTGGATTTGCATTGCATCGACCTGTATACACCCCTGACGGGTCGTGAAGATCTGTTTCCCGATCAGGTACATCCCAATGCCGAAGGGGCAGGTATAATGGCGCAAATCATTTACGGGGCCTTAACGGGCAAGGCCATCGAATAAGCCCTTATTCTATGTGTGATAAGCCATCTCCCTCGTATAGGCCATCAGCAGAAATCACCGGAAATTCCTCAGACTCTTCAATTTCCAGCATCTCTATCAATTGACCAAGAATATCGGACATGTGCGCCAATTCATCAGAAGTCATTCTTTTCAATTTAGATGCCAGACGCTGCTGTAGCAGGTCTGGCGTCTTTTCAAGGAGTCTGTCCCCTGCTGAAGTCAGGGTGATATGGGTAACACGCTTATCGCCCGATTTGGGCAAGCGGGCCAGCAATCCGTTTTTTTCCAGGCGACCAATAATACCTGTAACAGTGCTGGAATTTAAGTTCATATGTTCCCGAATGGCCAGTTGTGTAGCCTGATAATTGGGTGATGATTTGAGATATTCCAAACACAGTATCTGAGGTATGCTTACCCCAAAGTCCTTTTGAACTTTTTTGGATTCCAGATTGATGGAACGTACAATCCGTCGGATCTTTATTAGAATGCTTTTATAATCCATAGATTTCCTTTTCTACAAACTAAACACATCTCCTGCAGCATAACGATTGGTAACCCTCACGCTAAAGCGCTCTTCCAAGGTTTGAAAGGCTGCAGCGGCTATATCAGGTCTATTGTTTTCTGCCGAGAGATGGGATAAATAAACCACTTGCAATTCCGCATGATGGTTGTGAGCCAATAATTCAAATGCCTGTGCATTTGAAAGGTGTCCCTTGTCACCAGCAACCCGCACTTTTAAGTGCTGTGGATAGGGTCCCGACCAAAGCATCTCATCGTCATAATTCGATTCCAAAAACAAGGCGTTGCACAAAGCCAGTTCGCGGGTAACATTTTCACAAGGCGTTCCTATATCAGTGAAAACACCAACATTTTTTCCTTCAAATTCGATTCTGAAACTGCAGGGCTCAGCAGCATCGTGGTTTTTGATAAAGCTGTGTACTTTAAATCCACCAATTTCAATGGTAGCACCTGCCTCAAATAAAAGGATTTTTTGGGGACGGTTGGGGCCCCAGCTTTTTTCGTACGATTTCTGAGTCATGTAAACCGGAATGCCAAGCTTATTGCTCAGCACCCGCACACCCCTGAAATGATCGGCATGTTCATGTGATATAAAAATGGCCCGCAGTTTTTCAGGATTGAGGCCTTTTTGGGCCATGCGCTCCAAAACTTGTCGCCGACTAATACCCACATCCACCAAAATAGCATCACTTCCATTGCCAATGTAATAACAGTTTCCATTGCTCCCCGATGCCAACGCACATATTTCCAACATAATTCTTATGGTCTGAGGTCTGGTTACACCGCACACAACCCATGTAACCCTCCCATGTTTATTATTCTATTTCTCAACGGCTCCTCTACCCTGCCGACTCACCATCATTGCCTTAACACCACCTAGTTCCACCAATAACTTTTCGGCCAATTCAAGCGCCTTGTCCAGTTGCTCATCCATTTTCTCAAAGGCTGGAAATACCATTAGGAATTTCTGAGTTTCCTCCGTTACCATGGTCCGGACCGAATCACTGGTAGAAGTACCAAAGGCACCAGCATCATCCCTAAACACCGGCAGGTTTTCAATGTTCAAATCGCCCCTGCCAATGCCCTGATAAGGCTCCTGGTCGCGCCCCAGTCCTAACCCAATGGCACCATGAATCTTATCCATGTCATATCCCCCAATTGAAAAACCGGTTGCTACCGAAACCATATTGAGGATATCCACCATATTGTTCACATGGTAGAGACCCTTGCCCGATGCCAATCGACGCAACAGACTCTCTGCGGCCGGACGGTAACGGTTGGGATCCTTACCCATTTTTCGGTAAGCATTTTTAGTCATTTCCACCACAGGATGCCGCCGAATAGATTCCGGTGTCAGATCGGGCACTAGTTGGTCGCACAAGAGCTGCATCTCCTCCTTTAAAACACCATCCGATGCAGTGACCTTAACTTCAGCCAATATACAGCCAATAGCCAATTCCGGGAACAATTCACTTAATTCGGGTTGAATTTCAATTTTCGACATGAGTCATTCAGCTTATATTGAACGATTCAAAATTAAGAAAAAAACGCCTTTTTTTCGCATCTTTGCCCCATGATAGAAAATTCAATTATTCCCACTGTCCTAAAAGCTGTGTTTTTTGACATGGACGGCGTTTTATATGACTCCATGCGCAACCACGCCCAAACCTGGGTAGAGAGTTTCCAATCGGCAGGCATCAATTTTCCCGCTTATGATGCCTACCTCAACGAGGGACGGACCGGATCATCAACCATTCAGGTAGTCTTTGAGAAATACGGCCATCGACCGGCAACTGAAGAGGATATCCAAAAAATTTACGACCACAAAACAGCCCTGATGCTGGAGGCCACAACGCCCAAAATAATGCCGGGCATGCAAAGCGTTGTGCAGCAAACCATGGCCGCCGGGTTCAAAGTCATCGTTGTCACCGGCTCCAAGCAGCCTTCTCTAATTTCGCGTTTGAAAAATGATTTCAATATTCCGGATGAAAACGTTGTCAGTGGTTTTGATGTAAAAAGGGGCAAACCAGACCCCGAGCCCTACCTGATGGCGCTTAAAATAGCCGATTGCAAAGCCAACGAGGCGCTTGTAATAGAAAATGCCCCCTTGGGTGTAGAAGCCTCACATGGAGCCGGCATTGCAACAATAGCAGTCAATACAGGCATTCTGGAACCGGAAATCTTGTCCCGAGCAGGCGCCGCTATGGTTCTAAGCGGCACTCAGGAACTGGCTGACAAATGGAATGCACTGATTAAGTTCTGATGATTAAACCGCCTATGGGCAGCAAGAAAAAAAAGGCCTCCTGCACTTATAAGTTAATAGTTCGTTATTGTTTTGTTAATCGCTGATTTTAAATGACTTGTACTCACTGGTTGAATAATATAACTTGCTAATTATCAAGAATTTAATTTTACCTATCAACCTAATAATCTACTAAACTACCGATCTATTGATAAGTAAAAATAGCATAAAAGCCGAGATGACACGCAGTCGATCAAACATCACCCGTAAACAGTAACAACAACCTTACGGGGTCCACCGTAATTCCGGAATTCACAAAGATAAATACCCTGCCACATGCCCAGCGCCATGCGTCCATTGGTGATGGGGATGGTGAGTGACTGGCCCATTAACGAGGACTTTACATGTGCCGGCATATCGTCTGAACCTTCCATGGTGTGCTTGTAGTAAGTCATATTTTCGGGCACCATACGGTTCATGATGGTCTCAAAATCTTCACGCACCGTAGCATCCACATTCTCGTTAAGAGCAAGAGCAGCAGAAGTGTGTTGAATAAATACATTGACCAGTCCAATTTGAGGTAATGGAGGTAATTCCGATTCAATATAGTTCGTAATCAGATGAAATCCTCTACCCAACTCGGGGAGTTTTATTGAAAATTGCTGAATCATACGCGAAATTATTATTCAACCAAATATACACCAAATTTTATAATGGTGGAAAGGCGGCTAAAATATGCGGCGCCATCTGAACCCCTTCTCTCTATTTTTTGATACATTTGTACCATATAATTCACCTCTAAGACGACTCAATAACGCATTTATAAAATAGAGAATGATACTTGACGAAATTAAAGCTTTGCTGGCAACTGAGGCTGAAGCCATTAAAAACATACCTGTCAGCGCCGAGTTTGAGAAAGCACTCGACATCATCCACGAACAGGTCCATCAAAAAAAAGGAAAGCTCATTACCAGCGGTATGGGCAAAGCCGGTCAAATAGCCATTAATATGGCCACGACCTTTAGCAGCACAGGCACTCCCGCAGTTTTTCTTCACCCTGCGGAAGCACAGCATGGTGATTTAGGGGTCATCCAGGAAAACGACGTGATGCTGCTCATCTCCAACTCGGGCAAAACGCGTGAAATTGTTGAGCTTATTGAATTGGCCAGAGGCTTAAGACCCAATGTCCGGTTTATTGTAATTACCAGTATTAAAGAGTCTCAATTAGCTGCAGCAGCTGAGGCTACCCTGCACACAGGGAACCCGAAAGAAGTGTGTGCGTTGGGACTAACACCTACCACTTCTACAACCACCATGACGGTTATAGGCGATATTTTAGTGGTTTTATTAATGAAACGCATCGGCTTTAACAATCATGATTACTCTTTGCGTCACCATGGAGGGTATTTAGGTGACAAATCGCGTAAAGCCGCAAGTTTAGAAAAAAAATAAACAAATTATGAATTATATCAACTGGAAATCATTGCAAAACGGCTCCGACATTCGCGGTGTTGCAATGGAAGGTGTCTCCAATGAAAGTATTAATCTAACCCCCGAAGTGGTGGCCCGTTTGGGTGAATCATTCGTGGGATGGCTTCTCAAAAGAAATACCACCAAAAAACTAAAAATATCTGTGGGAATGGATCCAAGACTTTCCGGTCCCCAGCTCAAATCAGCCCTTTCAAATGCTTTAAAGCAGTGCGGCGTAGACGTCTACGACTTTGGACTGGCATCAACACCAGCCATGTTTATGAGCATAGTCATGGGAGAGGCACCCGTTGATGCTGCCATTATGCTTACAGCCAGTCACCTGCCCTCCAATCGCAACGGACTGAAATTTTATACCGCTCAGGGTGGATTAGAGAAAAGTGACATTTCAGAGTTGTTAACGATTGCTGAAAGTGAGGCGACTTTTAAAGTTAAAGATGAAGGTGCTGTAATTGAACATGATTTCATGTCGGAATATGCCCAGCACTTCATTGAGCTGATCCGTGAGCAGGTGAATCATCCTGACCATTTCAACGAACCCCTTAAAGGCTTAAACATAGTAGTGGATGCCGGCAACGGTTCCGGTGGCTTTTATGCTACTAAAGTCCTGAAACCTCTGGGAGCTGACATTTCATCCAGCCAGTATTTGGAACCCGACGGCCGTTTCCCCAACCACACCCCCAATCCTGAAGACGAATTGGCCATGTCTTCTGTTGTGCGACAAGTCAAAGCAACGCAAGCTGATCTAGGAATCATTTTCGATACAGATGTCGATCGTGCCGCCCTCGTAGCAAAAGATGGCTCCACTATCAACCGAAATCAATTGATAGCCCTGATTTCAGCCGTAGTGCTTGAGGAGCATCCCGGGTCGACCATTGTAACGGACTCTATTACATCCAACGGACTGGCATGGTTTATCACTGAACATTTAAAGGGCCACCACCACCGCTTTCAAAGGGGTTATAAAAATGTGATTAACGAAGCCATTCGACTCAACAACGAGGGTAAGGAGTGCTGGCTGGCCATTGAAACATCGGGTCACGCAGCCCTTAAAGAAAATCACTTTATGGATGATGGTGCTTACCTGGTAACGAAACTAATTATTACCATGGCCAAAGTCCGGAAGGAAGGCAAGCATTTGATTGACCTGATTGATAAACTTCCCTTGCCTGTGCAGAGTTGCGAAATCAGAATCGGCATTAACGATGCCAATTTTAAAGAAATTGGCGAGAAAGTGATTACCGATCTGGGCTTACTGGCTGGTAACAGGCATGGTTGGGACATTGCCCCCGATAATTTTGAAGGCGTACGTATTCATTGTGATCACCCACTCCAAAAGGGCTGGTTTCTGCTGCGGATGTCGCTTCACGACCCGGTACTGCCCCTCAATATTGAGTCAGAAGTAGAAGGAGGAATGGAAGAAACAGTGGCGCTGCTTAAAGCCTTCTTTGCCAACTATGAAAAGTTGGATTTGAGCGGCTTTCGAGAAATAAAATACAATTAGCTAACGGAAAGACCATAAAAGCCATGCGACTATTAAAAGACAAATCGGTTGCCATCATTGTTGATGTACAGGAGCGCTTGTTTCCACATATCCATGAGCATCAGCAACTGGCCAAAAATATTCAGATACTCATTCAAGGACTACAGCAACTGGAGGTGCCCCTAAAAGTGACCGAACAATACCGCAAGGGACTTGGCGATACCATCCCTGAGCTTAAGTCCCTGCTCGGTGATGTTTGGAACACTGAGAAATTGGCTTTTAGCTGTTGTGACGAGCCAGCGTTTCTCAGTGAAATTGAAAGCAATCTTAAAAAATTCGTCATTTTGGCCGGTATTGAAGCGCACATTTGTGTGATGCAAACGGCCATTGATTTGAAGGAAAATGGTTTTCATCCGGTGGTTGTGGAGGACTGTGTAGCATCCCGCAATCCTGAAAACAAGCGCATTGCCATAAATCGCCTGATTCAAGAAGGCATTACAGTTACCAGTTACGAATCTTTACTTTTTGAGTTGTGCCGGTATGCCGGGAGTGATGCTTTTAAAGCCATCTCCAAATTAGTCAAGTAGGCGTTGAATGAGACATATATACGGAATTGGTGAAGCACTGCTGGATGTAATTTTTAAAGACAATCAACCCATTGGCGCAACTGCCGGTGGCAGCACTTTAAATGCCATCGTATCTCTGGGACGTATGGGCTTCCGGCCCTACCTTATCAGCGAAATTGGTGACGACCGCATTGGTGATATCATTGATAATTTTCTGTTGAAGAACGGAATTTCTGACAAATACCTTTTCCGCAGAAAAGGAAATCGATCACCTCTGGCTCTGGCTTTTTTAGATGAAAACAACGATGCCGAGTATGAGATTTTCAAGGATTACGCGGCACAGGCTTTGCACGAAGCGTTTCCACCTTTTGAAGAAAACGACATCGTCGTTTTTGGCTCCTTCTTCTCTATCAATCCGACCTTCAGACCCCAATTGGTCAAATACTTAAAAGCTGCCAGAGACAAGGGCGCCATCATTGTATACGATCCCAACTTTCGCCATCACCATGCGCATAAGCGCGACCAAATGCAGGCGTCCCTCGAAGAGAACTTCTCGCTGGCGCACATTGTACGTGGCAGCAATGAGGATTTTAAAAACATTTACGGACTGGAAGACATGGAAGCAATTGCCCATAAAATAAGCGCTTTCTGTCCAAATTCAATCATTACAGCCAATTCAAAGGGCACCTATCTGAAGACACCCAACTTCAGTCAATGGTACCCTTCCTTGTCCATTAACCCAGTTAGCACCATTGGGGCAGGTGACAATTTCAATGCAGGAATCATTTATGGTTTAATGCACAACCAAGTTGGTACAGCTGCAATTAATAACCTAACTGAGCAGCAATGGCAGACCATAATTGCTCCGGCCGTATCATTCGCATCGAAGGTTTGTTGCTCCCTGGAGAACTATATACCCGAAAACTACAGCGAAGATTTACCCGTCGATTTAAAAAAATATTATGCCCTGATTAACCAATGAGGTGCTACAAAATCCAATAAATCTTCCTAAATTGCTTCAACACCAAACCAAAATTCGTAATATCATGACAGTACTAAGAAAAAAAGTCCAGTTCTCGTTCTGGATATTTATAACTCTGGCTGTTTTGCTGGTTATTTTCTCGGTTCAAAACTCCGAAGCCATTGGGGTGCGAGTGTTCTTTTGGAATATCAACATTTCTCTGGCTATTTTGCTCATAGGAACTTTTCTCACCGGCCTGATTACCGGAGCGCTTTATGCCTATCGAAGGTTTCTACCCGATGCCAAAGAGGTGAAAGAGGAAAAGGAAAGAGAGAAGAAGAAAGAGAACTTGTATGACCCTCTGGCATCCAACTACATTGAAAAAGATTTTTAGTCCCGCTCTTTTTGCTCCCGTTCACTATTTTGCGCATTTGGCAGCTTGTTCCCAGGCTACCATTGAACTGTATTGCAATTATTCAAGGCAGTCCTACCGCAACAGATACGTCATTTATGGCGCCAACGGTCCGTTGGCGCTATCGGTGCCGGTAGTGAAGGCATCCGGGAAAAAGACCCTCACTAAAGATGTGCGCGTATCCTACGATACCCCCTGGAATGAAGTGCACTGGAAATCCATTGAAGCTGCTTACAATTCATCGCCCTATTATCTCTATTATAAAGATGATATTGAGCCACTCTTCACCAAAAAATGGGACTTTCTGAGGGATTTGAATGAGGCTGCCCTTAGCGTAACAATGGAATGCACCGGCGTAGATACGCCGGTTTTATATAGTACGGATTACCACTCGGAATATGCTTTCAAGGAAGACCTTAGAGAAGTAATTCATCCCAAAATTGATTTTCAGACAGATGGTGACTTTGTACCACTGCCCTATCGGCAAGTATTTGGAATAGGCAAACCCTTTATTCCCAATCTGAGTATCCTGGATTTGATATTTAACAAGGGGCCTGAATCCCTTCTTGTTTTGCGAGACAGCATCCGTCCCGTCTAACGAACTCTAACTACTCAATGATGCGTTTAATTATCCGTAGGTGATGGGTATATTTTCGGCTTTCAATGCAGAAGATGCCCTGATGGTCCAGGTGGTCCATCCGAACTTCCCCGCTGGCGTGCAAAATACGCCCTTGGCCCAGACAGATGCCCACATGCACAATCTCTCCCTCTTCATTATCAAAAAAAGCCAGATCACCCGCTCTTGCCTCTTCTACAAAAGAAATCATTCTTCCACACTCCATTTGTTGTGAAGCATTACGGGGTAAGTTGTGTCCCATTATTTTAAACACCACCTGGCTTAATCCTGAGCAGTCCACCCCGAAAAATGTCCGCCCCCCCCAAAGGTAAGGCGTGTTTAAGAACCCTTTGGCTACTTCTTCCAAGTCAGGTTTACGATCGGACAAAGCACTTTGAAGGTAATACTCACGGCGACCAACGGTAAATGAATTACGGTCCTCACCATTAAAAAACAGGCGACTACCGGCTGAAATCAGTTGGGCCGACTTATAAGGCTCACGAATTAGCTTAACAAAGGGAGCACTGATCAATACCCCCTGAGCACTATTCCATCGTTCTATTTCCAGATCACTTGAGGGAATGACATATTTCTCATCTACCCAACCCTCATAACCATCAAACCCAAGCCGAACGCGACTCCAGCCTTTAATTTGCTCCAGGACAAAGAAGACCTCACCAAATAAAATCTGCGTTTCTAGTGCAGATTGTTCCTCAGGCAATTTCCTCACAGGAATAGCGCTAAAAGGACTAATAGAACCAACCATAAATACTTCTAATTTATATTACAACAAACGTATACTATTATTGATCAGGACTTTAAATGACACAAAACTGTTGACATACATTTTTTAAAGATAAACAAAAAGGAATTGCAACTAGTGGTAACGGGCATTCATTCCATCAATAAAAAATGGTATTCTGCCAAAAAGCACTATTTTTGATACCGAAAAAAGCACCAATCTGTATGCAAGAGAAAACCATGAAACAATCCAGCTATTTGTCCCTAATCTCGTATAGGCTCAACCTGCCCAATCGCTCCTTCCCCTTTACCCTTTTCCCGCTTCGAAACCTTAACAACGTAAAAGTGTTTTATTATAAGGATTATAGTACTTTCGCACTCTAAGATTTGATGATATGTTAGATACAATCAAAAAATACTCCAGATCCATTAACCGGATTCTTCTTTTCATGGCGGCCATAGCATTGGTGGTTTATATTTTCCCCCGTCAGGGAAAATTCCAATATGAATACGCCAAAGGAAAGCCCTGGAGACATGCCACCCTGATAGCTCCTTTTGATTTTCCTGTGCACAAAACACAGGCTGAACTAAGGATCGAAAGAGAAAATGCACTTAAGAATTTCAAGCCCTATTTTTCCTATCAGTATAATCTTCATGACGATTTTATAAATACTTTTGAAAGAGAATACACCAGTGAGAAGGCAAAACTGCGATCTAAATACCCGTTTTTGTCAGATCCTCTCCCAGGCAATGCTGATTTCGACCTCTTTTCGGGCTTAAGAGCCCATACCAAAAAAATTCTCCTGAATGTTTTCGAGAAAGGCATTATTTCGTTACCAGAAGAGCATCAGGATAAGCCGTCCTCCATGGTAATAATGGTGATAAAAAACAATTTTGCCGAACCTCATGAGCTGGGCGAATTTTACACCTACCAACAAGCCTACAGCCATTTATCGACGGAGCTTACCAAATACCTAAACCAGCGGAGCACTACGCCGCCCGGAACAATTGATCGCTTCATCAGCGATCTGCAGCTTAACCGCTATTTAGAGTCGAACCTTAAGTATGAAATGGAGCGGACTGAACAAGAAAAGCAGGTCTTGCTTCAAAATTTGAGTCTCACCAGTGGCATTGTGGTCTCCGGACAAAGAATCATTGATACCGGAGAGCTTATCACTGAGGATACCGGGAAGATCCT
>DHVH01000304.1 GCA_002412555.1 Marinilabiliaceae bacterium UBA5213 | reverse complement strand
CCCCTGACCCTGCGCGACAAGTCCAAACTTGATAAAAAATGGCAGGGCGAATGGAACTTTTCCGTTTACAACCTTTACGGGAGAAAAAATGCCTGGGCCATTAATTTTGTGGGAGATGACGACCTTGATGCCTATTACAAGGAGGCAGAAAAGACCTACCTGTTCTCAGTGGTGCCTTCAGTGACTTACAATGTAAAGTTTTAGAATATGCCGTACCGACTATTCCATATAATCAGAAGCGCACTGTTCATCCTCTTTTTGGCTGTCCCGACCCAATGCACCGAAATAATAGAATTGGATTTAAAAACCGACACCGAACGGCTGGTGGTAGATGCCGTTATCAGCAATCAGGATCGCTACTTCGTAGTCAAGTTGTCCCGGTCGGTCCCCTACTTCTCTACCGAAGCAGCCCCTCCTGTGAACCATGCCCAAGTGAAAATGATCAATGAGCGCACCAATCAAATCATTGTGCTGCAAGAGGACAGTTTGTTGACCGGGCATTATTATGCGGAAGCATCACCGGAATTACTGGTGCCCGGAGAAACTTTAAAATTGTTGATTAATCAACCAGACCTAAAAAGAGAGGGAAACTTAGAAAGCTATTGGGCCACTGCAACGGTGCCTGAAATGGTACCCTTGGATTCGGCACAGATCCGTTACAACGCCACCCGTGAAACCTGGCAAATGCTCGCTTTTTTTCAGGATCCACCGGAAGTAGAGAATTTCTATCAAATTAAAGTGGTGCAAAACAATTACACCGTAACCCGTCGGCCAGATGAAATACGCATCAGCAGTGACCAACTATTCAATGGCAATTACGTCAACGGTGTTTGGGTGCATAGCATAGATGCCAGCAATAATAAATCGCAATTTGAGGATGGGGACAAAGTCGCTCTTCAATTAATAAGCATTAGCGAAAGTTTCTACCATTTTATTTTTGCCATTCATCAGGAGATCAATACAAGCGCCCCATTGTTCACTGGTCCTGCCGCCAATGTTCCGGGGAACATTAGCGGTCAGGCACTGGGTATTTTTGCCGTGACAGCCATTTCGGAGTACGAAATCATCTTCGACTCAGAAATTCATAATCAGTGAAGCCGTGAATTAATAATATTAAAAAACTCGTCGCGCGTAGCCACATTTTTCAAAAATGCCCCCGTGAAATCAGAAGTGGTCGTTACCGAATGTTGCTTCTGCACTCCCCGCATTTGCATGCACATGTGCTGTGCTTCGATCACCACCGCCACGCCTAAAGGATTCAGTGTACCCTGAATGCAATCTTTAATTTGAGTTGTCAAACGCTCCTGCACTTGCAAACGGCGCGCAAAAGCCTCCACCACCCGGGCAATTTTACTTAAACCGGTAATATGGTGCCGCGGAATATACGCCACGTGCGCCTTACCAAAAAAGGGTAACATGTGATGTTCACACATAGAGTAAAGTTCAATGTCTTTAACCACCACCATCTGTTGATAATCTTCCCGGAACATGGCAGAGCGAATGATTTCATCCGGTTTCATATTGTAACCCTGGGTCAAAAATTGCATGGCCTTGGCCACCCTGACCGGCGTTTTTTCCAAGCCTTCACGAGTAGGATCTTCCCCCAGCAAACGCAGTGATTGTTCATAAATCCGTGCCAAATGATTGGTTGTTTCATCATCGTACGATTCAACCTTGACATATCCTTTGCCGTTATTCAAAGAAAACTCCATATTACTTCAAATTATAAATCCGATTCTATCTACCAAAAGCGTTCAACATTTGCCTTCAGATACTATAACATCAAAAGAAGCCTTTTGGTTATAAAACGTCGTAAAATTCTTCAAATATAAGGCAAAATGGCAGGCTTACCGCGAAATGAAAACAAAAACTGTCCGCTAATTACACTAATTTAAAAAAGGTTGATTTGTTTTTTTGAACATCGGCTTAGCCGATGTTCGATAAGTTTACCCAATCTTTTATTCGTGTAATTCGCGGACCAACATTTTTCTTCAAAAACGCGCCCCAACCACTTTCCAGTCAATTACATCCCAAAACCCTTTGATATAGTCGGGCCGCTTATTCTGATAATCCAGGTAGTAGGCGTGCTCCCAAACATCGCAGGTCAATATGGGGGTCAGCCCGTTTCTGATAGGGTTGCCGGCGTTGCTTTCTTTGATGATTTCGAGCGATCCATCCGCTTGCTTCACCAGCCAAGTCCAGCCGGAGCCAAAGAGCGTTGCTGCCGCCTGGGAAAATGCTTCTTTGAACTTTTCGAAAGATCCAAATCCTTTGTTGATGGCATCAGCAAGGGCGCCGGTAGGCGTACCGCCGCCACTGGGAGATAGCGACATAAAATAGAAGGTATGATTCCACACCTGTGCGCCATTGTTAAAAATTCCACCTTCGGACTTCTTCACAATGGTTTCAAGATCAGCATTCTCAAATTCAGTTCCCGCAATCAGATTATTCAGGTTGGTCACATAAGTCTGGTGATGCTTTCCGTAATGGAACTCCATGGTCTTTTTCGAAATATTGGGCTCAAGCGCATCCAATGTGTAAGGCAATTCTGGCAATTTAAATGTCATGGCTGATTATTTTAAACTATTTACATTATAGCCAAAATTAGCCAAAAATTCAGTAAAATGAAATAGCACCGAAAAACCAAAAAAGGGCGCTCTCAGAAAAGAACACCCCTTTATCCACATAAAACCATATCGTTTTACAAAACCAAACCGTTTTGTTATGCCTTGAAACGGGCAGCTACCTCATCCCAATTAACCACATTCCAGAAAGCTTTGATGTAATCGGGACGGCGGTTCTGATAATGCAGGTAGTAAGCATGCTCCCATACGTCCAACCCTAGGATGGGCGTACCTTTTACATCAGCTACATCCATTAAGGGGTTGTCCTGATTAGGGGTAGAACTCACCACCAGCTGACCACCGGCTTGCTTCACCAGCCATGCCCAGCCTGAGCCAAAGCGAGTGGCTGCTGCCTTGGAAAATTCCTCTTTGAAACTGTCAAAAGTGCCAAAGTTTTTTTCGATGGCCGCTAGCAAATCGCCTGAGGGCTTTCCGCCACCGTTGGGACCAATCACCTTCCAGAACAATCCGTGGTTGTAAAAACCACCCCCGTTGTTGCGAACCGCTACGCTTTGTTTTGAAACTTTTGCCATCAAATCCTCAATGCTTGTCTTTAAATCTGATGTGCCTTCCAGTGCAGCATTTAAATTGTTAGTATAAGCAGCGTGGTGTTTAGTATGATGTATCTCCATTGTAGCTGCATCAATGTTCGGCTCTAATGCATTATATGCATAATCGAGTTTTGGTAATTCAAAAGCCATAATTCGTATTTTTTAAATTCAACTAAGTAAAATTATATAATCAATTTTTTCAGGATTGACTACTTAGAACTAAACAGACTATTTAGTGAAATGTTCAGGGAACGCGGAACTAATTGCTATTTTTGCACAAAAGAATTTAAGGGCGTAAAAAAGTGAATAAACAGATCATCAGACTCGCCATCCCTAACATTCTCACCAACTTGACCGTTCCAATGCTGGGCATGGTGGATATGTATTTGATGGGACACCAGGACTCCGTCCACTTTATGGGTGCGGTAGCTTTGGGGAGTGTCATATTCAACTTTGTGTATTGGGGCTTTGCCTTTTTGCGCATGAGTATCAGCGGTGTGGCTGCACAAACCTATGGTCGCGCCGACAAAAGCGAGATGGCTCTGGTACTGGAGCGTGGTCTGCTCATTTCAATCGCAGGCTCCCTCCTTTTACTGCTTTTGCAGGTGCCCTTGGCCAATTTTAGCTTTTGGCTTTTAGAGGGCAGTGCAGAAGTCAAGGGCATAGCTCAGGACTACTTCTTTGTAAGAATATGGGCTGCACCGGCGGCCATTACCCTGATGGTGATGTACGGTTGGTTTCTGGGCATGCAAAATGCCCTCTATCCCATGGCCATAGCCATCACTGTTAACCTGGTCAATATTATCACCAGCTTTATCTTTGTCCGGCACTTTAACATGCAGGCCGAAGGTGTAGCTCTGGGATCGGTATGCGGACAATATTCTGGTCTGCTGTTGGCCATTATTCTGTTCTTCAGGAAATATCGCTGGATTGTACCTCATTTTACTGTTCAAATGGCACCCCTGTTAAGTCACATGCGCCATTTTTTGGATGTCAGCGGCAACATCTTCATACGCACCCTATTCATCATCTTTGTCTTTACCTTTTTCACCTCCCGATCGGCCGGGATTGGTGATGTTACCCTGGCCATTAACAGCGTACTGTTGCAGTACCTGTTTTTGTTTTCCTACTTTTTGGATGGCTTTGCTTATGCTGGTGAAGCTTTGGTCGGCAAGTTTTTTGGCGCTTGCGACCGCCAAAACCTCCATAAAACGGTGCGTCTACTTTTAAAATGGGGTCTGGGCTTTGCCCTTCTTTTCACGCTCGTCTATGCGTTAATGGGAACATCCCTTTTACGACTTTTCACCGAACAAGAGGACGTTTTGAAGAAAGGTAGCGACTATTTGTTTTGGGTGGCCCTCATTCCTTTGGCCAGCTTTGGCTCCTTTATTTGGGATGGCGTATTTATAGGCATTACCGCTTCCAAAGCCATGCGCAACTCCGTGGTGCTGGCCGCGGTGTTTTTCTTCTTTCTGCCCTTTTACCTTTTGCACCCCTCCATGGGGAATCACGCCATATGGCTGAGCATGGTCCTTTTCATGGGCTCCAGAAGTCTGGCCCTCACGCTCATGTACCCGAGAGCAATAAAAAAAACAGAAGGGTAAGTCCCCCAATGTTTACTATTGCCATCCTTGCTAACCCCTTTTGAAAGGGCACGCACCAGCACAAAGAATCCATCGTGACATTCGAAATTAATTGTGTCCCAACCTGGGAGTAGCCATTTTATCAAAAAAATAACAGTCATATGTACTTTTAAATATTATTTTATTAATATTGTGTTTTATTAACTACAAATAATCTAATTACTATGAAAAAACATCTAGTTGCTATTAGTCTGTTTGTCACAATTCTGGGGCAATCATGTCAAAAGGAAATCATTACCCTGGATGACGAAGCAATCACAACAGGCCAATTAAAATCCTCTGTTGCGCCATTCACCAACCCGGTAGGTGCGGGAGCTGATCCTTTCGTGGTTAAGGCCGGTGGTCAATTTTGGAGTTGTGGGTCAAATGGCTCAGGTATTTATATCCATGATGGCACTACCGTATTAACGGATGCCATTAGTAATGGAGACCATCTTGTTTATACTCCACCTCCAGGAACAATGTACTCTAAAAACTTATGGGCACCTGAATTACACTACCTTTCGGGTCGTTGGTATATCTATTTTTGCGCCAATGACGGAAACAATGACAACCATCGGATGCATGTATTAGAAGGAGGATCTGACGCTAATAATCCATTAAATGGCAATTATTACTATAAAGCAAAACTTACTGCAACCGGAAACGACAATTGGGGTATCGATGGTCACCCATTTTATTTTGGATCACAGCTTTACTATGTATGGTCAGGTTGGCCGGGACCTACCAATACCACACAGTATATTTACATTGCTAGAATGTCAAATCCTTATACGCTTTCATCAGCAAGAGTAGAAATATCACGTCCTGATTTCAATTGGGAAAGACAAGGCTATCCAACAGTTAATGAAGGCCCTCATGCATTGGTAAGAGGCAATACGGTAAATATTATTTATTCTGCCAGTGGTAGTTGGCTCGATGAATATTGTATGGGAAGATTAACTTGCACCAACGGTAATCTTATGTCCAAAAGCTCATGGACAAAAACAGGACCTGTACTTTCCAAAACCGGCGACGTTTTTGGCCCAGGCCACGCCTCTTTTGTTAAATCAATTGATAATAAACAAGACTGGATGGTATTTCATTCGGCCAGATATAGTGGATCGGGATGGGATAGGATTATTAGAATGCAACAATTTACATGGCATGGGGATGTGCCCTATTTTGGTGCACCAGTTGCAAATGGCGTTCTTATGGCCCGTGCCTCAAATGGCGGCATGCCTTTAGCCAATGGAGAGTACAAAATTACAGCCAAGTGCAGCAATAAATGTCTTGACGTGCCCGGTGCTTCAACTGAAAATTGGAAAATCATTCAACAGTATACGGATAATAATTCCGATGCTCAACGGTGGATATTAACGGATATGGGTGATGGATATTATAGAATAATATCGAAATGCAGCAACAAAAGTCTCGACAATTACATGGGTTACCTTAACACTGGAAATAGCGTTATTCAGTATGAGGACAATGGATCAAACTCGCAGCGCTGGAGAATTGAAAACATGGGTAATGGATATTATAGAGTAGTTAACAAACACAATTTATTAACATTGGACATCGATGGTGGAAGCACAGCCGATGGGGCAAAGCTTCAACAATGGTATTTACATAATGAAGATGCTGCCATGTTTAAGTTTGAACGTACCAATTGATTCGAATGTTCGCAAGGCATGGTATGCGTGCCTATTGACTCCAGGTGATACTATGAACCGCAATGTTATGTAAGACTATGTCTCTACACAACTTTGCGGTTCACTATTTCATGATTAATCCATTACTTCGACTAAGTATGCTACCCTCTTATGAATAGGGCTTTGATTATTTGCCCCACCATTTTGGGATTCTCACGCAAGCGCCGGGTTGAATAGCCAAACCAATCGTGCCCATAGGGAATATAAACCCGCATGTGGTGCCCATGCGCAATTATTTCGGCACGCAACTCAGGCGTGACACCAAACAGCATCTGAAACTCATACTGGTCGGGCACCAAGCCATACTTCTCTATTAAATCATAAGCCCCGGTCACCAAAAATCGATCGTGGGTGGCAATGCCCACATAAACGCCCTGACTGAAAAGAAAGGCCAAATCGGCCAGGTAACGCGCGTTGATTTCATCCCTATTTCTAAAGACGATGTCTTCAGATTCCTGATAAATGCCTTTACACAAACGGACATTCACCGGTGTGTCAGCAGCGTGCCAAGTGACCAGCTGTTTTAAATCATCGGATGTGCGCCGCAAATAGCTTTGAATAACAATGCCCACGTTCCTTGGAAACTCAGCATGGAGACGTCGATACAACTCCAATTCCCGATCTACGCAGGTGGCATCTTCCATGTCAATACGTACCATTTTTCCCAATTCACTGGCTCTGACCACCACCTGCCTCACCTGCTGGTAGCAGTGGTCAAAATTAATCAACAAGCCAAAACTTGTTGGCTTTAAGGAGCAAGTCATGTTCAAATCTTCCCTGGCAAAACGCTCCAAAGCGTTGAGGCACGCTTCACGTGCCTCAGCCACCTGCTCTAGTTGTGAAATAAATTCACCCAAATGATCAACTGTTGCCCATGCCCCATTCCTTTGCAAATCAACTGCTGCTGTTAAAGCATCCTCCAGATGAATCCCTGCTATATAACGGCGTGAAAATAACCACACCACTTTTTTTGGCAAAAAGGGCAACATCCATGCAATGAGTTGGTGAATCATACGTTATAATATTAAGATTTTGCTAAATACAAAATTTCTTCCCCACTCCCCCAATCCTTGTTACAAGTTCAGTTTCAGGCATCAATTAAAAAATGATCAAACTCATTTACAAAATTGATATTTGACATATTCACAAAAATAGCTGAACTTATAGAAACCAAACACAAACAGAAAGACCTTGCATTTTTTTGCGCTTGCTTCCCAACACCTGACCATTTCTAACAATTAAAAACCACCCTACGTGAAACGGATTTTTGCTTGCTGGATATTTGTCGCGGTTTTTGTAGTTAGCGATTTAACCGCTCAAAACTGTGATTACTTTTCAAAAGGGAATGATATTGTGCAGGACAAACCCTGTGCACCGGTTGTGGCTACCTGGGATATTAATTACGGGGGCTTGGCTTATACAGGTACCGATGTGAAAATACACATCGACTGGTACGACGGCACCCCGCCCGAAGTAGTCAATGCCACCTTCAACCCAGGCCTTTCGAGGTGGGAAACAACTGTTTCACGCACCTACCCCAAAGGAGGCAACAGGTGCAACTATGTACCCGAGACCATGCTAATGGTAGCAGGGGAATTATGCACCAGTTCTATTCAAACCCAGCAGGTGACTGTATGGGACGTGGATGATGAGAATGGCGGCGTTATGAGCATTGTGCCGGAAGTATTTCCCATTTGTCTGGGCAACGATGGCACCGTTACTTTTACAGATGCCAGCCAGTGGAACTGCGTTCCGCCCATTGAACAAGACCGAAAAAACACCAACAGTCGCTGGATACAGTGGATTTATGGCACTGGTGGCACCAGCATTCCTGATGCCACGGTCGGCGGAACTGTCCGCACCTACCCCTTCACCGGTCCGGTAGAAAAAACACCCCAGCCCGTTGAAGGCCCCATTCCACCCATGAACCAGTCCATGGAAATTTATATTCCCGATTATTATGCGGTAGGCGATTTCTTCGAAGTGACCCTTCGCAACTGGAATCAGTGCAACCCTTACGATGATCCGACCATCCCCGGCCCACCGGCCGACCTGGTCAATGGCGATCACCCACCGGTGATCACCACGGCCATGGCCCTCATTGTGGCCCTGCCCGATGGATCCATAACTGCAGTGGGCCCCTTCTGTGACAACATAACACCCCAATATCTGACACCAGCAACACCGGGTGGCATGTGGAGCGGGACCGGTATCATTGATGGGTTCACCGGTCTTTTCAGTCCCTCAGTGGCAGGTGCCGGTATCCATACCATCCAATATGAAGTGACCAGCGACGATGGCTGCACGGCCACCGGCACAACCAACATACAAGTCTTTGCGGCGCCCGACCTGGCCCTGACCGACGGCACCCCGGTTTATCTGTGTCCGGGACTCAACAAACAACTGGAAGTCAACATAACCGGAGGTACTGCCCCATTTGCCATTGCTTGGCTGGGCGACACAGCACCGCTTAGCAACACTTCCATCACAAACCCTATATTTGAAACCACCACCGTAGGGTCTTACAACATGACCTTTCGGGTCATCGATGACCAAAACTGCCAGACCAACCTTCCCATAACCATTGGCGTAGAACCGGTGGAAATCACTTTTAGTCCGCCCATCGTTGAAGTGTGTCAAAACACGCCCACCACCCTTACCCCTATATTGGACGGCGGTTCGCGGAATTTTATTTTGCATGAATGGACAGGCACCGCCACCGACAAACTATCAGCTACCGATGTTGAGAACCCCGACTTTTTAGCAGATGAAACAGGCACCTTCACTTACAACTATGAAGTGACGGACGACATGGGTTGTTCCGACATGGCAACAGTCACTCTAGTCGTCAAAGAGCAACCGCTGGCCTCTGCCGGCGACGATGATGGTGTTTGTGCCTTGAGCTATACACTGCAGGGTACTTCCCAGCCGGTTTTGGCTGGCGAGTGGACTCTGGCTGCGGGACCGGGAACGGCCAGCTTTACCGACTTGACCAGCCCCACCACCGATGTGACCGTTTCGGCAACAGGCAGCTACACCTTTACCTGGGGTGTTGATATGGATGGCTGCCAACACAGTGATGATGTGACCATCACCTTTGCCCCACTTCCGGCACCGGGCATTATGGACGACGCATCGGTTTGCGGACTGTCGATAGAGTTGCAGGCTACGCCTGACCTTGGCACTGGCCAATGGCAAAAAACGGCCGGAGAAGGAGAAGCGGTGTTCGTCGATGAAACGGCTCCAGAGACCAACGTGCAGGTAAGCCTTCCCGGGGATTACGTCTTTACCTGGCATGAAACTTCGGGAGCCTCCTGTTCTGGAGAGGCCAGCGTGAGCATCTCCTTTTTACCCCAGGCGGTGGCCATGGTAGATCCGCTTCCTGTGCGCGGTTGTTCGCCCTACGAAGTCACTTTTAGCAATGTCTCTGAAAATGCGGAAAGCTACCAGTGGCAACTAGGTGGAGGGGTAACATCCACTGAAGCATCTCCCGTATTTACCTATGAGAACCTGACCGACCAGCTGCGCACATACAATGTAACGCTAACGGCCAACAACAGTCACAATTGCAATGACAGTTTTACATTTCCTGTTGAAATAGCCCCTAAGCCTATTGCCAGAGCTTCGGCCGACCCTGTGCAAGGCTGCGCCCCGCT
>DHVH01000257.1 GCA_002412555.1 Marinilabiliaceae bacterium UBA5213 | reverse complement strand
AGAGTCCATATTGCTTTTAACTCTCAAAATGTATTGAATAAACTCGGCGTTAGAAGCCACCATCCCAATCCGCCACCCTGCCATGTTGTGCGATTTGCTCAAAGAGTTCAATTCAATGGCAATCTCTTTGGCGCCTTCAACAGATAACAAACTGGAGGGGTTCGGGTTCAAAACAAAACTATAGGGATTGTCATTACAGATCAAAATATGGTGCCGGCGTCCGAAAGCAATGAGTTGCTTCATGACTGCAGGGTCGGCAGCCGCGCCTGTAGGCATATTCGGATAGTTGACCCACATCAATTTCACCTTCGACAAATCTTGTGCCTCCAGTGCTTCGAAATCGGGTTGCCAGCCATTGTCGGCCCTTAAGTCATAATACCGACCTACGGCACCAACCAGGTTGGTGACGGCTGTATAAGTCGGATATCCCGGGTTGGGCAGCAAAACCTCATCGCCTGGATTAAGAAAAGCCATCGAAATGTGCATGATGGCCTCCTTCGAGCCCATCATGGGAATGATTTCATTTTCAGGATTCAAGGCCACACCATAACTGCGCTGGTACCAGGTGGCAAAACCTTTGCGAAGAGCAGGAATGCCAATATAGCTTTGGTAGCCATGGTTGGACGGACTTTTAGCTGTTTCTCCCAGAGTTTCAATCACCTGCGGAGCAGGTGCTTGATCGGGACTGCCAATGCCCAGATTAATGACATCCTTACCCTCCTGTCGCAGTCGGTCAATCTGCTTCAATTTAACCGAAAAGTAATACTCCTGAACGGTGTTGATTCTGTCTGCTGGTTTAATCATAACTAGTATTTTCTCTAGGAAATAGATTCTGCTTTCTTAACGGATTGCCCGCCATTGGTCTCATAAAGGGTATCTGCTGCCTCATACTCGCCCAAAACCCGGAACTTCTCACACAGGGGACGAATGGCATCCAGGGCTTGCCGGTACCTCTGATAGTCGCTATAATCAACATCGATATACATCAGATATTGCCACTCCTGCCCCACTATGGGCAAGGATTGTATTTTAGAAAGATTGATATTGTAAAAGGCAAGGATGGTCAGCACCTTTGAAAGACTGCCCTCTTCGTGAGGCACAGAAAATACCATGGAAGCCTTGTTAAGCTTGCCCGCTTCCATTAATTGGGTGTGCCCTACGCTGTCGGGACGCCCAACCACTAAAAAACGGGTGTAATTGTGCTTGTTGGTCTCTATATCTTTGGCTATTATTTCCAGATTATACAATTTGGCTGCAAGGCCCGAAGCAATGGCCGCTATGCCCTTTAAACCACCCTCTGAAATCAACTTGGCGCTAAGGGCCGTATCTTCGGTCTCCACCAATCGGATATGCGGATGCTCCCTGAAAAACATTTCACACTGCGCAAGGGCCATGGGGTGAGAATGCACCTCCCGAATGTCCGCAATTGTTTGTCCCGAAAGCGCCATTAACTGATGCTTTATGCGCAGCTTGTGCTCACCAAGGACGGACAAGCCAGAATCTTTGAGCAGGGTATAATTGGCCAGTAAACTACCAACCAAAGTATTCTCAATGGCCACCATGCCTAGCATGTCGATATTTTTATCGATTTTTTGAAACAGCTCGCTGAAGGTCAGACAAGGTTCCAGTTCAATTTCTTCACTTCCAAAAAAGGCGCGGGCTGCTATGTCATGGTTGGCTCCCGGCCAACCTTGAATGGCTACTGTTTTTAAGGGCTGACTCATCTGTGTGTTGTTAAATTTGGATGCGCATACAATGAGACTCATCTTATAGACCAGAAAACAAAAAATCCCGCCTTAATAAGGGCGGGATTTTGATTTATCTTGAATTCCTAAATTTCTTTTTGTTTAGGTAAACACATAACCCACCCCCCTTGGCCAGAAAACCAAAAAAAGAAGAAAAAGAAATAATAAAAATAGGAATAGCTTCTCATTTGTATTGCTTTTTTGATTATGCAAAAATAGTGATAAATATCACACAAGCAACCCCCGGCGAAAAAAAAGAAGCTATGTGGTACCTTTTTTTTCAAACCAAAACGAAAATGGGGGGGGGAAGGGTGGATTGGGTTGGAAGAATGGGATGGGTGGATTGGGTTGTTGGTTATAATTTTGGCAACGTGAATCTAAAAATACTTCCCCTATCTTCTTGCGAATGAACCCAAATACGACCTCCCATAAGACTTAACAGCTCACGTGTAATTACGAGGCCCAGTCCGGTTCCCGTCTGCTTTCTATAATCAGGGGTTAATATTTGCTGAAACCGTCTGAACAAACGGTTTTTATTCTCCTTGGATATTCCGATACCTGAATCCTTAACGAAAAAAAGATAATGGTGCTGAAAATTACGCACACCGACAACAATTTGACCATTTTCAGTAAACTTCATCGCATTGTTGATCAAATTATATAAAATTTGTCGCAATCTAAATTGGTCCGTTACAATAGCATCTTCAGGAGCCAAATTCGAATCCAATAAAAGAGCAATATCTTTTTCGGTCCTAAGAATTCCTTTTTCGCAGAACTGATTAAAAACTTCTTCTACGAAGGGACTAACTTTGAAAGAAGTTTTCACAATTCTCACCTGTCCAGTTTCAATCTGAGAGAAATCAAGGATATCTGAAATCAACGATAAAAGATGATTGCCATTTGTTCGTATTATGGATAAATACTCATGGTGTTGTTCTGCAGTAACATCTTGCATCCCAAGCAATTCAGAAAAACCAATTATAGCGTTCATAGGAGTGCGTATTTCATGACTCATATTCGACAAAAATGAACTTTTCAGTCGATCTGATTCCTCTGCCTTTTTAAGAGCTACTGCCAAATCCAGCGTACGCTTTTGCACCATTATTTCCAAATTATTGCGGTGCTCCTCTAATTCCTTTTTTTGATGGGTGATAAACCTCTTTTGTTCTTCCAGTAAAGCATTCACATCTGCAAGGGCAAGGTACTGACTACTTAGTGTTTCCTTTTGCTTGCTAATAGCCTGCAAGCTCTCCTCCAGCTCCTCATTCACATGAGAAAGCTCTACGGTTCGTTTATCTACAAGCGCTTTGAGCCTTTCTCTTTGTCGCTGCAAATAAATCAATCGGCGTTTGTACAAATAAAAAAGTAGTAAAACCAATAATGTCAGAATTCCTAATCGAAACCACCAGGTTCTCCATAGAGGTGGTAAGACAATAATTTGAATAGAAGCCCCCTCCTCATTCCAAAGGCCATCATTATTAGCTGCTATTACTTTAAAGACATATTTACCAGGATCAAGGGTGGTGTATGTCGCTATATTAACACCCCCAACATAGTTCCAGTCCTCTTCAAGGCCTTCCAGTTTAAAAGCATATTGATTCTTTTCGGGACGCGTATAATTAAGGGCAGCAAATTCGATGGAGAAAACCGAATGCTTATGATTCAATACCAAAACCTCTGTTTGACTAATATGGCGTTTCAAAGGAGATCCATTTCCTATTGAAACGGGTTTATTAAATATTTTCAAGCCAATAAATCTCACTTTTGGAGGATAAGGATTGAACGCTAAGCTGTCTGGATTAAAATAGCTAACACCTTTTGTGCCACCAAAATATAGAGTGCCTGAAGAAGAAACACCCATGGCATTTCTATTAAACTGTTTCCCTTGCAAGCCATCACTGCTACTGAAATTCCGGATAGTTCCAGTAGTTTTATGATAGGAAGAAATGCCGTCTAAAGTACTAATCCATAAAGACCCCTTACCATCATACAGCAGTCCCATTACCCTGTTATTTGATAATCCGTCCTCTTGAAAAAATGCGGTAAAGGCGACAGAATCCTCATTGCTATCCATCCTGCTTAACCCATTATTGGTGCCTATCCACAGAACGCCATCCCCGTCGATCGCCATCGTATTCACATAATTGCTCCCCAGGCTTGCGACCAATAAAGGATCATTTCGATATGGCTTAAGTATGGCTTGCTCATTTTCGTCCCATGATAGCATTTCAATCCCTGAGCGTTGGTACCCAATCCATAAATTAGAATCCATATCAAATGTTAAGCTAAATATCCGGTCCCCACCAAGGCTCGCCGTATTATTCTTCTCATAATAAAACCTCTTCCATTTATGAGAGAAAATATTATAAATATATAACCCGCCACCATAGGTTCCAAAGAAAATGTTTCCCTTCTTGTCAGAGTTTATGGCATAAATATCATTGCTTGTAAGAATAGAATTACTGGAATGAAAATTGGTAAAGGACTTCTCTCCTTTCTTCAAAAGACTTATACCTCCATTCCAGGTTCCAACCCAAATATTTCCAAAATCGTCCTGATTTAAAGAGATTACCGCGTCACTTATCAGACTAGTAGAATCGGCCGGATCATTTTTATAATAAGAATAGCTATCGTTTTCTTTGTCCCAAAAAACCAAGCCACCACCATCAGTTCCAAACCATACATTTTCATCCCTATCCACTACTATGGCAGCTACATTGCCATAGGGTAATTGGTCTCTAATAAGTTTAAACTTCTCATAATAAGGATCTATAATGCTGTACCCACTGGTAAAGGTACCAAACCACATTCGACCAACCGAGTCTTCATAAATTGACCAAACAGAATTTTCCCCAATGCTAAATTCATCACCTGCATCAGGCTTATAATGTGAGAACTTTTTTAATTCTGGATCATAATTAAACAGGCCCTCATTTTCAGAGCCAATCCATAAATCACCTTGTCGGGTCAAATGCAAAGAAGTTAACCGGGCTTGTTTAATTTTAGTACTGATCCTGGATGAATCGTTATATCCCTTTAGATCAATAATTTCGCCATCATACTTGAATGACAACAAGCCCTTACCGGCAAGGGTGATCCAATAAACACCATCGTCAGACTGTACTATACTGCTGCGAAACGACCAGAGATCACCTCTTGTAGGCACATGCTCTCCGGTCTTAAAAACACATTGCAACTCTTCTGAGTCTTCATTTAAAACATAAAGGTCATTACGTGTACCTACCCATAGTAGATCCTCTTTGTCAATAAATAAAAACACTGTAGCAACTCGCTCATCATTTTCCATCCAAAAGGGTGAAAAAGTCTCCTTCTGAGTATCAAACAGGCAAAGCCATTCCCCAGCCAACCAAAGTTTTCCGGGGGAAGCCTCGATAATATCTGAAATTTCACCAGGTGGTAAACTATGATAATTGCCAGGCTCGTGATAGTATTGAATAAACGAATCCGTATCTCTGTTATACTTACTGATTCCATTCCGGGAAGCTATCCAAATTGAGCCAGTACTGTCTTCAAAAATTTTAAATATATGACTATCATTAACTCCTTCCGGGCTTCTAATGCTCTGTGGATAATGAACCAAACCAACCCCATTGTACACATAAACACCATTTAAAGTACCAATCCACAATAAGCCCTCACTATCCTCCAGCGTACTTGTTATAGCACCCATTATATGATCTTTGAACAGATGTGAGAACACAACTGGCTTTTTATCAGTAGCATTAAGCAGAAAGAACGGAATAAAAAAAAGGAAGGCATAACAATATACCAACAATTTCCACCTAGACCTAAAAAAGATTAGCCTCATGAAATACGCCAACATATCACACAGTTTGCATTTTTGACAAAATAGTAAATTAACCATTAACAACAATGGCATAAAGAAACAATTTAGAACGGTGGATTGTCCGGGAAGGGTCGATTGGTGATGGATGGATTGGGATGGTAGGGTTAATTGGGTTGGTTGAGAAACTGAATTGGCTTTTTTTGATTTTGCCATTTGATTTATTATCTTTCCTATTCACTTTATAAAGGCGTTTATGACAACAATAGATCGTTAGGTTGATAGGTAAAATTAATTCCATGATATTCAGCAAGTTATGCCTCTGTAGTCAATAAGTACAAGTCATTCAAAATCAGCGATTTACAAAACAATAACGAACTATTATGACGATAAAGGCACAAAAAATAAGGTTGGGAATTTTTATTGTTTTCAGTGGGGCCATACTCTTTTTTCTAATTGTTTATTTCACCGCCAGAGAAGTATTTGAAAAATCAGACACCTATTATGTTTCTTTTAAGGGTGTCTCTGTTAGCGGAATGGAAATAGGCAGTCAGGTCAAATACCTGGGGATTAAAGTGGGCACCATTTCCGATATTGAAATCAATCCCCACGATGTGACCAGCATCATCGTCACGCTCAATCTCAAACAGGATGTCCCCATTAAGGAGGACGCTCAGGCCGATATCACCACACTGGGAATTACCGGCCTAAAAGCTATAGAAATAAGGGGTGGCAGTAATGAAGCCGCCAATTTACCACCCGGCCATTTTATTCCCGCAGGCAGCTCGCTCACCGATGACATTACTGGTAAGGCCGAAGTCATAGCTGAAAAAGCAGAACTGGTCATCAATAACCTGTTACGCCTCACACAACCCGAGAACACCGCCAAAATAATGGATATGGTTGAAAAATACCACACCTTGGCGGAAAACACCGACAAGGCCGTTGTCAGGTTAGATGACATGCTGGATGAGAACAGGGCGGACCTACAAACCACCATCAGCTCAGCCAAAGACATTTCCGAAAGTCTGATAGTCTCTGCAGCTGCCCTTCAGGAAACCCTTAACCGGGTTAACAATTTGGTAGAAAACGACACCATCCATCAAATCATGGCCAATGTATGGGAGGTTTCCGAAACCCTCAGGGAGACCAACATTAAACAACTCATTGAAGAGCTGGCTCAGGTGGCTTCACATACCCAGCAACTGCTTATTAAAGTGGATGATGATATCAATAAAGGCAGTCGGGATTTAGTTGAAAGTCAGGAATTGATTAAATCAACTTTGCGTAACCTGCATGAAGCCTCCCGCAAAATTAACGACAACCCGTCGGTGTTGATTCGTGGTTCAAACACCAAAAATCTGCCCGACAATCAACTCAAAAACAATTAGCATGACCAATAAGTTACTGTTTATAGCCCTGCTCATGTTTATTACTGCAGGATGCGGTTCTAACAAGACCGTACTCAAGAAATACTACCTTATTGAACCCTCCTCGGCGACAGAAATAACGGTTGCTGAACAAACAGCTGATGTACTGTGCGAAGTGGCAGACGTGATGGTGGCACCCGCCTTTGCCACCACGCAAATAGCCCTAAGAGATGAATCGCACCAGATACAATACTTTGGCCATCATGAGTGGGCTGTGCGACCGCAGGAGACTTTCTTGCACCATATTCTCAACCATTTATCAGACCGTGAAACCTTTAAGCGGGTAGCCAACCGATTTTGGCACACGCCTGCCACTTACATCCTCAACACCCAAATTCATCACCTGGAAGTCCTCCAAAAAGAAAAGGCCTTTTACGCCCACCTCAACATTGAATTTACACTGATTGAGACTAAAACAGACAGAATCATTCTGAAGCATAAGGCAGATAAGGAACAACGACTTGAAGAGAGGGATTTAAACCTGATGGCACAGGCCATCAGTGAACTTCTATCCAAAGAGCTTGTGACGCTCACGCAATTGATTGAAGCAGCGATTTCCGATTATCCAACAGAATAAACCCTTTACGGTGACATCGACCAGCACATTAAAAACGGAGCAGTTCAGCTTCTCTAACAACACATTTTATCTGAAGGATGCTTTAAAAATGACCAACACAGGCCATTTTGTTAAAGCCTATAGTCGGATAGTGCCCGGTATCACTGCCGAAGAAATCACTATTGACCTGAGCCGGCTAGAGCAAATCGACAGCGCAGGAACTACTGCCATACACCATCTGACCCGGATGCTTGCGCGCAAAAACATCCACGTAAGCATTACAGGTGCCAGTCAATCCATCGAAGAAAAACTTAACTTGTTTGCCCTGACAGGAGAGGAACAAGCAAGGCCAAAACCAACAGAAAGCTGGCTTTTTACTATTGGAGAAAACGCCTTAGTCCTTGCAAAAACCTACATATGGGGCTTTGTAGTCTTAATGGCCGATGTTTTTTACTGGTCCTTTGCCGATTTATTTAACGGCCAACAGCGGCGAAAGGGAGAGTTTGTCCACCAGGCAGTCTCCATTGGCGTTAATGCAGTGCCGATTGTCATTGGTCTTTCCTTTATCATTGGATTGGTTTTGGCTCTGCAATCGGCCGCGCAATTACGGAGTTTTGGCGCTAATATTTTTATTGTTGATTTAATCGTCATCGCCATGATGGGTGAAATGGGCCCGCTGATAACAGCCATTCTGGTGGCAGGCAGAAGTGGCTCGGCCATTGCGGCGGAAATAGCCACCATGAAAGTAACCTCTGAAACAGATGCCCTTCAAACCATGGGCCTCAACCCCATCCGTTTTGTGGTGGTTCCCAAACTCTACGGGAGTTTATTGACCATGCCATTTTTAACCATTCTGGCCAATGTTTTTGGTATATTAGGTGGTATGCTGGCAGCTTATTTATATTTGGACATATCCCCCGAAATATTTTTCAACCGAATGCCCGATGCGCTCTACCAAAAAGATATTATGACGGGTATCATCAAAAGTCTGGTTTTTGGTGCCATTGTGGTGCTCACCGGCACCTTTTTTGGTTCCAATGTTGAAAATGGCGCAGAAGGAGTGGGAAAAGCCACTACCAAATCGGTTGTGGCCGCCATTGCGATGGTGATAGTGGCGGATATGGTGCTGGGCTTGATTTTTTACTAAGACGCATGGAGACAAATAACATCATAGAAGTAAAGAATTTATCTGTTGCCTTTGAAGAGCACGAGGTGCTGACCGATGTGTCATTTACCGTGAAACCGGGCGAAATAACAGTCATTTTGGGGGGCAGTGGTTCGGGCAAAACCACGATTCTCAAGCACCTTTTGAATCTATACCCTTCACCAAATAACACCACTTATGTGTTCAACAAGGATGTAGCGGGCTTAAGCGAAGAAGAGCAAACTGAATGCTACCTTAACATGGGGGTTTTTTATCAGAATGGAGCCCTCATAAATTCACTCACAGTGATAGAGAATGTGGCGCTGCCGCTGGAACAGCATACCAATTTACCCGACAACCTCATCAAAGAAATGGCACTCATGAAGCTGGGACTGGTCAACTTAAAGGATGCTGCCCACCTTTATCCAGCACAACTCAGCGGAGGCATGCTCAAAAGGGCCGCACTGGCGCGCGCCATTATAATGGATCCGCCCTTGTTGTTTTGTGATGAACCGGGTGCCGGACTGGACCCTGTGTCCCTGGCCTCACTCGACCAGCTTATATTGGATTTAAAACGGCAATTGGGCATGACCATTGTGATGGTGACCCACGAAGTCTCAAGCATTCTGCGGGTGGCCGATAAAATCATTTTCTTACAGGAAGGAAAAATCATCTTTGAAGGCCCCAAAAAGGAAGCTCTTCAATCGAATATCGAAGCAGTCCAGGAGTTTTTTGGTAAAGGTACAGGCAACTAGGGATTAGGGTACCCCTTTAGAGGCTTACAAGATTACTACGACATTTCACTCAGTTCAATCCACCTGTTTTCACACTGATCTAACTCGCTCATCAAAAGACCCAGTCGGTTGGAGGCCGCCATAAGCGCCTCCTGAGAGAGGACACCTGATCCAAGGCCATTCTCCAATTCCGCCTTTTCCTTTTCCAGGTCAGCAATGCGCTTCTCCAGCTTTTCAAACTCCTGCTTCTCTTTATAGGTCATGCGACGGGGCTTGTCAGTCGCCTTTTTGGGTTTTTCGGCCACTGCTTTTTTCTCTTTGGCAGCAGAAGGCTTCTCCAGCATTTTCAGATGGTCCTGATATTGGGTATAATTACCCGGAAAAGTCTTGATTTTACCGTTTCCTTCAAAGACAAATAACTGATCCACCACCCTGTCGAGGAAATACCTGTCGTGAGAAACCACCAAAACGCAACCACCAAACAGCGCCAGGTACTCCTCCAAAACGCCCAGTGTAAAAATATCCAGGTCATTGGTGGGCTCATCCAGAATCAGGAAGTTGGGATTCTTCATTAAAACGGTCATCAGATAGAGCCGCTTCTTCTCCCCTCCACTGAGTTTACTCACCAACACATAATGCATTTCATTGGTGAACAAAAAATAGCGCAAGAACTGGGCCGCATTCATGCTACCCCCATTGCCTGTAAAGATAACCTCAGCAATTTCAGAAATCACCTCAATGACCTTCTTATGCTCATCCAGCTGAATGCCCTCCTGACGATAGTAACCGAAAACCACGGTCTCTCCCAGGTCCACTTCACCTGAATCGGGCTTCAAACTACCAGTAAGCATGTTGAGCAGTGTACTTTTGCCGGTACCGTTCTTTCCCAAAATACCAATGCGCTCACCTTTAACAAACTTATGAGAAAAAGCATCGACAAAAAGATTTTCATCAAAGGACTTGCTGACAGCATCCAGGTGTAGCACCTTACTGCCCAGTCGGGCCGACTGGATATCCAATGACATGCTGGCTTCTTCAGTCTTTTGACCGGCCACATCTTTCAAATCATAAAAGGCATCAATCCGATATTTGGCTTTTGTTGCGCGTGCTTGCGGCATACGGTTCATCCAATCCTGCTCCTTACGCAGCAGGTTGCGGGCCCTTTCAATCTCCTGGTTGCGCTGGTTAATACGCTCATCACGCTTTTCCAGAAAATAGGTGTAGTTGCCGTGGTACCTGTAAAGAGATTCATTGTCCATTTCAAAAATGGTGTTACACACCCTGTCCAGGAAGAATCGATCATGGGTAACCATCAACAAGGTTGCCCGGTTGCGGCTTAGGAATTCTTCCAGCCAGTCCACCATATCCAAATCAAGATGGTTGGTAGGCTCATCCAGAATGAGGAAATCTGGCTCCTCGACCAGGACGGCAGCCAGGGCCACTCTTTTAAGTTGTCCACCCGACAATTGCTCAACAGGCTGACTGAGCTGGGTAATATTCAACTGATTAAGGATTTGTTTGACCCGGGTTTCATAATCCCAGGCATTAAGGGCATCCATTTTTTCGATCAGCTTGCTGATTTCCGGTTGGTGGTTGGCTTCAAGGGCCGACTCGTAATTACGAACCAAATCGACCAACTCATTTTCACCGCTAAAAACAGCTTCCTTAACGGTCAGTCCAGCCGGGTAAACCGGTTCCTGAGTCAGATAACCGACTTTTATTCCATTCCGAATGGTCACATTTCCACCATCCGCTTTGAACAACCCCGCCAGAATATTCAACAAAGTAGTCTTTCCAGTTCCATTGCGCGCAATCAATGCCGCTTTATCTCCCTCACCCAAACCAAAATTGAGATTGTCAAACAAGCGGACATCGCCATAGTGATGCGTTAAACTCTCAACAGATAATATATTTGCCATAAAAATCCTCTATTCGATAGGCTACAAAGATAACAGGTCGCAGGCAATTACTTGCCATACGACCTGTAAAACTTAATTTCAACAAGAACCAACTTAATATATTCCAATTGCTGCAATTAGTGGCAAGAAGAAAACTGTTGCTTTTTCAGGCTTTGGTAATAATCGAAAACCATCGCAGCTAAGGCATCAAAGACAAGGCTTTCGAAGTTTTTGAAACCAAGGAATTCGAACGAAGTGAGATTCCGATGCTTAAAACTTATTTGTTTCGGAATAAACTTTTCGTAAATGACCGTTTCAAAAACGAGAATAACGCATCATTTGGCGTTTTAAACCTTTTTTTTTAATAGCTCGTTATGGTTTTGTAAATCGCTGATTTTAAACGACTTGCGTTTTCTGGATTCAGAAGCATATCTTGCTGAATATCACGAATTTGCTTTTGCCTATCAACCTAATGATCTATTAACCTAACGATCTATTGTTATAAACTTAGCTTCAAAATTCCTTACATCATCACCGGAGCCGCTAAACGGTCAATGGCCTCCAACTCTTCCTGTGTGAAAGCGGTATTTTTAACCGCATACAAATTGTCCTTCAACTGCTGAACTGAACTGGCGCCAATCAAGACAGAAGTAACGCGGGGATCTTTCAGCAACCAGGCAATGGACATTTGCGCCAGTGATTGTTCGCGCTTGGCAGCGATATCGTTCAGACCTCTTAGTGCCTGCAGGCGCTCGTCGGTCAGCGTTTCCTCTTTCAGAAAACCGTGCGACTTGGCAATGCGTGAATCGGCAGGTATATCTTTTAAGTAACGATTGGTGAGGAGGCCTTGTGCCAAGGGCGAGAAGGCTATACAACCAATGCCCCGTTTACCCAGCACGTCCAGCAGAGCCTTTTCGGACCAGCGATCTAGCAGACTATAGCGGGGTTGGTGAATCAGACAGGGCGTGCCCAGGTCATTCAATATAGCC
Source organism: Marinilabiliaceae bacterium UBA5213 (assembly GCA_002412555.1). GTDB lineage: Bacteria > Bacteroidota > Bacteroidia > Bacteroidales > Marinilabiliaceae > Geofilum. Next base: position 16,195 of record DHVH01000257.1, on the reverse strand, counting down.
TCTGCCCGCTGGGTTTGCTCGGCCGAATAGTTAGATATACCTACATAAAGGGCTTTACCCTGGCGCACTACTAAATCAAGTGCAGCCATTGTCTCCTCAATAGGGGTATCCGGATCGGGCCGGTGGCTATAAAAAATATCCACGTAATCGACACCCATCCGCTTAAGACTCTGATCCAGACTGGCGACGATGTACTTTTTTGACCCCCACTCGCCATAAGGCCCGGGCCACATATTATAGCCTGCCTTGGTCGAGATAATCATTTCATCCCGGTAGGCCTTAAAATCATGTGCCAAAACCCTTCCGAAATTTTCTTCGGCCGAACCGGGCTCCGGACCATAGTTGTTGGCCAAATCAAAGTGCGTTATGCCACTATCAAAGGCATGTCTGAGTATCTCCTTTTGATTGGACAAGGAATCAACGGAACCAAAGTTATGCCATAGCCCAAGAGAAATGGCAGGCAATAGCAGCCCACTTTGTCCGCACCGACGATAAGGCATGGAATCATACCTGGTTTCTTTCGCTAAATAATGCATCTGTATAAAATTTATTGACTTATAATTCCAACAGTTCGTTATAGTTTTGTAAATTGACCTAATAATCTATTGACCTAACACCCCCTTCTATTGGGTGTGAAACTGAATTTTTCTTTTGATTACATCGGTGCATACCTCACAAAACCCGGCTGCCTCGTTGGTACGCATACGGCAATTGATGGCCGGACGAAAAACACCTTTGCGCACATAGCCTCCTCCCTCAAAAACACCTGTGGTGTTTTTATACATGGGACGAACGGGCGTAGGAATGGGTATCTCAGGAGCCAACATATGTTTCCACTTCCGGTCAAAATCCACCAAAGTGGTTAAATTTGGCTGCCAGGGTTCAATCTCAAGATTGATGAAGTCATTGTAAGAGACATCCACACCAAAATACTCATCCCCCAAGCCGCCAAAACCATGCCCCAACTCATGTATCAGAACGGTCCCTGAATTACGGTGGCCGGCAGTCACGACCGAGAAATGATTGTAAATTCCTCCTCCTCCATATTTATCACTGTTAACCAGCACAATTATATGATCGTGGGGTGCCTGAGCAGCCACATCATATACTTTCCATGTCGCTTCAGTTTCCAGGTAGCGATCAACCCCAAAGGTATTAAAACTGCTCGACAAGATGGTGCTTCGCCACTCGTCAGCCCGCGGATCATCAGGTCCTGAATGCTTGGAAGGGGCTGCCACAGCCCTTACGGTGATGCGGTCCTTAAATGTTTTGTAGGGCTCGGTTGCCAATAGCTTTGTGGTGAGTTTTTCGACTTGAGAAAAAAAGAGATCAGCCTGACCGGCCTGATACCCTTCAGCCAAAAAGAGCAGATCAAAATTTTTATGGGGTTGGTTGGTTCCGTGAATCACTTGAGAAGGGAAGTCGAAAGGCTGAAATCGGTTGATAGAGAGATCATCCGGCAGCACCTCTTCGTGAAAGAGTGCCACAAAGCGACCGTTGCGCAAGCGACTTTCAACTACAAGTTTAACAGGTATCAGAGGCATAGGCATTTCGATGCTTTGCTGAAAGGCCCGCTCCTTTTCCTTGGCCTCATCAATGGTTCGCCACTCTTCAAACAACGTCGAAAAGCCACGCTTAAAAAGCGTGTCACCCCTTTCGGGATCAATAAGAAAATAACGGTACTCGCCATAATCAAAAGGAGAAATCATTTGATTGGAACCGGCATTACTTCCATTATAAGTCCTTATCTTTGAAACATAAGCCTTTTGATAATGAAGGTTACCCACTAACACAAAATCAACGCGCAGCGTCCTGTCCCAATCGAAACGATCGTTCTGAGCATGTGTAAATGGTGCACAAAAAAATAATCCCACAAAGACCCCTGTCATTAGTCTTAAAATCCTTCTCATATAGGCGTTCTTGTTCTACCTGACTTTGCAAGATAACAATTGTTTATTAGTTTTGATACCGATAATTTCAAATAATACCACCATTATGTTCGATAATATCATTGAAAAGTCAGACGGGCTCAGGATATGGCTGAGAGAACTGCTCGAAACAACTTTTCTGCCAGAGTGGACGTTTGCCCTGATTGATTTTGGGCTCCGTGCCTTCATTCTTTTTTTTCTGAGCTTTTTAGTGTACTACGCATCTAAAAAGATTTTGCTTTTTTACACCATCAAATTTGTTCGAAAAAGCAAAACGAAATTTGACGATTACATGGTTCATCGGCGGGTTTTTCACCGCATATCCCACATCGCGCCAGCCATTGTTATTTACGTATTGGACGAAAGCATTTTTGGCATTTACCCGACCTTTCTGAGTATTGTTAACACACTCTCGATCATCTACATGATAGGGGTTGTGTTTTGGACCTTGCAAGCAGTTTTAGCGGTGCTGGAGGACATTTACAACACCAAACCCTATGCCGTTGAACGCCCCATCAGAAGTTACATTCAACTGCTTAATCTGACCACCATTTTGGTAGGCGTATTGATTATTATCTCCTATTTGTTTGATGTTCAGGTTACCAGGATTTTCGCAGGATTAGGTGCCATGGCCGCTGTATTAATGTTGATTTTTAAAGATACCATCCTGGGCTTTGTGGCAGGCATCCAGTTGTCGGCCAACAAAATGATGCGGGTGGGCGATTGGATATCCATGCCTTCGCACAACGCAGATGGTACAGTACTGGAAGTAACGCTCAATACAGTAAAAGTCCAGAACTGGGATCGCACCATTACCACCATCCCGACTTACGCCTTGGTGGCCAGTCCTTTCATGAACTGGCGCGGCATGGAAGAATCGGGAGGCCGACGAATTATGCGCTCCATTAACGTGGATATGCGCAGCGTAAAGTTCTGTACACCTGAAATGCTGACTAAGTACAAGAAAATACAACATCTCAAAGATTACATAGAGCAACGGCAGACAGAAATAGATAATTACAACAATGAATTTGGGGTCGACCAGTCAGTTGTGGTCAATGGCCGCAGAATGACCAATCTGGGCGTTTTTCGCAAGTACCTGGAAAATTACTGCATTCGACATCCCAAATTAAATACTGAAATGACTTTCCTGGTCCGTCACCTGCAACCATCTGAAAAAGGCATTCCCATCCAGGTCTATGTTTTCAGCAAGGAGAAGAACTGGGCTGTTTATGAAGAGATACAAGCCGATTTGTTCGATCATATTCTGGCTGTTATTCCTGAGTTTGACCTGCGGGTGTTTCAAGAACCTTCGGGAGATGATGTACAAACCGCCATCAGCAGTCTGGGTAATTTGCTGCAATCGCAAAAAGAATCATAAAAAAAGCTGCCATGGGGCAGCTTTTTTTCATTGTCTAAAACAAATCGGCACTGTTAGTTTTTCCCGAGGTATTCAGAAATACCTTCCTGAGTAGCTTTCAATCCGGTAGAACCTTTGTGCCAGTCGGCCGGACAAACCTCACCATTCTCTTCAAAAAACTGAAGGGCATCTACCATACGCAAGGTTTCGTCAACGCTGCGTCCCAAAGGCATATCGTTCACCACCTGATGACGAACCACACCTTCCTTGTCAATCAGGAAAAGCCCTCTATAGGCAGCAGGCTCACCTTTAAACTCGAGCATTCCTTCTTCATTGAAATCATACTCACCGGCCAAGACATCATAACTATCAGAAATGGTCATGCTGGCATCGGCCACCAATGGGAATCTAACGCCTTTGATACCACCTTCTTTTTTGTCGGTCTGCAACCATTTCCAGTGAGAAAATTCAGAGTCAGTTGACACGCCAACTACCGCCACATTACGGCTTTCAAACTCAGCCAGCTTTTCCTGGAAGGCAATGATCTCGGTGGGACAAACAAAGGTGAAATCCTTAGGGTAAAAGAAAAAAACCACATACTTTTTACCAATGTACTGATCTAACGAGAATTTATCAACAATCTCATGACCATTCACCACAGCTTTGGTCGAAAACGAAGGCGCTTTCTTTCCTACTAATACTGACATACTTACAATTTTTAGGTTAATTTATTAGATTTTCTTTAATAATTGTTACAAACTAATGCTAATCAAAACATTTCACTTGCAAATTTACAGAAAACCTGTCGCCCCACAAAGCTATCAGGTATGTTTTTACCTGAATAAAAACTATGGCTTATAACCTATATTTATAATTATGTCCCTCCGCTTATTTCCTATATTCAGGCACCATTTGAGCTATTTGCAGGATAACTTCCACGGCCTTCTGCATACTTTGAATCGGTACGAATTCAAAGCGACCATGAAAATTGTGACCTCCCGCAAAAATGTTAGGGGTAGGCAGCCCCATATAGGAGAGTCGTGCCCCGTCTGTACCTCCCCTGATGGGCAAGACCTTTGGCTCAACGCCCGCCCTTTCCATGGCTTCACGAGCCAGCTCAACAATGTACATGACCGGTTCAATTTTTTCCCGCATATTGTAATACTGGTCGTTCATGTCCAGTTCCATGGTGCCCTCACCAAATTCAGCATTGATCTTATTCACTAAATGGTTCATTTCCCGTTTGCGACTTTCAAAACGATCCTGCTCAAAGTCTCTGATAATAAAAACCATTTCCGTTTTTTCCACATCCCCATTGAACGACATCAGATGATAAAAACCCTCATATCCATCTGTGTGTTCCGGCGTTTCGTGCCGTGGTAGCATGGCTACCAGCTGACTGGCAATACGCATGGAATTGCGCATTTTTCTGCGGGCATAACCGGGATGTACATTGCGGCCATGCACCACAATTTTAGCCATGGCAGCATTGAAATTTTCATATTCCAGCTCGCCAATTTCACCACCATCCAAAGTGTAAGCAAAAGAGGCCCCAAAGGCAGCCACGTCAAAATGATCGGCACCCTGACCAATTTCTTCATCAGGTGTGAAGCCAATGCGGATCTTTCCGTGCTTGATCTCGGGATGCGCCAACAAATATTCCATGGCTGTAATAATCTCAGCCACCCCTGCCTTATCGTCGGCACCCAGCAAGGTGTGACCGTCTGTGGTAATCAAATCCTGCCCCACATAATTCTCCAACTCCGGAAACTCTGAGGGCTTCAAAAATATGCCCTCGTCTGCATCCAACGCAATATCGCCCCCATCATAATTTTTCACAATATTAGGCTTCACGTGCTTTCCGGTAAAATCGGGACTGGTATCCAAATGGGCAATGAAACCCACTACCGGAGCGTCGCCTTCTATATTGGCAGGCAGCGTAGCCGTGAGATAACCATTGTCATCCACTTTTACCTCTGAAAGACCGATGCGTTTTAACTCATCCACCAGGTAGCGTGCAAAAAACATTTGCCCGGGCGTACTTGGCGTCAACCCCGTATTCATATCCGACTGTGTATCAAACGATACATATTCCAGAAAACGTTCTACTAAAGTCATATTTTTAGTTTTAAGTCCATGTTATATTAGGGCAGCTTCTGCTTCTGCTGTACCAAATTGTCAGGAAAAAACAGAAATAACAGTTTCAGTTTTTTCAATGAGCCCCTATTGCTTGACATCATCAGAGTTAAAGACAAAGCCCAATCGCTTACCTGTGCGCATGCGCGACTGCATAATCTCTTCGTTCAGTTGCGCCATTGTAAGCATGCTCATATTCTCGTAGGGTGGCACCAATAAATCAAACTCAAGAGAATAAAGCATGGCCGTCTCCACAATCTTCTGCCAAATATCGCGATCCAGCTTGTTGGCTCCAAAACCACTTACTCCCATGGTACGCTGCCTTTTTCCTTCCACAAAAAAAGCATTTTCGCGGTTCACAAACACCCGTGCCACCATGTAACCCAAATCGTCGGGACGACCATAACGAAAGGAGTCGAACAAGAAATTGTAGATATTTATAACACCAGTGTAGCACCTGGCCATATTCTCCTTAGCGTAAGGTTGTTCCCAAATTTTATGTTCGCGGTCGAACATAAAAGCATTGGTATGCATAAAAAAGACCAGGACATCGCCGGCCACTTTCAACTTGGCCACAAAATTTCCCACCTCCTCATACTGAAGCTGCAAGCGGGCATCTTTATCCATCAACTGAGGATTAAACACCTCCGGCAATCCCTTCAACACTTCCTTTAGCTGATCAAAAGCACTTAACGTGGTATCAAAAACACCTTGTTTCAATGCAGCACGGGTCATTAGCTGCTCTGAGATTTTATCCTGAAGTGATACTTTTTTCATCAGAACCTGATTTACATTTTTAGTCCATACAACTACGAAAATACAAGAAAAGAGCTAAAAAGAAAGAGGTTCCTGCCAATTTTCTCCACCAGCAACATTTGAGATTTCAACTTGCCATATAAAACCCACGGAATATCAGGAAATTCAAAACGAATTAAAATTTTATCATGGTCTTAAATAATGCTACTTTTGAGCAATGCTGAACGCACCATGCCATTAATAGTCCCATAATGAAGCGAAAAATTGAATTACTAGCACCGGGCGGAGACGTGGATTCCATAAAGGCGGCTATTCTTGCCGGAGCGGATGCCGTGTACTGTGGTCTGAATAAATTCAATGCCAGAAACGGGGCCGCCAATATCAGCTTGGGTGATTTACACGGGATTATAAGGCTTGCACATGCAAACCATTGTGAAGTTTTCCTAACCCTTAATATTATTATCGTAGACAGTGAAATTCCGGCGCTTATAAAGCTGCTCAACAAATTGGTTAACACCAGCATTGATGGCCTAATTGTTCAGGACCTGGGACTATTTTATCTCCTATCCAAGTATTTTAAAGGACTCAAAATTCATGCATCCACGCAATTAACCACGCACAATGCAGGGCAGATTCAGTTTTTAGCAAAGCTAAATGCCCGGCGGGTCAACTTATCCAGGGAGTTAAACATTCATGAGATCAAAGCATTAACGGCTGTTGCCAATAAAAGCAGCATCTTAACCGAAGTCTTTGTCCATGGCTCCTATTGCATCTCCTTTTCAGGCATTTGTTATATGAGTTCGGTGCATGGTGGAAACTCAGGCAACCGTGGCAGATGCAGCCAACCATGCAGAGATAGATATCAACAGACACTTGTTGGTAAAAACTACCCACTCAATTTAAAAGACAATTCCGCTTTTTTTGATCTAGGAGAATTATACGATGCCGGAGTTTACTCACTAAAAATTGAAGGTCGGATTAAGGAGTTTGATTACGTCTATACAGTAGTTAAGACTTGGAAAAAACAGCTGCGCAGTTTTTATGACAAAAACGAACTGGCCAATGACAACACCGATCTTTACAAGGTCTTTAACCGTAATTTCTCAAATTCCTTTTTAAAGGGAGACATCAACAGGGATATGTTTATTGATAATCCCATGAGCCATTCAAGCAAACACCTATCCGCGACTTCTGATTATGCTTCGCATGAGCAAATGACAGAGGCCCAAATGGCCCTTTATGAAGAAAAGGAAAAGCTTAAAATGGCTATTAAAAAGGAAATCAAACCATTAAGCATAGCAAAAATTCCTTTATTCATAACTATTTCAGGGCAGAGTGGCACGCCCCTAAAAGTCGTCCTAAAAACGCCCGAAGCTTCCTTTGAATTGCACTCAGAAACCAATCTGACCGATAAAGGCACAGAGCCTCTAGACGACAAAGCCCTATTATCCAGACTAAAAGCAATTGATGACACAGCCTATTTTATTGAGCGCAAAGCATTACTTATAGATAGCAAGCTTTATCTACCCTTTAAAGAACTCACAACGATTAAGAAAAAAATTTTGTTTGTTTTGAATGGTTCACGGAACACAGTGGCTCCCGTTATCTTGCCCGCTTTAAGGAAGCAGTCCCCCTTAACCAATAAGCCCACTCTTTCCGTTTTAATTGCCTCCATTGAGGACCTGGATATTTGTAATGACGCCTTCGTAACGGTCTACTTTCAGCTGCCGAATAGTATCAAAAATTCGAAGGCAGGGCTAATCGACCTATTTAAAACAAATAAGCAGCTGATACCCTGGTTTCCCTCTATACTAATTGGAGATGACTATGCAGACGCATTGGAATTGCTGGATCAAGTGCACCCCCCACGCATAGTTACAAACAATTCAGGCATAGCCTTTGAGGCCTATCAAAAGGGTATCTCATGGATAGCTGGTCCTTTCTTTAATATGAGTAATTCCTATAGTTTGCTTTGTTTAAAAGAAAATTTCAATTGCTACGGGGCATTTCTTTCAAATGAAATAAGTGAACAACAAATCAAGGCCATTAAAAAGCCTGACGACTTCCACTTATATTACAGTATTTACCATCCGGTTGTATTAATGACCAGCAGGCAATGCTTGTTTCACCAGATAAGTGGATGTAAAAAGAGTCGCATCGATGATCACTGCATTCAGGAATGTGAGCAATATGCCAGCATTACCAATTTGAAAAAAATCCCTTTTATTGTTGAGAAAGCCAAAGGAAACTACCACACGATCTATAATGCCGCGAATTCACTGAACACAGAAGTTGTTAAAGACATACCTCAACTTTTTTCCGGTTTCATGATAGATTTACGAGCTATTAACACAGATACCCAAATGGCGTTGGACAAAACAAGTATGATACAATTATTTGAGAACTATCTAACCTTGGAAGCTGATGCAGAGCAGCAACTCAAAGAATCGATACAGCCCTCCATCAATACCCAATATAAATTTGGCATCTAAGCTCTATTTTTGGGGAGTAACTTCCAAATAAGAAGGTCGCCATGCCTTGGTTAAAACCAACGCATGACAACCTTTCAATGCTGAAATATTATCGACTTAATAAGACCTGGCAAACAACACCCTCTTGCTGGAAGGCTTTCCTGACACCATGCACTGGCCAGCCTCATCCGGCGCATCCAAAGGAATACAACGGATGGTAGCCTTGGTTTCATTTTTAATCAACTCTTCTGTTTCGGGTGTACCATCCCAGTGACAAAGGAAGAAACCGCCTTTTTCATCCAATAGACGTTTAAACTCGTCGTAATCATCCACCTTGGTGGTTTTGGAGGTGCGAAAATCAAAGGCCTTCTTGTATATACTTGCCTGAATATCGTCCAATAAAGCTTGGATTTTGTTCTCCAGACCTTCCAAAGGCATGGTTTCTTTAGCCATGGTATCCCGACGGGCCACTTCAAAAGTGCCGTTTTCCAGGTCGCGTGGGCCAATGGCCAGACGAACGGGAACCCCTTTCAACTCATACTCGGCAAATTTCCATCCAGGTTTGCGGTTATCGTCGTTATCGTATTTGACAGATATACCAAGCGCCTTGAGTTTGGCAACCAGGCCATTCACCACCTCATCAATGCGTTCGAGTTCTTCCGCTTTTTTATAAATGGGAACGATGACCACTTGAATAGGGGCCAATTTAGGAGGAAGCACCAATCCGTTATCATCTGAGTGGGCCATAACCAGTGCACCCATTAGTCGCGTGGATACCCCCCAGGAGGTGGCCCATACATACTCCAACTTTCCTTCCTTATTGGCAAAAGTTACATCAAAAGCTTTGGCAAAATTCTGACCTAAAAAGTGGGATGTACCCGACTGCAGAGCCTTACCATCCTGCATGAGGGCCTCAATGGTCATGGTCTCCAAGGCTCCGGCAAAACGCTCGTTCGCTGATTTATAACCCTGCACCACTGGCATGGCCATCCACTCTTCAGCAAATTTTGCATACACGCCCAACATGGTTTCCGTTTCCTGAATGGCCTCCGCCTGAGTGGCATGAGCTGTATGGCCTTCCTGCCAAAGAAACTCGGCCGTTCTCAAAAATAAACGGGTACGCATTTCCCAACGCACCACATTGGCCCACTGGTTGATTAATAATGGCAAGTCGCGGTACGACTGAATCCAATTTTTATAGGTACTCCAGATAATGGTTTCCGAAGTGGGACGAACGATTAATTCTTCTTCCAGTTTAGCATCAGGATCTACAACAACCCCTTTACCGTCTGGATCATTTTTTAGCCGGTAATGTGTTACCACCGCACACTCCTTTGCAAAACCATCGACGTGGGCTGCCTCTTTGCTGAAAAACGATTTAGGTATAAACAAGGGGAAATAAGCATTCTGATGTCCCGTCTCCTTGAACATATCATCCAAAGCACGCTGCATTTTCTCCCAAATGGCATAACCATAGGGTTTGATAACCATGCACCCTCTGACTGCGGAGTTCTCAGCTAAATCGGCCTTTATAACCAAATCATTATACCATTGGGCATAACTCTCTTCGCGACTTGTTAATACTTTTGCCATAAAATTAGAAACTATTATTTGATCCTAAAGGAAATTTTCAAATTTCAGCATTTTTCAATGCTATGGTGTTAATTCATAAGTGGCACAAAAATAATAATAATCATAAGAAATAATGGCATAACTGTTGCTTTGTTTTATTTCCTGAAACCCTGTATGATTCTGGACGTACATGCCTTACCGGGGAATTGATTTACATTTTTTAGGTTTTATTGATATTTTTTGGACAAAACAGATTCCTAATCGAATTTCTGGTACAAATTTTGCTATTTATTGATCAAACCAATGAGGAGGAGAAATCATGAGAGCAATTATTTTAACATCCGCAATGGTACTGGTAATGATACTGGGAGGCTGCAGCACGAGCCGCGTAGCAGGCCCCGGCGTTTATTATGACGATATTTACTATGTACCCGGCGTAAGCCGAGAAAACGTCAATGATGCATTCTCACCAGTGCCATCACTGACCAGGGAACAGGAAAAACAAGAAAGCCGAGCTTTGGCAGCACGTCAAAACGAATACAATAGAAGTGAAAGAGCCTATGCTCAACAGGACATGCGCGACTTTTCAGGAGTACAGGATGAGTATGCGACCATTCTGGCCGATGAGAACATTCAAGACACGGATACCTTGTTGTATTACAACGACGAGACAGGCTATTGGGTAGATGGTTTCCAAGGCTCATCCATGGATCGTGATTATGCTGAAAGGCTGGTCCGCTTCCATAGTCCTGCCGTCAGAATACCCTACTATTCACCATTTTACAGTGAAGTAGTCTATTACAACCACTACGATTGGAACGTTTATGTAGATGGCAATTATGCTTATGCCTTCCCAACATGGACCAATCGTTGGTACGACTACCATTACCATAACAGGTGGCACAGGCCTTACAGCAATTTCCACTTCGGATGGAGTTATGGTTATCCCTATTACGGTGGCGGCTACTACGGCTTTGGCTGGAACCATTACCGTCCCTATTACGGCTATAATAGCTGGTACAACCCGTATTACTACGGATACAACAGCTATCATCACCATAACCATTACTATGGGGGCAGCGGGTACTATAACCGACCCGGTTCACAACAGGCGGTTAACAGAGGTATGCGTCAAGGCTTAAATTCAGATAGAAGCATAGCCACCAGCCGCAATACCAGAAACAATGACGCCTTAAAAACAGGCACTGATCAACCAAGGTCGACCGCTAATCAAAGAGGACAAGCTTCGACGCGAGACGCCAGAGGAACATCAACTGCCCAAAACAACGACCGCGCAGTTAGAGGAACCGTTAGTCGCCCACAGGGTGAGACAAAATCAACCGGCACTTCAGCAACAACTGGCAGACAAGCAACCAGGGGCAATTATTCTGAAGGTACACCTACCAGAAGAAGTTATACCCCTACTTACTCACAGACAGAAGGTAATACAAAACCAGTATACAACCGGGCCACTTATACAAGAGTAAGTAACAGTCCACGACCTGCACAAAGCACTGGAACTGTACAACCTCGCACCACTAACACCAGTCCGTCACAAACAACTGGAAGTACCCGCAGTGTGCAAACAACATCGCCAACGCAGAGCAGACAAGTGACACCGGCTGCTACGCAGACCCGCCAAATGGCACCTGCAACGCAGAACACCAGACCTGTGCCGCAGCGAAGCACTACCACTCAGCCATCAACAGGTAGCCCGACCCGTCCTGCAGCGACTAGTCCCAGTGCACCTGCCACCTATCAAAGAGGCAGCAGTACTGCACCAACCAGAACTTCAACCCCAAGTTCGTCTGCACCAAGCAGAAGCTATAGTGCGCCTGCTCCGACCAAAAGCAGTTCGTCCAGCAGCTACTCTGCTCCAAGCAGAAGTTCTTCAGGCTCATCCAATACATCAGGTAGCTCCAGCACAGGAGGTTCCTCAAGCAATAGTTCCAGAGGCGGCGGCGGACGACGCTAATTAAAGCATGAACTCAATTTTTCCCTTCTCTTAAAGCTCCCCCTGTACCACCAGGGTACAGGGGAAGCTTTAAATAAACATTTATCACACCAAACCTCACAGCCATGAATAGAATTATATTATCTCTGGCACTTGCCACAAGCATCACCATAACAGAGGCACAATCCACTGAAGATGCCCTCAGGTACTCCTTGGACAGGCCTTCAGGAACAGCCAGAAACATTTCTCTTGGCGGCGCCATGGGCGCACTGGGAGGTGACTTCTCGAGCATATTGACCAACCCTGCCGGAATTGCAGTATACCGAAGCAGTGAATTCACCATTACACCTTCCCTGCACTTCAATCAAACCGATGCTGAGTTTTACGGAATGACCAGTAGCGATGACAGGATTAACGTGCCCATTCAGCAAATGGGATTTGTTGGCACCTATAAGCCCATTCGAGAGGCCACAACAGGTTTGATAAGCACCCATTTTGGCATAGGTTATAACCGAAAAAACAGCTTTTCCCGCAATACCTTTATTCAGGCATCAGGACTCAGGACTTCTCTTTTGGATGACTTTGTCAATGAAGCTAATTTGGGCTTCTGGAACGACTTTTACAATGGATTGGCGTATGACAATTTCATGATAGATGAACACCCCGTTGCTGGTTATGAAGGCAATTACTTACACGCTTTTGAATATGTAACTGACAATCCTGAAAATATTGAATTTGGTGCAGCTCAGGATTTAAACCATAGCAGGTTAATGACCGAACGAGGCCATACAGGAGAGTTAAACCTTACCTTTGGCGCAAATTTCAATCACAACTTTTATTTCGGAGGTTCCTTGGGTATTACCACACTCAACTACGAAAAGCGCTTGACACACTTTGAAGAAGTCAACGGCGGCTGGCAAAACCTAACTAATGATTACATATATTACCGAGCATTTGACGGCTTGGATGCGCGCGAGGACTTTGCCTTTACTGAATCCATTAACACATCAGGTATTGGCGTCAACCTGAAAGTTGGTGCCATTTACAAGCCTACCAATTCCTTGAGAATTGGGGCAGCCTTTCACACCCCTACCTTATATTCATTCGATGAGGATTATAAAACTTCGGTTGAATCCAAATATATTGATCTGGGCTTCGATGAGGGTAATGATGAGGCCCTGATTTATGAAACAGGCGGCACAAATTATCAACAAATGAGGGGTGAGTTCACCTATAATTTCAGAACACCCTTAAAAGGGATTGGTAGCCTTGCCTATACCTTTGGTACCTTCGGTCTGATCAGCATGGATTATGAATATACAGATTATTCAACCATGCAATACAAAAGCAAAAACGCTTCGATGGATGAAATGAAGAGTGTAAACAACCAGAATGATCTTATCAAATCAACTTTTAGAGCCACCCATAATCTAAGATTTGGCGCTGAATTTAAACCAACTGAGGTAGTAACCTTAAGAGCTGGCTATGGCATCAACCAAAGCCCATACAAAGAAGGCCACTTTAAAAACGATGATAAACACCAGACTTACTCAGGCGGTATCGGCTATCGCATGAACAACATGTACATTGATTTTGGATACATGTTGAGGCAAGAAAAATATGGCTACTCCTTATACAATGCAGCGCCATACATGCCTGGTGGTGTACTTGAAACAGCTCAAATCACTTCCAATCATCATCAGTTGGCCGTTACCCTCGGATGGCGGTTTTAATTGAGCAGGAACAACTATTTGTAAACAAAGCGGGCTGCCTGGTAACCAGGCAGCCCGCTTTGTTTTATATCGAATCTTCAATGTGCCAGACAAAGGCGCGCAGCCCCTGCATTTCTGTTTTATCATCCAAAAAGCGCAAGCGCTCCAGGAGTTCTTTGACCACCTCATCCGGCACAATGGCCAGAATGGTTTCGTTCAATGCCGGCCAGGTATGGGTGCCCATGTGGGGCTCACCCTGCTGACTGCCTCTGCCCTGTACCTGATTCCATCGGGTAAAACCCCGGATGGAGAGCTTATCCAATATAAATTCAATCTTTTCGGTGAGGGCCTGATTATAGACTATAAATACTGATTTCATTCGCAAACATTTTAGTTATTAATTGGCTGATAAAAGAAGGGCCTACATGCCCAATTCATCATCCATTTGCGCAGCGCGCTTTTTCTCCCGGCGCATGCGATTGGCTCCGAAGAGGGTATAAACGACCGGTATCAGGACCAAAGTAATCATGGTTGAGAACATCAATCCACCAATGATACTGACCCCCATGGGCTGCCATATTTCAGCCCCCTCCCCAATACCCATGGCCAGGGGAATCATGGCCAGAGCGGTGGTCAGGGTGGTCATTAACACGGGCCGCAAACGGGATTTTCCGGAGACAATAACCGCTTGCACCAATGAGAGACCACGGTCGCGCATCAAATTGGTATAATCCACCAACACAATACCGTTCTTCACAACGATACCCACCAGCATCACCGAACCAATCAATGAAATCAGGTTAAGCGTATGGCCGGTAATGAGCAGCGACAAAAAGACGCCTGTAAAGGCAAAGGGTAAGGTGAGCATAATGATGAGCGGCGATCGCAAAGATTCAAACTGTGATGCCATGACTATATAAACCAACATCACCACCAAAGCAAACAACGTAAATATATCTGCAAAAGCTTCCTGCTGCTCCTCCACCGTACCGCCAATGTCCATGGCAATTCCGGGAGGTACATCCATTTGACTAAATCCCTCTCGAATGTCAGCCACCACATCCCGAATCGAAGCCTCATAAAGGGAAGCGGTAACTTTGACAACCCGCTGCCGGTTTTCCCGCTCAATGGAAGGTGGTGAATAGTACTCTGCTACGCGACCAATTTCACTCAATCGGATAAACACGCCCTGATTATTAGGAATAAGTATGTTCTCCACATCAGACAAAGACGCACGAAAGGCTTCATCGTAACGTACCACAATGTCATATTCTTCACCGTCTTCTCTAAACTGAGCAGCGGTGAGGCCGTTGACCCTGTTGCGCAAAGCGGTTGCTACTACAGAAGTATTCAAGCCATGGATGCCCATTTTCTCCCGATCGAGCACCAGCTGGTATTCGACGGCGGACTTGTCCCGACTGATCTCCACATCCCGCAAACCGCCCATGTTGCGCATCCAATCGGCCATTTCATTGGCCAGGCGACCAGTGACATCCAAATCGTAGCCCGAAATAATCACCTCCACATTACTGGCGCCGCTTCCCATGGCACCGCCTCCTCCACCGGGATCCACCCGGTAGTCCTCTATTTCAGGCACAACCTCCAGGTCTTCGCGAATCAGGTCGCTGATCAGATAAATGTCCCTGTCGCGCTCAATGCTGGTACTCAGTCGCAAATTAAAATTGATGATGTGCGATCCGTTATCGCCAAATGCTGCCCAAATATTGCCCTCCTCGGCAGATCCCGCACTGGTCGAAACCAACTCTATTTCGGGATATTTTTCCATAAAGGTGGCTTCAATCCGGCGAGCCACTGCTTTGGTATTCTCAATATTGACCCCTTGCGACAACTCAGCCATTACGGCAATTCGGGCATTGTCGGAGGGTGGAAAAAATTCGGTGCCCACCATAGGGATGAGAAACAGACTGCCGACAAACAAAGCAATGGCCACCACCAGTACCATGATCCGGTGGCGTACAGCATAAACCAAACTGGATTCATAAATATTGTCCATCCCTGCCAAAAACCGCTCAATGCCATCAAACACCCATTTAATAAGACCCGTTTTACGGGGTGGACTCTTACGCATCATTTGCGAGGCCAACATAGGGGTAAGCGTCAGAGCAGCAATGGTTGACGCAATAACCACCAGCGTCACTATCCACCCCAACTGCTGGAACATGATACCGCTCAAACCCTGAATAAGCGTGAGCGGAAAGAAAACCGCTACCACGGTAAGGGTGGTAGCCACAACGGCCAGTCCCACTTCATTGGTACCGTAAATGGCTGCTTCGCGCGGCGAAGCG
>DHVH01000046.1 GCA_002412555.1 Marinilabiliaceae bacterium UBA5213 | reverse complement strand
CTCCTCCATTGACAAAACCTTGCGTTTTATTTTGTTCGCACCACTAAAACCACAGTAAACGCAACGGTTTTCACAATAGTTTGACAGATAAAGTGGAATATATAACTGGACCACCCTGCCAAAGCGCTGACAAGTCAGGCGATGGCTCTTTTGAGCCATTGGCTCCAGATAGGCATCGGCTGCTGGCGACAAAAGCGCCTTAAAATCTTCCAAATCAGGATGCTGCTTATTCAGAGCCATCTCCACCTCCCGCGTGCTTTTACGCTCAATGGAGGCAGTTACTTCATCCCAATTATAAGATTGCAATAATTGATAAAATGACATAGATAAAGGTTTTACCATTTTTTCATCTCCCGCGTAGATGCTATAAAATTAGGAAAGGAAAGATCTTCCGTTTTTTGAACCAATATGAGCCAGGCAAATGGGTATATGCGATAAGGCGGGAAACTTAAATCCCAATATTCCGTTGATCAGAGAAAAGCCGTCAACGGGCTGGTTGCCCTTGCTTCGCAAGCATTGGCAACTGCAGGCAGTCCCGCTTCGTAGGCCATTCGGCCAGCCTCCACCGCAATCTTAAACGCCAGGGCCATTGCTACCGGGTCTCCTGCAGCCGCAATTGCGGTATTCACCAAAACCGCACTGGCCCCCATCTCCATGGCTTCAGCCGCGTGTGAAGGAGCTCCAATACCAGCATCAACCACCACCGGGATGTTCGCCTGCTCAATAATAATGCGTATAAACTCACGGGTCAGCAGTCCGCTATTGCTACCAATGGGCGATCCCAAAGGCATGACTGCGGCGGCACCAGCTTCTTCTAGACGCTTGCACAGCACCGGGTCGGCATGCACATAAGGCAGAACCACAAACCCCATACGGGCTAGCTCCTCTGTCGCTTTGAGCGTCTCCACCGGATCGGGCATTAGGTAGCGGGCATCGGGATGAATTTCCAGCTTTATCCAGTTGGTTTCCAGCGCTTCCCTGGCCAGATGGGCCGCAAAAACCGCTTCGGCACTGGTCCGCACCCCCGAAGTATTGGGAAGCAGGTTGATACCGGGCAGTTTTAGATGCTCCAGTAAATCATCGTTCGGTGTTTCCAAATCCACTCGTTTGAGGGCCACCGTCACCAATTCGCTGCCTGAGGCAGCGATGGCCTCCGCCATTTGTCGGTTGGAACTAA
The DNA here is from genome assembly GCA_002412555.1 of Marinilabiliaceae bacterium UBA5213. Taxonomy (GTDB): domain Bacteria; phylum Bacteroidota; class Bacteroidia; order Bacteroidales; family Marinilabiliaceae; genus Geofilum. Next base: position 1,756 of record DHVH01000046.1, on the reverse strand, counting down.
ATTTCCCGGTACCGGTAAAGAGCCGACTGGCGAACACTTTTCCGGCAATGGTTAATTGTTTCATATTTATATATTTTAAAATATCTCTGTTTTGGCCTGAACCATTAACCAGACCGAACTTTGTTTGTTTCAAGAAAACCAAGCATTGATCAAGGGGAAAAACATTATAAGTAAAAAACTCATGGTGTTCTCATGCCCTGAAAACCTGCACTTTTCAATGTGTCCTCAGACTTTTTCGGTAATTTCTCCAAAAAAAGCTGTGTAGCAAACTTTGCACTCAAACCTCCTGAAACCGCAATACCATCCACCCCACTAGCCATCAAGTCGGCCACATCCTCCAGCAAAATGCCCCCAATGGCCGTCACCGGTGTTTGAAAACCGAGGGAACGAAACTGTTGCAACAGGGCTTTGTAGCCTTCCAGACCGACGACCGGACTCAGATTTTTCTTGGTGGTGGTAAAACGGAAGGGCCCTAAACCTATATAATCCACGCCCTTTGAGGCCAAAGCCACCATATCCTCCAGCGTGTTGGCGGTTCCTCCAATGACTTTTTCAGGACCAAGTATTATTCGAGCCTGATCCACCGGCATGTCCCACTTCCCAAGGTGCACGCCATCGGCGCCTGACTGAAGGGCAATTGCTGGATGGTCGTTCACAATAAAGGTGGCAGCATACTGTTGACAGAGAAGCTGAACTCTTTTGGCCATCCCGTAGATACTGGCGTCCGATACATCTTTGAGGCGCAATTGCACCCAACGCCCACCTCCCTCTAGGAAGCTAAGCACCAGGCGTTCAACTTCCGATGCATCTTTGTTGGGCGTGATCAACATCAATGGCGCATGCTTGATTACTGACCGATTATTCATTTTTATTTAATTCTTTATTGATGGCAAAAAACTTCACTAAAAATGGCTGCCTAATAAATGGTTTGACGAGCGAATAAACCGCTCAACATAGCGCTTACCTGTAACGCAAGCCTCGTAAAGGCCATTTCCCTTGGCAACTTCGGCACAAATGGCGGCCGACAATACGCAGCCACTGCCATGCTTGCCGGGGTTATTGGCAAATCTTTCACCCGCTATTACCCGCACTTGATCCCTTTCTATCAGCACATCGTTGGCATGACCGTCGGCATGCCCTCCTTTTAAAAGCAAAGCATTTCCGGTCTTTAGCAACTTTCGTAGCGCTTCCGGCTCGGAAGTGCCAAACAAGCACTCGGCTTCCTGCTTATTAGGTGTCACTAGCGTTACGGCCCCTAAAACGGGGAACAAATCACTACGATTCACCCCTTTATGAAAATCAAAGCCCGAAGAGGCTTTGAGTATGGGATCCCAAATGATTACCCCCTCGGGATGGTTCGACTTTATAAGCGCTATGCATTGGCTCAAAACAGTCAAGGACGGCACAATCCCAAATTTTACCGCCCCTACCTTATAACGACCGATCAATAGCTTGAGCTGACTAAAAATCCAGTCATTATCTGTCCATTCCATCCGATCAAAGGCATCGTGCACCTGGCACGTAAGGGCTGTACACACGCCCATACCTAAAACCCCACTCCTTTCAAAAGTCTTTATATCCGCAGCCAGTCCCGCCCCACCGCAGGGATCCCAGCCTCCTAATGAAAGTGCTATTGGCAGGCTGTTTTCCATTGCTCCTGAATTTCATAAAAGCGACTTATGCCCACCGCCTGGTCAAACGTCAGTCTGAAGTACGTAAATCCGGTCGCCTCCCCTGGCTGCGTCCTGACGCCAAA
>DHVH01000051.1 GCA_002412555.1 Marinilabiliaceae bacterium UBA5213 | reverse complement strand
GCGCCCCAAGAGTTCCCGCCAGAAAAAAGAAACAACCCACCACCAGCAGAACAACCGTTATAAAATCATTTATCGTCATGGGCTTTCTCCTTTTTGTTTTTCCAGACTATAACCAAGCCAATGACTAATAAAATCGACAATACATTGAAAGTAATGGCAACATTCAGCAAATTAAGATCCTGCAAATAACCCGCCAGTACCAATAGAATGGCCATTCCTGTGGTGCCGAACAGTTGAGTAGTAAGCAAGCGGTCCGCGATCGTGGGTCCGCGCCACACCCGAAACAGACCCATGGCTATATTGAGGATAAGGAAGACAATGACAATGGTAAGAAAAACGTCCATACACGATAAAAATAATTTGCCGTAAAATTAATCAGGATTTTAACAGCTAACAACTACTAAAAATAATTTGTTCACGCTGCAGTTTGATAGTGCCTAATTATAATTTACCCTTATCCATATTTTAAACCACTAAGTATATAATCATAGATAGCATTGTTTTCCTCAACTTTTGGATTCAAGAAACACTTGGTGATGTATTGAGGTCTGGCAATCATATCCCGACCAATCATTTCTTCAATGGTGTTAAAATAAGGAAGGGACGTTTTCCCTACTAACAATGGAGTCAGGTCGTATTGCTCCTGCCACAATTTATAGATCTGAACAAAACCACTTAAATACAGATAATCCTTTGTAAATCCACCACCCCTGAAAATCCTTGTAACAATGGTAAAGGCATCATTTTCGTCAACGCTGTATTCATTCACCAGTTCGTTAAAGCATTCGATAAAATCTGCGCCGCTGCACATCCTATCCACAATGATCACCCGCAAAGCAATTCTTTTCAGCCGGTTTAAGGTAATATTGCCACTTAAATATTCTGCTAAAAGCGCCAATCCTTCTTGCGTTTGGGTATTGACAGGCAAGCCAAGGTTAAAAATTTTTAGTTTCTGGTTGGCTGAATTCAAGGTTGTTACCATATGTACGCCAATCTCATGTTCAATTAATGCATTCAGCTCTTTTCTTTTGAAGGTTGCCTCCGGATGAATTAACACAGTCTTTGTCGAGTTTAAGACCATAACCTGTGAAAGAACCTTACTGCTAAATTCAATATTGGCCTTAAACCCATACGTTTCTATGGCATTTTGGAGTGCCATTTTAGCATCATTGGCATCAGAAACCGGAACCTTAACCCCTCTCCCTGGTATAGCAGGCAGATGCACTAAGTATTGGGCATTGACCAGATCTATTTTCGAAGGTCTCCCAAAATACCGGAGAGAATTGTAAAGAAACTTTTTTGTGTTAAGCGAGCCAATCATATCCAACTTATCGGTATAGGCATTTATCACCGCTTCGTAAAGACTTCGAATAGATATATCCTGAATGTCCTTAACTGGTAGACTTAAAATGTTTTGCTTAAACGTAAAGGGATTAATGCTAATAGGCTGATACTTAAATTTAGGTAGTTCGGTAAACTTACTACGAAAGAATCTCTTTTTTTCAGCCTGGGTATTCGAAGGGTTAACGATTGCCAGAAGTTCAATATTCCGAAGGTAGGAGTAAAGTGCCTTATCAATTTTCAGAAGGGAATTATCCAGGCTTTTATCTAACAATTTAGGCGTAGATATATGTTTCCATTTCTCCAGATTATGACTAAAATGATTGGCGTTATTGAGAATGGCCACCTTTAGTTCTTTCTGTAAGGAGCTGATCACTTTTGGGAAAGCATCGCCATTGAGTTCATCGCAGAATATTTTTTTTATCTCGGTTGCTAAAACCAAGGTGTTATTAAACCTTTTAGTAACAAAGGCCAGATTATAACCCCGACCCAGAAACACATCGTTTTCCTTAACTACAACTGGCGTATCCGGCAAGCGAATATCGGATAACTCCTTTAACCAGTTCTCAATATTTGCCTTATATTTTTCTCTGTCAAGATTTTGGGTGCCAAGATTAAAAACCGGCACTTCTCTATCCCAACGCTTATAATTGTAGCTGTGCATATCATAGAGCAAACACCCGCCGAACAAAGATTCAATTTTCCCCACCAAAGCAGCAAGTACCTTGTAATAATTGGCGTGTTTAGCTTTAGATAGTTTTATATCATTAGCCGTAAGCTTCTTACGCCAGACTTTTTTACCCCACGCCTCGTCGTAAATACAATTTTCCGGACTACGATTTAAGTCATATTCATATCTTGAATCTAATCCAATGATGGTGATGGGCATAGAAGAAATAAATTCAGCTGTATGCGGATCCTCTTCGTACCATCGTTCATATCCGGAAAGGGCCATTTTATCTTTTAATTCCTTTCTTAACTGGCCGCCATTGTGAATGGCAGTGCAACAAAATGGTACATACTTGTTTATTTTTAAAACAAACCCACCTTGTTCCGGTATCGCTTCAAAAACCTCGCCTTTTGAAATTTTATCAATAATTTCACCAACTGAAAGCTTACTCGTGTGCATATGTATCCTCCGCTCTAAAATTATCCTTCCTCAATTTTGACTCAGAAACAGCAGTTACAAGATAGTCAATCACCTTTGTTTGGAGCTTCACACCATAAAGTCGGTTGATATCTTTAATGGTACCAGGGCTTACGACATTAATCTCAATCAGCTTGCCTTCAATGATGTCCAGGCCTGCAAAATAAATACCATCGTGAACCAGCTTTCTTCCTATCGCATCGCACAAACGCCTGTCGGCTTTGGTCAGTTTGTATTTTTCAACACTGCCACCAGCCGAAATATTAGAGCGCACATCCCCCTTTGCAGGCACCCGTCTTATGGCGCCAATGGGTTGGCCATTTAACATCAGCACACGAACATCCCCTTTTTCTGCGCCTTCTACATAGTCTTGCAGAATAACATAGTTGGATTCCTCTCTGGATTTATTGATATAGAAATCGAGCAAGGATTTAATATTGTGCATCGCTGATTTTTCAATCACAATAACGCCTTTGCCCCCATAGCCATCCAATGGTTTAAGAATCATTTTGTCCTGGCTTGATTCTTCAATGGTTTTCATCAAATAATCAATGTTTTTAGACACATGCGTGGATGGAATCAATGCCTTATCGGGGTCGTGATAGGCAGCCGTATAAATTTTATTATTGGCTTCTCTCAAGCCATCGATGGCATTCATTATAAAGGTGTCGTCTTTGATAGAATCCAGGAAATTCAAAACCAGCGGGTCAATGGGCGGATTGTCGCGCATAAACACGACATCAAACTCCTTTAATGCCCGCATTTCATTAGAAAATTCAGAATTCCGATGAAAATTGGTCATGCTGGCAGAAACATTCGCCATACTCTTAAATGTCCGGCAGAAACCATAGGTAACGCTATCCCTGATGGTTAGATTTTTTGCATACGTAATGGCAACGTCAAATCCTCTTTTCACACACTCATGCACCAAAAGTATGGTTGAATCCTGCTTAGGATTCAAGCTTTCCCATGGATACATTATAAAACATATTCTCATCGCTCGTTTTTCCCAAAAGTACGGCTACTAATTCATAATACTTTTGGTTTCCATAAATTTTATGAAGGCGTATAAAAATTTGGTTGCTAAACAACATAGCCAAAGTGCTTTTGAAACAATTGCTTAAGCGATCGTTAAAAAAATCAAACAAATTCTCATTTGGTTTTGTTTTCCTCAATTATTACTTTTAGTTCGTACAGTAACAACAATATATGACTGGAAAGACGAAATAGCCAAACCATGAGAACTGCGAAATTTAGCATGTAAGGTTGTGCAAAACCATTAACCATAACAGACACTATGCAAATAAATAGCATGGAACGGTTGGTTAATACCGTTCAGGAATTATCTCTGGCAACAAATATCGACTCAGTAATGAAAATTGTGCGAACAGTGGCCAGAGAGCTGTCAGGTGCCGATGGCGCAACTTTTGTGTTGCGCGATGACAACATGTGTTTCTATGCTGATGAAGATGCCATTAGTCCCTTATGGAAAGGTTCCCGCTTTCCTATGAAAATTTGTATAAGCGGATGGGTAATGCTCAACAAACAACCCGTTGTCATCCCAGATATTTATACAGATGAGCGGATACCAGCTGATGCCTATCGACCAACCTTTGTTAAAAGTCTGGCCATGGTTCCAATACGAACAAAGAATCCCATTGGAGCCATTGGTAATTACTGGGCCAATCATCATTTACCAACTGAAGAGGAAGTAGGTTTACTACAGGCGCTTGCTGACATTACTGCCGTTTCCATTGAAAACATAAACATCAGGACTAAACTCGAAGATAAACTCACAGAAAGAGAACAGATGCTTCTTCAGCTCGAAAAGCAAAAAGCCCAACTTGAGGAGTTCACCCAGATTATTTCGCACAACTTAAGAGCGCCCCTTTCCAATCTACTATTGCTCAGCGATATGATAACCAGCACCCAGGAAGTAGATGACAAACTAAGGTACATAGAGAAACAGAAACAAGTGGTCGATTCATTGCACAATACCTTCAATGAATTAGTCGATGCGGCTCAGGTAAAAAAAGATTTTAACATCGAAAAAGTATACATTGACATAGAAGACCGGCTGCTAACAACCCTCGGGTTGCTGCAGGGTGAAATATTAAAATCGAATGCTTCCATAACCTATGACCTTTCATTGGCAAAATCAATCTATTATCCCGGAAAATATTTCGATAGCATTCTGTTCAACCTCTTAAGTAATGCCATTAGGTACAGTTCCCCTGAAAGAACGCCAATCATCCATATTAAAAGTCTCAAGACCGACGGTTGGATATACCTTGAAATACAGGATAATGGGTTAGGCATCGACCTTAAACAACATAGAAACAACCTGTTCAAGTTGCACAAAACTTTTCACAACCATCCTGGCGCAAAAGGCTTTGGTTTATTTATGACCAGGACACAGGTCGAAGCTATGGGCGGAACCATCCATGTGGAAAGCACCATTGGCACAGGAAGTAAATTTATTGTTCAATTATCAAAATCCTAATTGTGATGAAAGCCATAGACACCCTATATGTGGTAGATGACGACAACACCTTTCAGTTCCTTGCAGGTGAAGTTATAAAATCGACCAATGCCGTCAATAAAATCAAGTATTTCTCTAATGGAGCCGAGGCCATAAGTTACCTGGAATCAGTGATAGCCGAGCCTGCCAATCTACCAGAAGTGATCTTTCTTGACCTGTTTATGCCAGTTATGGACGGATGGGGATTTCTTCATGAATACACCCGGCTAAAGCCGTCCCTTGGCAAAAAAATTACCATCTATATTTTATCCTCATCCATAGATCCTAACGATGTTGAAAGGGCCAAATCCATCACCGATGTATCTGACTATATTATCAAGCCTATAACAAGGGACAAGTTTTTAAATGCTTTAAGTAAGTATACCTGACTTCGGTAGGGCTACCCCTACCTACAACCACCTATCCACAAGCAATGGCCTTCATTATCTGATGGCTACAGCATCAGTGACCTTGTTTTTGGGGCTAGCCTTATAATAATTCTTTCAATTTAGAATCGTACACCAATCGCGATCCATCATCTGTAGTATGCTCTTCAAGGGAATTCATTTTTGACTGGATGCAAATGTACACCATTTCATTATCTGAGGTGTTGCATAAACTCCTTACGCCCTCTGGAGCTACTCTTACTATGCTGCCTTCTTTAATTGGAAAGCAATCATTGTTAACCTGATAATAGCCCGATCCTTTGATAATGATGTAGGTTTCTTCATCTTTATTATGAATATGGAAATATCCCAATTCTGTTTTAGGTGGTAAAGAAGTAAAGGATATCTCCGTTCCAGTTGCTTTTGTAAGGTCTTTTAAGAATACTTTTCCTTTAATCTCCCTTCCTGATTTAGGGTGAATTAAAGAATAAGATTTAATCTCATCTATACCTCCAAGATTGACAGCAGTGTAGTCTTTACCTTCTGAAATTTTTTCCGATTGTTTCATCTCATTTCCATTTTTAGTTTATTCCACTTACCCTACAAGCGCTAATCTTCAGGAGCCTCATAGTTAATGCTTTCCGTAATGAAATGGTATAACTTTGGGACCATTCACACCATTATTTCCCAGTGACCAGCTTTATCGCTTCCGAGGCGTACAATTTTTCAGTGAATGATAGCATTATCCCAAACTTTTGTTTTTTCTGCTCTTAATATGCTGATGATAACAATTGTAACGTCTGGTACCAATAAAAGAATGCTGATTTATCCGGTTGTCTTTTTAAACGCATCAGGAAATTCCAATTCGGATCTTCAATAAGCAAGTCCTTAATATCCTGATCTTCATAATAGGTGATTGGTGAAAGATCATTGAGCAAAATTTTGGCTGCCAAGTAGGCAATTCGGGCGGATGCTGGTACCGCATCATCAATCCTGAAATTCCCGGCCATCAGGAATCCGGTACCAAAAGCGGTAATGCCTTTTTGCAATTCTTTGAATTTCACTTTCTCATCAGCGTTTCCACGATCTCTCTTGGCCAGAATGATGCATGTGGCAATCGTATCTCGCAACACCATTTCCGGGTTGAGATCAACTTCCGGGTTCTCCTTTTTTCGATAAACAATTTCATGCTCAGCAAATGCGTGAAAACTGGCAGCCACCACTGCCATGCTTTGAATACGCTCGAACAGTTTACTCAAATCAAAAAGCTGCTTACATATCTCCATGGAGAAGGGCTGTTTGTCTTTACCCTTGAAGTAAGGAATGCCGATAGTATTCGGAGCAAATGCGGTCAATTTATCCCCTGTTATTGAATCAATGCATGGCACAGTAACCATGGTCTCATTATCCGTTTCAATCCATTTAGTAGCCACAGCCTTTTCAATCGCAAACGGATAGATCGAATCCTCAATAAGCACATCCAGCATAATAGTGCCAGATCCCTGCCTCCCAGAATCAAATTTAAACTTGTAGTGCGCTTTTGGCACTCCAGGCTTATAACTACGATGTTCGTCCAGCTCAAACCCGGTAAAATTGGAAGAATCAACCACCTTTTGCAAAATGCGCTCCAGCACTTTTTGGTCAGTTTTGCTGATAATGTCGATATCAATGGAGAATCGATGTCCTTCTTCCAATAAAAGCACCAAACTGGTTCCACCCTTGAAAACGAATTCAAGTCCATTACTTTTTAACCGCTCCAGCAAATGCAAGGCATAAATCATCTTTTCCAAAATGATTTTATCAATACGGCTATGGCTCCGTTTCTTCCTGAAGCTCTCTAACCATTCATCCGTAAAGCAATGTTCCTTAATCATTCAATAATGTTTTTTACGAGATGAAACATATGGTTCGTCATGAACTGCTTGATGTCATGTTCTCTATCCCTTCGATTAGCATAGCTGAATAATTTGGTAAAATTGATAGCATAGTTGCTAATGGCATTTTCATAGATGCTTATCAATTCAGAACCCTGCAGGTAGTAGAAAAGCTTTTCTTCTGCAAAGAGATCGACCAGAATTTTCTCAAGTTGCGGAGTATAAAATCTCACCCTTTTCTCGGTTCGATTTACAATTGGGGAGCGTGTAATCAGTTTGTTAATGACTACCGGATAGTTACCTTCAGCAATATAAAAGTCAATGGCTTTGTCGTCAGGATTGAGGTAAAGCTCGTTTCTTGATGCGTCTTTCAGTTCATAGAAGAGAGACTCCATGAAATCCTTCTCAATCTCAATAAGGATAATTCTTTTGCTGGCCTGGTGTTGGGAAAATTCATTGAGCCATTCTGTTTCCCAAATGCAGTATTTGACATCCTGAAATTTGTCTGTGATTCTTTTTGCGAGCTTAATAAGTTCAGGGGAAATTTCTGGCTTATATTTGCATTTGTATGAAATTACATAGAGACCTCGCTTGAGCGTTCTAATGATATTTTTGTCTTTGAGGTCATAAATTCTCCATCCGAATGTCCCTTCGTTTAGATCAGGTTCAAAATAGCGATAGAATTCAAAGAGGTCTTCCCGGGTGAAAAACTCCCGATCTTTAAACGCTTCAATCAACCTATTTTCTATGATCTTTGGCATTTCAAATCAAATTTTCACCAAACATACAACTATTTGGCGAATATTGGAAAACAAAAAAACGCCAGAAAAAAAAATTGCTGGCGTTTTTTTGAATTTTATTGCTCGCAAAACTTAAAATTCCAAGAATAAAATATTGCTAGTTATTACCTTAATATCAGGATTTGCCATGCCAGAAACGGCTAATCTTCGGAAGCCTCATAGTTAATGCTTTCCGTAATGAAAAGGTACAAATCAGCGTTGAACGTAAAAGCCTCGCTAAGAAGCTGCAGGAGGTTTTCGCCGTAAAAGGCCTGGTCCAATTTTTGTGTACAGCTAAGGGCGATCGTCTTTTTTTGAAACCAGGGCTGAAATGCTTCAGGCATTTCATTGGGGATGGTTCTTTTGTATGCCTCCCCTACCAGTTTGAATTCATCCTGATTTTCGAAGGCATCAATGATTTTGGCAAAGCGGTCGGGGTGCCGGACAATATGCTCCCTTAAACGGTTCATTCTTTCCGGTGTTGCCTGGTAATAGCCCATTCCGTACTGGTATTCTTCCGGTGTAAAATAAAAGTAGAATTCAGGTACATTGCCCCACAGCGCCCCGGGGCGCTTAAACGTCAGCCATTGGTCCGTCCTAAAGGGCGACTTGTCGTTAGAAAAACGCACGTCCCTATAAATTTTAGAGATTGTTTTGTTGATATTTGGCGCAATTTCAATCTCAGCATCAATACTGCAGATTAATGGCCCAAGGGCCGCCGACAACCCTTTTAATGGTGTTAACAGGTGCTCATCATAGCTGCCCCTGTTACCCTCAAACCATTCCTTATTATTGTTCACAGCCAAATCCTTAAGGAATCCGATGCTTGATTTTGTAAATCCTGTGAAAGTCATAATTATTTTCTTAGATATTAGAACCCCATAAAAATTCAACCGACACCATGCGTCTTATTCACTCCACACACCGTTTTTAAACAACTGAAACCATTTTTCAATGGCCTCCTCGCCATACAAGCCAATGGCCTTAAAAACCTCACAAGCAAACTCAATAGGCGCAATCCCATTCGCTGTAATGAGGTTGCCATCCGTCACCGCTAAAGCGTTTTGATAAAGGTCGCCACCAGTATATTCCGGCGCCATAGCTTTTAAATAATTCAAGTCACTGCTCGTATGCTTCAAATTGTTCAATAAGCCCACTTGTCCCAGGTAGATGGTCGCCGCGCAAATAGCCGCCACAGTTTTTCCAGCCTCAAGCATGTCCTTCGTTATTGGTCCAATTTCCTTATTGCCACCCTTTTCCCATGCGGTACCACCAGGCAAAATTAACATCTCCAAATCCTCCAATACCAAATCCTTAAGCGTCTTTGCAGGTTTAACCTGTAATCCACCCATGGAGGTAACCAGGTCCCCACTGGTCGAAAAATAGACCAGCTCAAAAAGGTCACTCTTATTGATTTCCGGAGTTAGGAAGGCAGTTTCCCAATCAGAAAATCCCTCAAACAGAAATACAGCAATTTTTTTCTTCATTTTATTTAAATTTTAGTAACTCATACACATGTTAACTCTCATAGCAATTCCGAAGAATAAGCCTTATTTGTTTGCCAGTCAGCGATCATACTTTAGATATTTTAATTTTGTGTTTCGTAAGCATTCGGCCTACCGCGTATTGTAAAAGTAAGAAATTTTCTCAAGCCGGGGATACCTGCCTGAGAGTTGAAATTTTCCAGGTTGTAGTGGAAACTCTTAGAACTATTCGGAATTAATTTGAGTTTTCCGAGAAGTTCTGACAGTTATAGGATATTTTCAAATTGTGTGTTAAAGGTCGGCCTGGTCAAAGTCCTCATTGTTATTGTAGATTGCTTGCATGTATCCACCCAAAAAAGGCATCTGTTGCGGCATGATACTGGCGATTACTTTTACAGAAAAAATCACGAAACAAAGAAAGTTTTTATATCTTATATTACATAATAATAAATTCCATCAATAAAAAAAGTTTTTGACTTAACAAAAACTTTTACTAAATTTCCGCCTCAAACCAAAACAGATCATTGAATACCCAATTTTCATCAACCTTAACTCCAAAGATTATGTTCGGACACAAATGTTTCTTACGCATTGGGCAACTCAACGACGCCAGTCTGCCCGGCCTCACCAATGATGGCTATGAATTAATGACCTGCAGCTACTCCTTCGCGCAGGGAACCGACCAGATTGGTCAGGTACAAACTGAAGTTGTCGGTGGCATCATCGACATGGTTTATCCCAACATTCCCACCAAAGAGCTCATGGAATGGATGAAATTCTCCAGCAAACTATTGAATGGCGCCATCGTCATCTGCGATGCCGATAAAATCAACCAATGGGTCAACCTTAAAAACTAAAGCATGAACCTACCCAGTTACAATCAAACAGACACCAGCCTCTCCGTCAACTTCTCACTGGAAGGCGAAACTGCCGGCCACCAGTATTCAGTAGCGCAGTTCAATGTAGTATTCACACAAGCCACAGACGACAAAGGTGAGCCGCAGGACTTTGTCCGCGGCGGCAAAATGCTCATCGCTCTAAAGGAGTTAGTCTCAGAAAACATCCTCATGTGGGCCATGAAATCCAACATCCGCAAAGAAGGCGAAGTCGTATTTAGTCGCGAAGGCGCCAACGCCGTGTTAAAAGTCAAGTTCAAGAATGCCTCTTGCATGGGCTTCGACCGCGTGATTGATGCCGTGGGCGGGGTAAGTACCGTCTTAACTATATCGCCGGAGCAGGTATGGCTCAACGACGTAGAATTTTACAACCGTTGGAACACCAATTAATAAAGCAACCATTTTATGAAAGGATACAACAAGCGATATATCACGCTGGCCGACTACCAGTCATTGGCAAGCGTCCGCATACCCTATACCGGCTTCATTAAAGGAGAAGGCTATGCCTATACCTCCTTTGGGTTCATCCCGCCGGCGCACCAGCAGCGCGTCAATCCGCCCAACAGAGTGCCCTACAACCAGAGCTATCAGCAGACAACCCTGGTCCAGTACATAGACCGGTCACCTGAGGCACAAGTCCGCAGTCTCAACCTCCAGCCCGACGATCTGGTCAAAATGCTCGTCACCAAACGACCGGGCGGCGGCCACAACATCAACATGGGGAATGGAAAATATGCCCAGGTCTCTGCAGCAAGTGAAATCATCAGCACCATCACCGACACCCCCACCGGTATGAAATACGAAATCGGCTATATCGAAAAGTCCACCGGAAAAGGAGAAACCACCAGCGGCTACCTGCGTGAAATGCACATCACCTATGCCAGCACCGCCGATCAAATGCCCCCACTCGAAAAGCCCGGTGAAAGCAACCTGTCCACCAGCAAAGTACTCATGGAAATCCCCTCCAAAGAACAAGTCGCCCAACAAAAAACCTTCTGGCAACCCTACGGATGGATCTTCACCGACCCTAACGGCACAGCCCCCAGCGATGCCACCCCCTACAGAGCCCACAAAACCTACGTCCTGCCCGACGCCCTCTCATGGATATCCCTCATCGGAAGCCGCTCCCGCACCCGCGTCAATAGCCGCTCCACCCAATTTTGGGTATGGATTGGCCAAACCATAGAAAAATTAGGGGATATGGGAAGTGCTGTTTCGCCGAAGGAGGCTTATGGGGTGGAGAGTAAACGTGATTCTTCAAATGTAGGAACCTTAGCGACAAAAGAATTAGTTCCTAGTGATTCAATTACAATAAATGTAGCTCTCAAATTCTACGAAAAGGACTCTGTCTTGTTGAGAGAAAAAAGAATCCATAAAAATTCACGCGAAGGACATTACATTTCAGATCCATTTATACAGACGTCTGATCACGATTTTACAAAAAAGAAATAACCCACTATGAATTCACTACGATTTTTTATCAGACTTCTCTTTCTCTTTAGCATATACCTAAATTCATGCATAAACAGAAGCAATGAGACGTTGATTATAGTTGAATCTAAATTAGATACGATTAAAATAGACTCCACCTATTCTGCAGAACTGTACCTAAAGCAAAACAACAAATTTTTACCGGCAGATTATTACATCTTGTTTATGCAAGACACCTTTTTACTAGACTATGACCACAATAAAAAGTGTGCCTTTTTCAATGCAGAAGCTAGTTCTGCGGGGGGAAAGGAATACAAAGGATTTGCAATATTTGAGGATCAGGGAACAAAGAAAATGCAGCAAGACTTCACTATCCACTTTCATGTTTGCCGGTAAACCTTTAAGCTCCCCAGGAAAACGGGCAGTGTTAAAACAAAAACTAATTTCTGGTGGAATGATTGAATTATCCTTAGGTAAATTACCCTCAATATTGGTTTCAACTAGTAACTATCATTATTATGAAAACAACCATCAAATTTACGGTCTTGATTGGTGCTATTGCAATTGGATCCTGCATTCAGCAACACAAAACCGCTCCACCCAATTTTGGGTATGGATTGGCCAAACCATAGAAAAATTAGGGGATATGGGAAGTGTCTCTTCGCCAAGAGAGCAATATGGAGCGGAAAGTGAGAAAATCCAAAACTCTGAAAGGGAATATGCTTACGAGTATCATATCAACGGAAGCTTAAGCGCCTACAAGTTTTTCGCCACTAAGGGGAGATTGGCTTATATTTCCCGATCTCAACCAAATAGACTAAATTCACAATTACCGTTTTCTATATCCAAAAAATAAGTAGTAGAATAATCATCCTACTGAGCCCCAATTATTGCAATCCAGCCTCAATTAAAATCCACCAAATGCTGTATAGGGTTTAATATGAAAATTTTGTATTTTTGAAAAATGGAACAACCAAATTTCAATAAGGATAAGCAAAAGATTTCAATGGGCTTTATTTGTTGGACACTTAATGATTGAAAAACTTCTAAAGGCGCTCTACGTTAAATACAATAATGACTATCCACCTTTTATCCATAACTTATTGAGACTTGCAGAAAAATGCAACTTGACTTTATCAGAGGATCAAAAATTATTTTTTGCAACGGTTACAGCATTTAATATTAATGCGCGGTATGATGATTACAAAATGAGCTTTCAGCAAAAGTGCACGTCAGAATATACAGCCCTCTGGATCGAAAACATTAAAAACAACCGACAATGGATAAAAGCATTGATAAAATAGTCAGACAGTATATTTCAACTGTATCAACTCAAACCCCTGGATTTGTCACTGCCTACTTATTTGGGTCCTACGCGAAAAACTTACAGCAACCAGAAAGTAACATTGATATCGCTTTGGTAATAAACGGCCTGAAAGACTCAGAAAAGTTCGACATCCAAGTCCAATTAATGCTGCTGGCCTCCAAGTTTGATTCAAGGATAGAACCACATCCCTTATCACAACAAGACCTGATTTCTGATAATCCCTTTGTTCTCGAAATAAAGAAAACCGGTATTGAGATAAACAACCACTAACTCCTAAAGCATTTTAATACTCGGTTAAGAAACCCATATCAGCACCCTCCAGTAAATCCTCAGTCAGCCAACCCTCCCTTTGGCAAGTTTATTGCTGTCACCCACAACAAGAAAATTCATACTTAATCTAGGACAAGTGAAAAAGCTACTACTGTTCAACCTGCTGTTAGCACTGTCTCTGGCACTATCCGCTCAAAACTGGCAGACCGATTTTGCCACAGCCAAATCCATAGCCGAAAAAGAAAACAAGCCCATCGTATTGGTGTTTTCGGGTTCCGACTGGTGCGCGCCCTGCATGAAACTTGAGAAAGAGATCTGGAGTTCAGAGGTTTTCAAAACCTATGCACAGGAGCACTATGTCCTACTCAAGGCCGACTTCCCCAAAAGAAAGCAGAACGCCCTCACGGCACAACAACAGGAACACAATAATAAACTGGCTGAGCAATATAATAAAAACGGGTACTTTCCGTATGTTATTGTAATGGACGCCAAGGGCAATATCAAAGGAGCAACCGGCTACAACGGCATGCCACCTGAGGAGTACATTACCCACCTCAATTCTTTAAAAAAGTAAACCTTGAAACGCACCTGTTTAAGTGTTGCCCTATTACTGTCAACACTTTTTGTAGCAGTGGGCCAACAACCATTCAAGCGCACCCTTAAATTAATGGGGAGCCGCTTTGACATTACCGTTGTTGCCAATGACTCTGTCATGGCCAATGGCTACATGGATAGGGCCATTCAGGAAATATCCAGAATTGAGCATTTGATCTCGTCATGGGATGCCACCTCACAGACCTCCGCCATTAACAGAAATGCCGGAATAATGCCCGTCGTGGTGGATGCCGAACTATTTTCTCTTATCCAGCGTTCCATTCAGCTGTCCAAAGTGACCGACGGCGCCTTTGACATCTCCTATGCCTCCATGGATAAAATCTGGATCTTTGATGGCAGCATGTCGGCCATGCCTACCCCTGAGGCCATACAATCCTCTGTGGCAAAAGTGGGCTACCAAAACATCCTGCTGGACAGCGCAGCCTCTACCGTATTTTTGAAACAGAAAGGTATGAAAATCGGATTTGGCGCCATCGGCAAAGGTTATGCGGCCGATAAAGCCAAAGATGTATTGATGGCAGAAGGCGTTACGGCCGGCATAATTAATGCTTCGGGAGATATGAACACCTGGGGCCAACAACCCAGCGGACAGGCCTGGAAAGTGGCCATCACCAACCCGATGGATAAAAACAAAGCCTTTGCCCACTTACCCATCACCAACGGCGCCGTAGTTACCTCAGGTAACTACGAAAAAAGAGTCACCTTCAACGGCATCACCTATTCCCACATCATCGATCCCCGAACCGGCTACCCGGCCACCGGCATCCTAAGCGTCACCGTCTTTGCCCCCAAAGCAGAATTGGCAGATGCCCTGGCCACCGCTGTTTTTGTCATGGGGCAAGAGTCCGGGCTAAACCGAATCAATCAACTGCCCGGTGTAGAATGCATCATAATTGATGACCAGGGAAAAGTTTTTACCTCCGATAACATTCAAATAGACACCCAATGATAAAAAAAATCCTTTGGTCATTCAGCATACTTTGCCTAATGACCTCCTGTGCAGTCGTAAAAGAGTACGAAAAAATAAACATCAACGATCCCGACATGGCCCTGTCCGACAAAAAGTCAGATCGCAACATCACCACCTTTCATTCCTACCGTGAAGCAGCCGTAGGCGCCAACGGCGGCAAAACCGGCGGCGGTTGTGGTTGCAACTAATTTTCAATTTTGATACTATTACCAATGAAGAACACCATCCTCCTCCTGTTTCTTTCCCTGTCAGTCGGCTCATACAGTCAGGAAAATGAAACCGAAAGCACCTACAAAAAACGGGTGCTCGAATCCACCGAAATTGATTTTTTAAGCAGCTATTATTGGCAAGATGGCGACAATGCCGCCGTGTCCGGCGGCATTGGAACAGAGTCGCTAACCGATGCCACAGCAGCCATCATCGTATCCATCCCCCTGAATGCCGACGATGTCCTGACCATCGACGCCGGTGTTTCGGCCTACACCTCAGCCTCCAGCAGCAATATCAACCCCTTCGACGGTAAAAATTCAGCCGATCCCTTTGTTGCCAGCTCAGGCGCTTCGCGTCAGGACGTCTTGACCAACCTCACTGGCAGTTACAGCCACAGTTCCGATGATCGCAACCAGATACTGTCCGGCAAATTGTCCATCTCCTCCGAGTATGATTACTTCTCAATAGGAGGCGGAGCCAGTTATACCAGACTCTTCAATGAAAAAAACACAGAAGTCAGCCTCAACGGCAACGTTTATTTCGATACCTGGGGCCTGATTTACCCCGTGGAATTAAGACCTGCCGGCAACAAAGAGCCAGGCGAAGATGATGAGGACCATCATTTTAACATCAACGACTACCTCATCACAGGCAACCCCGACTACAACCCTCAATTCACCCCCTTCTCCAGCCAAGCCAGAAACTCCTATTCACTTGGTTTAGGCTTCTCCCAAATATTATCCAGGAACGTGCAAATGTCTTTAGCCGCAGACCTTGTCATGCAAGACGGCCTGCTCTCCACCCCCTTTCAACGCGTCTATTTCAGCGATGTGGCAGATTCCTTCATTGAAAACTTCCATCTGGCCGATGATGTAGAACGATTGCCCGGCTCCCGTATCAAAATCGCTCTGGGGGGCAGACTCAATTATTACCTCAATCAAACATTTGTTGTCCGCACCTTTTACCGCTATTATTTTGACGATTGGGGCATTCAATCCAACACCGCCAGCATTGAAGTCCCCATAAAAATCAGCCAGAAATTCACCTTATATCCTTCCTACCGGTATTACAACCAAACCCAGGCCGATTATTTCGCCCCCTACAATCAGCATCTATCCACCGCTGACTACTACACCTCCGATTACGACCTTTCGGGCTATAACGCCGACCAATATGGATTTGGCATCAGCTACACCGACCTATTTACCCAGGGCCACCTATGGCTCTTCAAATTCAAAAGCATCGATTTAAAATACAACACTTACAGCAGAAACAATGGCTTCCGTTCCAACATGCTATTACTGGGAGTGAAAATGATTATAGAAGAAAGTGGTCAGGAAGCATGGGACAAAATCCGGGGGAAATAAAACACAAAACGAAATGGATAAGACCAGAGCAAGCTATATCGAAGGCACCGTTTCTATTATATTAAACGCCGCCTTATTCGTCTTGAAGTTATGGGCAGGCATAGTTACCAACTCAATTGCCCTAACAGCAGATGCGTGGCACACCTTGTCCGACTCAATGAGTTCAGTGGTGGTAGTCATTGCCGCCAGACTCTCCTCCCTCAAGCCCGACAAAGAACATCCCTTTGGCCACGGCAGATGGGAACAGATAGCCGCCATGTTTATAGGCTTCATTTTAGGCGTTATTGCCTATGGCTTTATGAGAGACGCCATCGTCATGTTTAAAAGCAAAGAAGCCACCCATTTTGGCACCCTCGCCATCGTAGTCACCATCATCTCTATCGTAATGAAAGAAGCCCTGGCCCAATATGCCTTTTACATTGCCCGCAAAACTGATAACGCCACCGTAAAAGCCGATGGCTGGCACCACCGGTCCGACGCCCTGTCATCCATTGTAGTCCTAATCGGCATCCTTTTCGCCAGCAAATTCTGGTGGATCGACAGCGTCTTAGGCGCCATCATTTCATTAATGCTCTTCTGTGCCACCTACCAAATAGTCAAAGAAGCCACCACCAAGCTCTTGGGGGAAGAACCCTCTCCGGAACTCATGCAGGACCTCCAAAACGTCATCCATTCAGTCCATGAAGGAGACCTGCACTCCCACCATTTCCACCTCCACAACTATGTATCTCATCAGGAGTTGACCTTTCACATCAAACTCGACAACCAATTAAGCATACTCGATGGCCACACCATCGCCACCGAAATAGAAAACCGAATTTTTGAGAAACATAAAATCATTGCAACCGTACATATCGAACCTTTGGATTTTGAGCATAGCAGGGATTAGGTGGATAATCCGGAGCATATTGACCCCCTAATTCCGAATAATTCTAAGAGATTCCACTACAACCTAGATAATTCCGACACGCCCTAATCGAATATTCTATGTTTACCCAACATATCCTTAATATTTTCTTCGTGCTGATTTTGAGCTTCCTTGCTTTCGCCATTTAGCACAGCTTCTTTAAATACCCTAACAACTTCATGTTTATTCGTATAGTGGGCTGGCTCATTCTCCTTCAGAATAATTTCCATGACCTCCATAACCCTTGCTGGTTTAACAAGAAATGTCCCATTCGGGACAAAGGATACATCCTTCAATTCACAATCTCCATAAAAAACCACTATTGAAAAAAATGGAACATACTCAAACTGCCTAAGTTGCTTCTTCAAAGCCTTGATATGCATTTCATTCTGCCTTATGGGATTATAGAAACGGTACTTCTTTTTACCATACGCCAATACCTGAGTCCATTGCGAATATTGCCCGCTGGATATTTCGGCGTTTATCAAAAGCTATTGATAAACGCCGGAAATTCACCGAAAGCCTCCTGGAAG
>DHVH01000243.1 GCA_002412555.1 Marinilabiliaceae bacterium UBA5213 | reverse complement strand
GCGGGTGAAGACGTTGGGGGTCAGGGAGGCGGTGGTGTTGTAGTCGCCATCCTGCGCGGACATCATGCCCGTGCCGCCATTGGCGTCAAACGTCACGGTGTAGCAGTTGATGGCAAAGGTGGCCGTGACCGATTTGTCGGCCGTAACATTGGTATCCGTTCGCCCACCAGCTATAACGCCATCACTCCAACTGACGAAGTGATAGCCGATGTCGGGCACAGCTGTGACCTGCGTACCGCTCGCCCCGTGGTTGACCATCTGCGGCGTAGTCCCGTTGATTATACCGTGCGCCCCGGCCGAGTAGGCTAGGGTGTAAGTGTTAAGCCTGAAAGTAGCGGTAACAGTAGTGTCGCCAACGATGGTCACATTCCCGCTCACAACATTGGCTGACCAGCTATCAAGGCTCCAGCCCGCATCCGGAGTACTTATCAGAGCCACCACGTCCCCATAATGGTAAGTAGCCTGGTTGGGAGTATTCGTAATCGTGCCATTCCCCACCTTGTTGATCGTCAGGGTATATTCATCCTGAGTGTAGTTGGCAACCACGGTAGTATTGCCCAGGATCGTGACCGAACAAGTATTGCCAGAGCCCGCGCAACCATTCCAACCAGAGAAGGTCCACCCTGCGCCAGATTTGGCAGTCAGCTGCACGGTGTCGTCATAATGATAGGTGAGGTGATCGGGCGAGGCAGTTACCTCCCCATGTGCACTTTGTACAGTGAGAGTGTATTCGTTCAAGGTAAACGTAGCTGTGACCGTCTGGCTATTTTCCACGGTAACTTCGCAAGCGTCGGTGCCAGAACAGCCTGCGCCGCTCCAACCAGTGAATGTGGAGCCACTAGCAGACACAGCCGTCAGAGTAATATGCGTACCATAATTGTAACTTTCTGCACAGTTTGAACCACAATCTATGCTACCTGGAAGGCTCGTAACCCTACCGTTTCCATCGCCAGCCTTGATAACCGTCAACAGATATGTATTCAGAGTCGCGCTGAAGTCCTGGTCAGGCAGGTTTGAATATACAGGGACAGAAATGCTAATTGAAGTGGGCAAAAAACTGTAGCCAATCTTCGAAGGGGTTAGCGTGCCAGTCCATCCAGGTGAGGCGATGAAAGAGTAGTCGCCGCTGCTATTGGCAGTTGTTGATCCGCCAGTGTAAGTGATAATCGCACCAGCCGTCCCGGCATTGCCCTTTATGAGATATGTACTAAGTGAGGCAACGTAGTTTTGGCTGGCTTGATTAGTGGTGACATTGGTGTAATTCCTATTTGCAGGGGTAAAAGTGTAACCGGTCTTGAATGGGATTACCGTACCGTTCCAGCCCTGTAAAACCAAGAAGGAATAAACACCATTGCTATCGGCGGNNCCGCCAGTGTAGGTAATGGTGGCGTCACCCACTCCAACATTGCCGTCGATGGTTCTGACACAGATATTGTTTTGCCAGTTTGGCGATAAGGCAGTAAGAAAGGCAATTACCTGAGGATCGGAGGATGTCAATGTACAATCAAACGATAAAGTGTTCAGATTGACTAGATTAGTAATCGAGGTTGGAAAGTTGCCAAAGAATTGGTTGGATGCCAAGCCTAGCTTGGTTAGATGCTTAAGATTACCTAACTGGGAGGGGATATCACCAGTAAGTTGATTGTTATTGAGTTCCATTATCGTGAGATTGGTCAGGTTACCGATTTCAGGAGGAATAGTACCGGTTATTTGGTTGTTATTAAGCCCCAACTCAATTAATTTGGTCAGGTTACCTAAAGAGGCTGGAATGCTCCCACTCAACTGGTTTATTCTAATGCCCAAGGCTGTCAGGTTAGTTAGGTTGCCTAATTCAACCGGCAGATTTCCGGTTAGCTGATTACTCCCAAACCTCAGTTCTGTCAGTTGAGATAAATTACCTAATGAAGCGGGGATATTGCCGCTCAACCGGTTGTTATTAAGTAGCAAATTGGTCAATTGAGGTAAATTACCTAATTCAGGTGGAATATTACCAACTAATGCGTTATTGGTCAGGGATATTACCGTCACATGCCCGGATTGGCAGGCAATTCCATACCACGAACAAGGCGAAGTCACGTCCAACCAGCCGGTTTTATTGGTCCAATTTGCACCATTGGCACTGTTATATAAGGATACCAGGGCCTGGCATTCAGTTTGTGGTATTTCAGTTACCAAGGTGCAAGAGAAAGTCGCGCTGAAATTCTGCTCAACTTGGTTGGTAGCCACATTGGTATAATTTTTGATGGCGGGCAGGAAAATAAACCCAGGCTTGAATGGCATCAAAGTTCCAGACCAGTTGTATGGAACGAAGATAGTGTAATTACCTGAACTGTCGGTAATCGTAGAACCACCAGTGTATGAAATAGTAGCATTTCCTATCCCAACATTACCCGAGATAGTATGGCTGATAGCAGTAACGGTACTGGTAGGTGTATTGGTTGACGGAATGGGAGTAGCTGTTTTCGTTGGCGTTGGGCTGGGAGTATTTGAAGGCGTATTAGTGGCTGTAGATGTTAAAGTAGGTGTTACGAGAGTTACGGTTGGCGTTGCAGTCGGATCATAACTAATTTGAAAAAACATCGCGCTAAAGACCACAAAGCGGGTCCATCTCCCCTCCCCAGTTACATCTGTCAACTTGACGTAATTGCTGGCGCCAGGGACAAAATGGTATGTTCCCAAATCAATCCAGCCGTTTGAGGCTTGCTGATTTACCGAGACAACCGAGACCCCATCCCGATGATGGATTTCATACCGGGCATTGGTTGTATCCAGCCCGGACTCGCCAGTTACACAAGTCCAGTCAAAAGAAGGGTGCTCGGTATTTACATAAACTTGAATTTTGACCGTTGCAGACTGCGCCAGATTGGGCATCCATACTCCAGTATTACCAGATTGCGAGGCATTTTGGGCATTCATTGTCATGTAAAGTCTTTGCCCATTGCTATCTGTTTGCAAGTACCAACCGGTATTACACATATCTGCATTATTTGTGTAAGCAGGTGACAAGTTGGCATCATAGATATGCATTGTTGTGGGCAATGGTGTTAGTGTCCTCGTAGGAGTGAATGTTGGCGTTTTAGTTGGCGTTGAGGTAAATGTAGAAGTAACTGTTGGTGTTAGCGTATTAGTAGGGGTGAAAGTTGGCGGAGGGGTGATATTCGGTGAAGATGTGAACGACCACGTTACTTCGGCTGCACTATCGGCGGTTGTAAAACCAGCAGGATTCAATGCGTGTACTGCCCAGTAATATTTGGTGTTAGGTAACAAATTATTCAGCGTGGCGCTAGTAGCATTGCCATTATCTACCCAGGAGGAACAAGCATTGTCATCGGTAGTATCGTAACAATATTCGTAAGAAACCGCGCCTGCACTGACAGACCAACCGATAACAGTATTCTGGGGCTGCCCTGATACGTTATTTGTTGGCGATATTTTGCCGAATGAGCCTGGAGCCAAGAGGTAGTTTGCGGTGACAGATTTATTTCCATCAATGGTGACTAAGATGGGATTGGTGGAACTGGTTATGTCACCTAACCAATTAACAAATGCTGACCCTGTATTTGCATTGGCTGTCAGTTGAACAACATCCCCATAGTGATAGCTTGGCCGATCAGGATTTTTTGTCACGTTTCCAAGTGAACTAGAGACAGTTAATGTGTATGTTCCGGTGTAGAAAAAAACAGGGGCGGTGAAGTTACTGGCATTGCCATTTGCATCCCCTTGCCTGGCTCTAATCCAATATTTTCCGGTATTGGGTAAATTGACCCTGATTGTGGTGGAAGTTGACCATGCGGATGAATTATCGTATACCGGGCTGAGGAAATCAGGGTTATCCGCAACCTGGATATTCCATTTTCGTGTCCCCAAGCCATTTTCAGCTCCCGGTTGAAGAACAACATCAAAGGCAGCGGGAACTGAAGAACCTTGAGCAGGGCTGATAATTTCTGGTGTCTCCGGCAGAGGGGTTCCCGTGTAGATTCCAACACGATAGGAACCATTACCCGTAACACTGTCAATGTAAAAATCTACCCATCCTAAAGAATAGCCAGGGGCGATCGCATGACCATTTGTGCTAGTGCCACTGCTCAAAATCCCCCCATCACTTCGTCTCCTGAGAGACCATGTAATTTCCAAATCACCTGACAGGCGATTGAATGAGACATAAAAATTGAGCGGTGTATCTCCAACTGGGGATTGCCATCTGCGCACGTTTGAATATGAGTTTTGTTCACCCCATTCAAATTTAATCATTGGAATGCTGTTGGCCCAGGCCGTAATAGAATACATTCCCGTGGAGTTGGTATCTGGAATAATATGTACATAATAATCCCCGTTGTAGACATTATCCCAGGTAATGATGCCCCGACCATCGATGGAACTGTGGGTATTAACCAGGGCCTCACCTGAGGCATTTTTCAATACCAAGGAATAGTTGAGATTGCCCGAAACGGGACGTACATCAAATAAAATTGGCCCATGACTTGAGGCTGTTGTCAACTTCCAGCGATGTTGTGCGCCATCGGGTGATTTTTCATACACTGTGCCATAAGTCAAGCTGCCCTGGTCTTGATAATCTGGCACTACTGGCGGGTCATTTAGGATGTGAATTCCCTTTGTATAGGGCATCGTTGTATAATCAGTGATATTCAAGCCGTATTGCTCTGCATTCCAGGCAGCAATCTTGTTTGGCGCAACAACAAGAGCAATGTGTTCCCATAGTGACCAGCCGCCATTGGAATCAATGTAGGCCCAGTTCCCTGGCGCACTGGAATAGCTGCTATATAGGACAAAATCCCCGCTGACCAGTTGATCCAGCGATCGCTCTTCCCATGCGTTAGGATTGTTCAAAAGCCAGCGAACAATCTGTTGGTTTCCATACCATTCGGTGGATGTATTCAGCCCCCCCGCGGATAATGCCCGTCCAATGTAAGTTGTACAATACCTTCCCTGGTCACTGCCGTGATAGCTGCCATTCTTATAATTGTTTGTGTATGCCCAATTTACCGCTGCGACTCGGTCATACAGAACAGAAGCGGGGGCAACTGTAACATCAATATACATGGCATTAGGCGGGCCAATGATTGACCCATTGTGACTAACAGCCCATTGTGTACGATAGACACCAGCACTTGCTGGCGCAGTCATATTCATTGTCCAACGGTAGGTTTGCCCTGGGGCGACATTGGAAGTAAGCGGCTGCTGCGCAGATACTCCCATGAGCGGCGTATTGTTCATGTTTTGGAGCCAAAAATTACCAGGTGTCCAGGTTGATGTCCCGTTATTCCTGATTTCAAACCAGATTGGGAAGTTTGCGCCTGCTTGATCCGTTGGATAATTCGATTGTCCGGCAAAGGCAGCGCTGTCAATAATTGCTGGAGGTTTGGAAAGATTTTCCCACCAGAAGTGAATTTCAGAATCTCCTGCATTTTGATAATACTCAACCATAAAAGTGTGGTAACCGCTGGTTTTAAATTCTACATAATACGGTTCTGGAGTAGCCAAGGGCTGATCTTTCCAGAGATCTATCACTGGCCCTGCGTTGCCATCTATCCATAATCGAAAACCATCGTCTCCACTAATGTGAAAATGGTAGTTGCCTGCATTAAGATATTGTGTGCTAACAGCGCGCATAGAAAAATTACTATTTGGCAAGCCTGCGGGACCGCTTCCATTCCAAATATGATCGATTTGGTTTTCATTTTGGCATAATATTGGGGCACCAGTCATTGTTTGATTTGCCCAATATTCCACTCGCCATGTAAAAGATGTTGGGCACGAACTGGAGAGCCATTGATAATAATTATTTATGCCGGCTTTAATTTTATCCATAGCAGCTTGTTGGAAATCGGCAGATGTCAACAACATTATGGTCTTCGGGTTTACCATGTTTCCAACTTCAATCAACACGGCAGGCCCATAAAATAAACTATTTTCACCATAGCGACTTTCTCCTTGTACAATTTTTGCTCCGCACCAGTCACTGTAAGAAGATTTTAAAGAGTCGAGTTGTAATTTAATCCTGACCGCGAGATTGAAACTTTGTGATTCCCGCGAATTATTATTATCGTAAATAATTAGAGCGCCACACCAGCTAGGATCATTTAGCTGTATCTCCTCCAGAGTTGGCAAGTGCGCATTATTGTGAATGCTTACCATAATTTCAGCATTTTTGACATTTGCTAAAAAAGGTCTAGCATTGTAATCTCGCCACTTATTCATATTGTCTTTGGATGTATTCCACACCCATTCCGACTCATTTAATCGTGTCTTTGCGTATTCCCTAGCGCCTAATTCCCACCAAAGAAGTGAATCGTTATAATGTAAAGTTGTATTTATTTCGCGTAAAAGAACCGGTGAAGCTCCTGCTTGTTGTAGAGCTTCATAAAGCCGAGTTGACATATTGTAGTTTAGTACATCTTCTTGAACACCATAATAATTTGCTCCACTATGCACTAAAGCGCCGGAATCATTGTAGTAATACCCGTGTCCTGGATTAATGGCTATCTTGTGTCCACTGAGACTGACATAAGCAGATTGGTTCTGGACATTAGAATCTTCTTTCTTTGCCTGGGCGGTTGAGGGAACGCTCAATTCTCCCAATAACACAGATAAGATGATAATTACTTGGACGATAGCAAATAGGGATTTCAACAATTTGTGTTTCATAACGTTGCCTCCAAATTAGAAATGCACCTTTCAATTGCGCAAAAGCAAAACCAGAAACGGGTTGTACAAAGTTTTTTGTTGCTCAAGCTTTTCAGGCATTCCTGTATCATGATTTATATATCAGAAGTCCAGACTACTCAATGATTTTGAACTTGATAGCCCGGTTTCTTACAATATTGTTGAGCAATTTGTACTGCGGTGATTAGGAATTTTCAATCGAGCAGGAGCATTTCCCCTGCATGCTCCCGCTCACCGTAACTACATCCTGCAATGTATTTTTCTTATAGGTAACACTGCCAGGAGTATGGGCTGGATGGGTTATTGGTTTTAGCGTAAGCTGAACCGCCATATTGCCACCTACATGCCGCATTCAGATCGATGGAAGGATATGAATAGCTGAACATTGGGTAGGCATAAGGTCCATTGTAACGTTTGACATCACAGCGCCATAAATAGGCATTGCTTCCCATCAAAATTGCGCGCCCTGAGTATGGATAGTATGAGTACGTTGCGCGACAATATCCATCAATGTTGATACCACCCAAAACAGCAGTATTTTTTGCTGCGCTCACAGAATTGGGGGCAACGAATGCGATGGCAAGTGTAATAATCACGCCGATAACCAGAGCAAGGACAACCTTTTGTAACGTTTTCATGTTTTTCTCCTATTTTTGTGAAATATGGGAACAATATTACAAGTTGCCAACTTATTTTTATTCCGGCAGCACCTTTCTAGAATAAAATCTATCGTATGGCTTACAATATTTTCAACTATAAGTGTATTTTTCGAAATTCATTTGCGACACAAAAACGACAGGAAATAGACATCCTATGGAAATTGAAAGAATTACTCCAGAGCTTGTTGAAGATTATCTAAGCGCATACCAAAAAGGGGAAAAAATCCCTGTTGAATTGCTTGGCCTTCATTTTTTACAGAATCATAATTTTCCGTCTCCTAAAGAAAAAGAATACTGGCTGTTTGACCAAATCCATGCTTGGGCTCAGGATGCATTGGCTCGATGTCGTCATTATGAAGAAGTTCAAATATCCCCATCTGCTATCCCGCTTGATTGCATAAAAGCTGATTTCACCCCCGGCAACCAACTACTAGAAAGCTGGAGTGCTGTTTATTATCGTTACTTATCGCCGGTTCCATTGCGTGTTGAAAAAATCATGCAAGTCATCTCTTACAGTGATAAAAACTTTCGGCGGCGTGTCGAATCCGGGCTTAGGGAAATTGTGAAACTGCTATCTCAGGTTGAAATTGAAAGCCACCAACGCCAATCTTTAAAAATGCGAGGTCGCTTTGTGCCGTCGCTTGACTCCAAACTCTTTGGGCTGGAGGCTCTAATCCTCAAGCGAGTTGAAAGAATCAAAAATTGCGCCGAAAGTGAACGTTTTTTTTGTATTGAGGGTCTCGGCGGCATCGGGAAAACCACCCTGGCCCAGGCAATTGCCAGCCGGTTGGCCGAATGGCCCGAACTGAAAGGAATTCTCTGGGCCAGCGCCAAATATGAATTCTTAACTCTGGATGGGACACCCAAAATTGACCCGGAGAAAAGCGCGCTAGATCTAATTTCAACGCTGGCTTCGCAACTTGGGTTGGATTACCTGGCCGGTTTGTCACTGGAGAAAAAACTAGAGGGCCTTGCGGCGGCGCTGGCTTCCCATCAATATCTTATTGTTTTGGATAATCTGGAAACCCTTGAGGATATGGTCATATTGATGCGCCACATCCTCACTTTGGCAGGGCCATCAAAATACCTGCTCACCAGTCGGTATTCCCTGTCAATTTACCCCCAGGTGATTTCATTTCCACTTGAACCTTTATCCTATGCTGATGCCAGGGCTTTTTTTATCAACGAAATCGAACGCAATGGGCGCAAAATGGCGCTCACATCCATACCAGAAGAATTTATCCACACTGTGTATGATCTGGCTGGAGGCATTCCCCTGGCGCTCAAATTGATTGCCGCCCAGATTGGTAAAGCCCAACCGCCTGAAAAGGTTTTGCGAAACTTAAGAGCCGGTAGGGATACGCAGCGAAAAGATAAAGAAGCAGAATTATTCTCTTATATCTATCAAGACTCTTGGGAGTTGTTGAGTGAACCGGCTCAGGACTTGCTGCGTTCGATGTTGTTTGTCCCACTTGAAGGCGAAACAGCGGAGTGGATCCAGATGAATGCGGACGTAGATGAAAGCATCTTCCCCGAAGCTTTTAACGAATTGCTAAACCTTTCGCTGGTTGAAATCTCGGGTTCAATTCTGTTGCCGCACTACTTCATCCATCGTCTGACCGCTACGTTTTTGAAAACTGACCTGCATGCTCGCTGGACAAAAGAAAAATGATGCGTTCACACAACCGACCGTCACAAGATGCTGTTCTCAGCCGATTTCTCCAACAATTGCGAAAAGCCTTGGAGAAAAATGCCCATTTTGTGATGAAAAACCGGCAGAGCCCGCTGGCTTTGCGGGATCATTTTAGCAGTGTTCAAACCATTCTCGGACAATATCGTGAGTATCGCCCTTTGCTCACCCAACCTGAAGATGACCTACGGGCAGCTAACTTGATAGTATCTCTGGGGAATTGGCCTGGTCAATGGGGCGCTTTTTACACTTGGCGAGATGAACTCGAATTTGCTGTAAATATCTACAAAAAAGCGGGCCAGATAAGAATGGTAGCTGAAGCGGCCTACTTATTGGCCGAACTTTGTCGCATCAGCAGTGCGGAAGGCGACTTGCGCAGGGCCAGGAAATGGTCGACGTTGGCGGTTAAACAGGCATATATCTCGAAAGATACGCTGGCTGTAGGGCAGGCAGTTTATGTACAGATGCAAATCCTGCTCAATTCAGTGAGAAGCAAGACCATCCCGGCTCTTTATGAGCGTGCAATTCGATTTATTAACAATACATCGCCTGACTCAGGTGTTCGATTAACTTCATTGGCTTTTATATGTATCCCATATGCTAGATTTCTCAATCGAAATGGGAAAACGGACAAAGCAATTCAATTAATTACGGAAATGGTCGATAGTTTGCCATCAGAATTGGGTCTATATCTTGATATTCACAAAGAGCTTTATGATTTGCGAGGTATTCTCTACTGGGCAAATGGAAATTATCCGGCAGCGTTGCGTGATTTCGATTTGGAGTATGGACTCCTGAACCGCAGGCCAGGTGTTAAAAATTCCAATGATTCTAACTACGAGATGGATACTTTGCTAATTTCAGTGTTTGCAAACCGAGCACTTGTCTTTAGTGCTTTAGGACAGCTCCGCGA
>DHVH01000254.1 GCA_002412555.1 Marinilabiliaceae bacterium UBA5213 | reverse complement strand
TGACTTTTCGGATACCGATTTCTTTTGTGCGTTTTTCGAGCATAAGTAAAGTAATGCCTAGCAACCCCATGCAGGCAACAATAATGCAGAGAATTGAAAAAACATTGACCAGCTTCATTAACATTGTTTCCGACTCATACTGATTCTGGACCTGCTCATTTAAATAGGCATATTCGAATGGATATCCGGGAAAGATCCCGGCTAGCGTTTTTCTTGAGGCTTCCAGGACTGCTTCATGATTTATCTGGCTGTATCTGACCAAGATAAATCGGTTGAAATTGGTTTCTGTACTTTGGAGATTAAATGCGAAGTTCTCAATAGGACTATGCAGCGAGGCATAATGAAAATCTCCAACGACACCTAGTATGCGAAATTCCTGGCGACTCGTGTCTGAATCATTTTCATCAGATGGAAAATTGCTGGTTCTGATTTGCTCTTCGGAATATATATCCAAAAGATTGTGAAAGAAAGTCTCATTTATCAACCATCCCTGCCCAGCTTTTTCAAGGTCGGGAACAAAACAATGTAGTAAATCAATATCAAGTGCCTCAATGGCTCTTGATCCAACCATTCCAAACTTAAAGGGGAAGGAATTGCTGCCATTTCCAAAAACCATATCTTGCAAGCGGTAACCGGGGTAATGTTGAACAATGGCGGATTGGATGACACCTGGTATCTTTTGCAATTCATCCCGACAAACTAAAAGCTTTTCATTACGCTGAGGAGATTCAATGATTATCACATTGTCAGCAGAATATCCAAGAGACTTTTCATTAATGAAATTCATCTGCTTGTTGAGTAATATAGCGAAAGCCATTAAGCCTATAACCAATACATACTGAAAAGTGACAAGTGGAATTATTGTCCTGCTTTTATGCAATGGATTTTTAATTACTGTGTACCGACGATTGGGTAAAAAATCAAACGAGCCGGCTATTATTATTAGGACCGAGGTAAATAAAAAAAGCAATAATGTCCATCCCCAAATCCGGGTATTGAAAAAAGAAATGTGCCAGTTACTAAAA
Source organism: Marinilabiliaceae bacterium UBA5213 (assembly GCA_002412555.1). GTDB lineage: Bacteria > Bacteroidota > Bacteroidia > Bacteroidales > Marinilabiliaceae > Geofilum. The sequence continues at coordinate 5,743 of DHVH01000254.1, read as the reverse complement.
AAATCCACTAAAAAGTAGGTGTTAAATACAATGAACAAGGCCACTGTGAGAATGAAACTGAAAATTAGCATAAGCAGTATTTCAGTTGCCATGTTAAACCATAAATGGCGTTGGCTTCCTCCAAAGGACCGGATAACTCCGAACTCTCGCCTGCGGAAAGTGGATGTGGCAGCATACAAATTCACAAAATTTATTACTGAAATCAGTAAAATTAGAAATCCGACAGCTATTAAGATGTATAAAGCTGACCGACGAATGGTTGGTTTTGATTCAGTAACAGTATCAGCAGTAAAATGAATTTCTCTCAGAGGCTGTAGCTTATGATTGAAAACATCAAGGGGTGGTCCGTGCTGGTTGCCAATTTTGGCTTTAGGTAAAGAAATCAGTTGCTTTTCCAGTTCGCCTACATTCACTGAACTCAGGAGTTTTACATAGGTGGCAGCGGCAAAAGCTTTTATCGTTTTTGTCCTTTCAACAGTTGGAGAAAAATGCCCCTCCTTGGAAATGAGCATTTCGAATTCTAAATGAGAAGTATTGGGCATTGGTTCGACAATTCCACCAACGGTAAAACTGATCCTTTCAATCGCATCGCTTGTAAATGCCCTTAATTCTATACTTTTTCCAATCGGGGGCTCACCGTTAAAAAGTTTGACCGCCATTGAAGGGGTCAGAAATACCATGTTGGGCTGATTGATGGTTTCCGGTACACCTTCAATTATCTTTAATCCAAAATAGTCGAAAAATGAATCATCAATAAAAGCCAAATCAGAAACACTGAAAGATTGATCTCTTACAAAAATCTCGTTAGCATTATGTTGGGTATAACAGACTGTCATATCCTCTACCTCTTTCATATTCTGCAGATACTCCTCAAAGCAGGCAAAAGTATTGGCATTGTAGGCCCCATCCCCATAACGGGAAATCAGTCGATAACTATTACGGTAATTCTCCACATGCTTGTCGAAGCTAAAATGATAGGTGCTAAACAACAGGATAACCAACGCCACCACCAGAGAAATGCTTATTCCAAACACGTTAATCACTGTATAGGACTTGCTTTTCACAAGCTTACGAATGGCATATTTTATTGTAAAATTCATGCTTTTGGAACTTGAGTTAAGTTTGATTTAAATCCCTCCTCGCTGCACGCCAACTCTGTCAAATCAAGTTAATTGGGGTTGATTTATCTTCGAGAATATTTCATCGCTTTCAATTCTTCCATCTGCCAGTCTCACAATCCGCTTACCATAGGCGGCAAATTCCTCGTTGTGGGTAACTTGAATAACGGTGATGCCTTCTTTGTTCAATTTTTGCAGGAGTTTCATGATTTCTTTTCCTTGTTCGGAATGCAGATTGCCGGTAGGCTCGTCAGCCAGCAAAAGTTTGGGTTTACCCACAATCGCTCGTGCTATGCCTACCAATTGTTGTTGTCCACCCGAGAGCTGGGAGGGGAACAAATCTTTTTTGGCCACCATATTAAAGCGGTCGAGCATTTCGGCCACCATGGCTTTGCGTTCCTTGCTTTTTACTCCTTTGTAAATCAGGGGCGTTTCGATGTTTTCGGCAACGGTCATTTCATCAATCAGGTGAAAAGCCTGAAATATGAAGCCCACATAGTTTCGGTGAAACTCCACCTTCTTTTTTTCTTTTAGTTGGAATGCCGGTTGATCCATGAAAAAATATTCCCCTTCATTGGGTACGTCCAACATACCGATGATGTTGAGGAGGGTTGATTTTCCGGCGCCGCTGGGCCCCATTACGGTTACAAATTCACCCTCCTTTATGGTCAGGTTGTTGATCTTTAACACATAAGTGCGTTGAAATTTGTTGTCGTAATACTTGTAAATGTTTTTTAAGTCGATCATTTGGGTTGATTTTATGGTTTCAATAATTTTACTCATTCCTTAAAGCCTCAACAGGGTTCCTCCTGGCCGCTTGCCAGCTTTGCCAACTCACTGTGAGCATTGCTATACCCAGGGCCATCAATCCCGCCAAGGCAAATATCCACCAGCTTAATTCGGTTTTGTAGGCGAATTTTTGCAACCATTTGTTCATGGCGTACCATGCTATGGGAGTAGCAATAACAAAAGCAATGGCTACCCATTTCACAAAGTCTTTGTTGAGCAACATCAATATTTCTGAAATACGGGCACCGTTAACTTTGCGGATGCCGATTTCTTTGACTCTAATCTGGCAGGCAAACAACGACATAGCCAAAATGCCTAAGCAACAAATAGCAATGGCGCATATTGCAAACAACGAAAACGTCTTGCGGAATTGAAGTTCAGATTGATACATATTTTTAACAGCCTGGTCAAGAAATGTTATTTCTACAGGGAATGATGGAGATAGTTCAGCAGCAACAGTTTTAATATCCTGAATGGTTTTGTGGAACAGAGCGAAATTGCTTGTTTGTAGTCTGACCAAACAAATTGAAGCATTTGGCTCGTTTCTGATGAGCAGGGGTAAAATAGGCTCGGATACGGCTTTGTAATGAAAATCCTTCACCACACCAATGATTTCACTTTGATGACCCTCCATGCCTACAATTAATTTAGTGCCGATTGGGTTGTCTATCTTGTGTTCGCAGACGAAGGTTTCGTTAACCAAAATGCTATGTTGGTCGATAGTGAGCTTGTCTGAAAATAAACGTCCGTTAACTAGTTGTAAGCCAAGTATGTCAAAAAAATCGACATCGGCATTAAAGGTGTCAAATTGATAATGCTTTTCAACTCCGTCAACAGTCTGGTTTGTTACCCAATGCGAATTGGTTTTACCCGGGAAATACTGCGTAAATGAAATTTTATCAACACCAGGCTTTTCCTCAAGTAATTTCATGAGTACTTCTTTTTTACTATGAAGTTGTGGGGTAATGTTTATTCCAACTACGTTACTTTGATTAAACCCAAGATTACTGCTCCCGAAATCGACTTGTTTTTGGACCAACAGGGTAAAAGCAATCAATACAATAGCAATTGAAAATTGGGCGGCAACTAAAACACCTCTGAAAATTGATTTTTTGCGGTCAGGTTCTATCTTTTTTTTCAAATTGTCGATAGCTTTTGATGATGAAACCCGATAAATTGGAATACTGCTGAAAACTACACTTAACAAGAATGTTGCTGTGATTGAAATAATAAAATAATAAGGAGTATAAAGAATATGTGGGTTAAATTTGATACCTGTATAATTTTGAACGAGTGGATACACAATGTTTACAAGTATTTGGGCTAATAGAAGTGCCATTAAAAACAGAAGAAAGGCTTCGGCAAGCAATTGCAAAAAGATGGTTGACCTACGTGCACCAATTACCTTCAACACCCCGATATGCTTTAACTTTTCTAGCCATTGCGAGGTTGAAATATTGATAAAATTGACCAGCGCTATGATCAATACAAGTAAAGCTACCATCATCAGGATTAACATTTTCATTTTATCCTTTCCGTGAAGGTAGGCTGAGTCGTTGCCGTAAAGAGCAAATTGTGAAAAGTATAATCCATTGAACGGGTTTAGTTGCAACTTCGAATTATCTTCCTGCTCATAGTCGTTCTTTGGAAACAGCTCGGCCATTTTTTTGGCTGTTTCATAAGGGTTTGCACCTTTTTTTAAAAGGATAAATAATTGAAAATTGTTCCATCCCCAATTGGTATACTCATCTTCGTTTGGTTGGATTATTTTACGGGTGTTAACAGACGTAATTGCACTGAATGAAAGGCATGAATTAGCTTTTGGCTCATCAATTACAGCCGAGACAGTTAACAGTTTATTGTTGTTCATTTTTACGTTTTTACCCAAAGCATTATCATTCCCAAAAAGCTTTTCGGCCAAAGATTTTGTAATGACAACACTCATTAGCTCATTTAATGAATCCTCCAGGTCGCCTTCAGCTGTTTGATAGGAGAAAAGGTTGAAGAAATCTACATCAGCAAAAACGATATCTGAAGTGATCGGATCCCGGTCGTCAACCTGAAATACAGGGGCTTCCCACGACCCGGCCAATCTCACACTGGATTCAACCTCGGGTATATTCAAATCAACTTGATCTTTTAAAATGGCCGGCATGTACATGCGATTGTTAAAATCGCCATACAAATAAAGCCTGTCAATGTTTTTATGGAAGTTATCGGTTGTTAGTTCGCTGAAGGAATATACGGATAGAATGATGACCAAAGCCAAGCTAATAGCCAACCCAATCAGATTAATAAAATTGGTAACTGGGTTTCTGACGAAATTCCGATAGGTTGATATAAGAATATTGTACATCTTTAATCACTTTAAAGTTTTGCAGCTATCTAAATTTGTATCCTATACTTTATCATCACATTTAATTCTTCCCTCAACCAGTCGCACAATCCGCTTACCATACGCCACAAACTCTTCGTTGTGCGGTACTTGAATAAAATCATTTTTGGCCACTATGTTGAAGCGGTCGAGTAAGTTGGCCACCATGGTTGGTCGTTCCCTGCTTTTACACCTTTGTAACAATATGAAACCTATCCAAGGTTGTGCCAATGCTGTTAATATACTGTTTTATAGAATTATAGTTTGTTTGTTTTGAGGCGGGTGTCCATTTTTTTGACAGTCTGTGTCCAAGTAATTGACAGTCTGAGGTGTTTTGTTTGAAACAGAGATTGTTTATCAATTAAGAATTAGCTGTTGTAATAAGCATGATTTCACTGAGGTTGATTATAGCAGATATTAAAGATTCATTGGACATTAACTAAGGGTAATTTTCAAGCGTTTGATGACTTGAAGGCACCCATGAATTATAGGTGATCACATCATCATCTGATGAGTTTCTGGTGAGTGAAAACGTACAGGTTCGCCCTCTTAAAGGTTTTGCAATGAGCTGTTTGAGCGTTTTTTAATGAAGGGTAAAGGCAATATGGATTTATTCCATTTTTTTCAGCGTTGATCGGATGATGAGCCCGTGGAAGGGTTTTACCGGGAGGAAGTACATTTTTCCCATGGCATTGTTAAAATGCACGGCAGTGGTAATGCTGAAGATTTGCTTTTCTTTATCAGTGGGGGATGGAGAAAGTAAAAAGGAGGCTCTGAAATTCAGGTGCTTATCGTTTTCTCCCAAAACGTATTCCTGGTTCGTTTTGGCATAGACCTTAAAAATGCCCAGAGTGTCGCCTGGCTGACAGTTTTCAATGGCTTCCTGGGTCGGCACATCTTGTTGGGTATCGGCTGTTTTTAGTGAAAACAGTCCGCCGATTTTATTCCTGACGTCCATCAATTGATCGGCCCATTTAGGACCGCTGGCCATATACAGGGCAATCATTTGACTGATATTTAGATCCCCGTTTTTATCGGAAATGCTGATTTGAAAGGAATCTACATAATGAAATGCTGCTTCGTCCTTGTTCAGGAGCGAATTTGCGGGGATGGTTCTTTGCTTCTTTATCATAAGTGAAATACTTTTCTATTTAGAAAGAGACTAGCTATTGTCTTTTTTACCCAGTTGCTCCGCTTTTTTAATCCAATTTTGGTGCTTGCGACCGTCTGCGGTTTTTACTGGTCCCAAAGTGGTAACATTAACTGGCTTAACACCGCAAAACTCAAGGGTTCCTTTTTTCATGGCGTTGTGGCCCGGACTTTTGTTTACCAGCCAATAGTACCAGGCCGGGGCATCCATTGTCACAATCAATCTGGCGGTTTTGCCCTTTAGAAGTTTGTCCCATAACACCGAGTTTTCCCGGTATTTAAAGGCAAAGCCCGGTAGAAACACCCGGTCGAT
>DHVH01000270.1 GCA_002412555.1 Marinilabiliaceae bacterium UBA5213 | reverse complement strand
CTGGTATCCGGCGCCTAAGGACTTTGAATCCTACGTCTATGTCAGCCAAATACTGCAATCTGAAGGCATGATGATGGGCATCGCCGCCCACCGCCAGGCCATGCCCTTTAGCATGGGAACGCTCTACTGGCAGTTTAACGACTGCTGGCCGGTGGCTTCCTGGTCGAGCCGAGACTACTACGGCAACTGGAAAGCCATGCACTACACGGTGCGCAAAGCCTACGAGAACCTCTTTTTATCCCCCATGCAGGAAGCAGATCTCTTCACTCTTTTCCTGGTCTCTGACCTGCAGACAACAGCTGATGCTGAGGTGGTACTTACCCTGTTGGATTTCGAAGGAAAGCAATTGAGTCGGGACAAGCATGCTGTAGAGATTAAGCCGAACAGTCAGGTAGTGGTGCAAGCCCCCATCAACGATCTCCTCAAGGGACATGCCGCCAACAACAGCGTACTCAAAATGGAGCTGTGGCAAAAGGGTCGGTTGTTGGCCTACAATCTGCACTATTTTGATTTGCCGAAAAACCTCTCACTGAAGCCCGTCGATATTCACGCTGAAGTCCAACCATCTGAGCAAGGCTACGAAGTCAGCCTTTCGGCCGACTATCTGGCCAAGCACGTTTACCTGAAAATGGATGACGTGAAGGGCTGGTGGAGCAATAACTATTTCGATTTGCTTCCCGGCGAGACAGTCACGGTCACATTCGAGACCAGTGCGGAGGTCGACGACTTCCAGTCCCGACTCAAGATCACCTCTCTGGCAGATGCGTTTTGATGAACTCTTTAAAAATATTGTACGATGCAACATTCAAAAAATAGCCTCAATTTCAAAAACAAGCTTCATCAAGCGCTCCTGCTCCTCCTGACCATGGCTTTTCTGTCTACTGGACAAGTAATAGCTAAGGAACCGGCTGCATGGGTGGACCCCTTTATTGGCACCTCCAACTACGGGGCCACTTTCCCCGGGCCGGTTATGCCCTGGGGCATGGTTTCGGTGGTACCATACAACGTGACCCCGGCTCAGGGCAATGAATACAGCAACACGGATAACTGGTGCTCTAACCCTTATGTGCATCCCAATAAGGTGATGACGGGTTTTTCGCACGTTAACCTGAGCGGGGTTGGCTGTCCCGATTTGGGGAGCATCCTGCTGATGCCGCTGACCGGCGAGCTGCAAGTGGACCATGCGCAATATGGTACGACTTACAGCCATGAGGAGGCCAGGCCGGGCTACTACACGTCTTTTCTGGACCGCTATGCCATTAAAGCAGAAGCCACCACCACCCTGCGCACGGGCATCAGTCGCTACACTTTCCCAAAAGGGGAGGCGCATATTTTGCTGGATTTGGGGCATGGACTGACCAACGAATCCGGCGCTTTTATGCGCATGGTATCGGATACAGAAATAGAAGGTTACAAGCTGATGGGCACTTTTTGCTACAACCCCGATGCGGTATTCCCCGTCTATTTTGTGGCAGAGTTTAGCCAGCCTGCCCTTAAGCGTGGCTATTGGAAAGAGCAAAAAAAATTGCCCGGTCACCGCCACAGCTGGGATGCTACCAGCGGCACCTATAAGATTTACAACAACTACTTCAAAGAGATGGCTGGTGAGAACATCGGCGCATGGTATTCCTTCAACACCGATGAAGGCGAACAAATAGAAGTAAAAATAGGCGTGTCGTACGTCAGCATTGACAATGCCCGTGAAAACCTCCGTGCCGAACAATCCGGATTTGCCTTTGACGAAACCGCCGAAAACGCCTGGAGTGAATGGAACAAACAACTTTCGACCATCGAGGTAGAAGGCGGCAGCGACGCAGACAAAACCAAGTTTTATACCGCCCTTTACCACCTGCTGATTCATCCCAATATTTTACAGGATGTGAATGGCATGTATCCGGCCATGGAGTCGCCCGACATTAATCGGGTGACCGACCGCAACCGCTACACAGTCTTTTCGCTTTGGGACACTTATCGCAGTGTTCATCCGCTGCTCACTCTGCTTTACCCCGAGCAGCAACTGGGCATGGTGCATTCGATGCTTGACATGTACAAGGAAGGTGGCTGGCTGCCCAAATGGGAACTGTATAGCAGAGAGACCAACGTCATGAACGGCGACCCTGCCCTCATTGTTTTGGCAGACACCTATCTGCGCGGCTTAAGGGATTTCGACATTGAAACGGCTTATGCAGCCATGATGAAGTCGGCCACCACCCCTTCGGCAGAAAACAAAATCAGACCCTTTAACGATTTCTACTTAAAACACCACTACATTCCCTTTACTAAGGACTACGACAACTCTGTCTCAGAAGCTTTGGAGTTTTATGTGGCCGATTACAGCCTGTCGCAACTTGCCAAAGCCCTGGGCAAAAAGGAGGATCATAAGGCGCTCCGGCAGCGCTCTCTGGGCTATAAAAAATACTTTGACAAAAACTATGGCCTGTTGCGTCCGGTTTTGTCGGATGGCACATTCATGCCAGGCTTTGATCCCATTCAGGGTGAGAATTTTGAATCGGTTCATGGCTTTCATGAAGGCTCTTCCTGGCAATATTCTTTTGCCATTCCACACGATATGCCGGGCCTCATTCGATTAATGGGGGGCCAAAAAAAATTCATCCAACAGCTGGAAACCTGCTTTAACGAAGATCTTTTCGATATGGGCAACGAACCGGATATGGGCTACCCCTTTCTTTTCAACTACGTAAAGGGCGAGGAATGGCGCAGTCAGAGAACCGTCAGAGATTGTATCAACACCTATTTCCACACCGGTCCGGCCGGCCTACCCGGCAACGACGACACTGGAACCATGAGTGCCTGGCTGATTTACAGCATGATGGGCTTCTACCCCATTGCGCCTGGCGATCCTGTTTACACGCTGTCCTCGCCCGTATTTGACAAGGTGACCATTCACCTTGACAAGCGCCATTACAAAAACGATAAAATCGTCATTGAGACCATCAACAACACTTCGGAGAATATTTACATTCAGAAAATGGAAATGGATGGACAGCCCCTGAAGAAATACTTTATCTCTCATGAAGAGCTGGTCAACCAACAACATTTCAAATTTTACCTGGGCAATACCCCCAAAAAATAATCCAAATGATAAGACTATCAATTATAATCGCCTTGCTCTTGGGCATGATCCATAGCGGACTTTCACAAGAGACGCCGGAGCAAAAAGCCCAAAGGATGGAATGGTTTAAAGATGCCAAACTGGGCGTTTTCATCCATTACGGCATTTATGCCGTGAATGGCATTGATGAGTCGTGGTCTTTTTTTAACGGCTACCTATCTCACAAAGATTACATGAAGCAATTGGACGGCTTTACGGCCGCCAATTACCGGCCCGAAGAATGGGCAGAGCTCTTTACCCGGGCAGGTGCCAAATATGCGGTACTAACCAGCAAGCACCACGACGGCGTGGCGCTTTGGGATAGCCAATATGACCATTACACGACCGTGAAACACACAGCTGCCGGTAAAGACCTGGTTGATCCATTTACAAAGGCCTTGCGCAACAAGGGCTTGAAAGTGGGGTTGTACTATTCGCTCATCGACTGGTCGCACCCCGATTACCCGGGCTTTACCAGAGAACAAAACCGCTATGAAGACGACCCGGCTAAATGGGCAGCCTTTAAAGAATTCTATCTGGGGCAACTCAATGAACTCTCCACACATTTCAATCCGGACCTTTATTGGTTCGATGGCGACTGGGAGCATTCGGCCGAAGCATGGGACACGGACCGCTTAAAGCGGCAACTCAGGAGCCATAATCCCGATGTGATTGTTAACAGTCGGGTCAAAGAAGGGGGCGATTATGAAACACCGGAACAGGGCGTCCCCGTCAGAACGCCCTCCAACCCCTACTGGGAGCTTTGTCTGACCATCAACGATTCCTGGGGTTATCAATACAACGATCACAATTACAAAACGCCCTTCCAGTTGGTGCGTATTTTTGCCGACTGCATCAGCAAAGGGGGCAACCTGCTTTTAAATATTGGGCCTAAGGAAGATGGTAGCATTCCGCAACCTCAGGTAGAAGTTCTGGAAGAATTTGCCAGATGGACGGGCAAACATGCAGAGGCCATTTATGGCACCCGGGCGGGTATTGATGAAGTGCACTTCCCGGGCATGACGGCTCTGAGCAAAGACCGCCGAACCTTGTTTCTCTATATTGATAATGCCCCCAACCATCCGCTTCAGGTAAAGGGACTGCTGTCGGATGTCTCCAATGTTCGGGTGGTAGGCGCCAATCAAGCCATCGATTACAACTACACGAAAAAAACGGGCAGTCTGCAAATCACCTTGCCCGGCAAGGTGATTGATCCGGCGATTACGGTGATCGCCATCGATCTGAAAAGTCCGTTGACACTATCCACACCTCAAGCGATGTTAACGGCTGAATTCCTCGAAAACCTTAAGAAGGACAGCCGCTGGCATGAGAAGCATGCACCGATATTGGAAAACAGCACCAAAGGCATTTCGTCTCTCCACTATGCAGGCCACTCTTTGCTTTCTAAGGGAAAGGACATTCTGTATCTTTTGGTAGATGGGCAACCAAACGGACCGCTCATGATCAAGGGGCTCAAAAATGACATTAACCGCATCTGGGTAGTGGGTAACGGCACCAAGCTGGATCACAACATCAATGGCCAATTATATTGGAGTCACGTTCCCGGAATTGCTTACATTGATATACCAGAGCAAGCGCTGGATCCTTCTGTTACGGTTATTGCCGTACTGCTGAATGGCCCGGTTGTGCTCTACACAGAAGAGGGACAGGTGATTGAAAGCAACTAAGTCATTTTCGAACTGCTGTACAGTAGCATAGATTTGCTATTTCACACTTGCCAACAAAAAGGCTGTCCATACCATTTGGACAGCCTTTTTTCCTATTACTAACCAAACCTAAACCTAATCTCTATTGATGCGATTGCGGTGCATGAGCTCATCATTGACATAGATCTCCACAATGTAACGGGCGGGACTTAAATGCCCAATATCAAAACCAATTGATCCGCCTTTGAAGTCGTAGAACTCATGAACGGCTAAAACAAGGCCTTCTGTCATAAACTGCACACGCAAGGTCGAAGGCGTTGGTAAAAAGGCATCCAATTCAATGTTCTTTTTGGTCCTGCGCGGATAAAGAAAGAAAGCACTTTGTGAAATACTCGTGTCCCTCACCGCATTTCGCTCCGCCTTAAAGGCCAAAAACTGACCATTGCCACAATCGCTGATAAAGGGATGAATGATGTTGTCCTCCATGTCCAATAAGCGCAAATAGCCATAGCCACTTTGAGGTCTCGCCCAGAATTCAAGGCCATCACCGGCTGAATCTGTCAGGTGAAATTCATAGTTGCCGGATTTTAATGCGACCGTATCCACATAGATTTCATTGGGTCTGCATTGCTCAGGCCTTCGCTGATAAATGGTATCACCTGTGCTGTTGACCATAAACAAATGGTTCTCTTCTGGCTTGTTATTGGTTTTGTACTGAACCTTAAATTGTAAAGGCAACACTTTGGGACCTTCGAAATCCTGAATCAGAGAATTGTCCTTTTCCCAAGCATCTTTCTGACCATTTGGCCGCTCAAGGCTCACTTCAAACTGGTTTCTCCCCTGCTTAAAATCAATTTCACCTGGAAGCGTTACCTGCTCAGTCTCATTAAACGCCAAAACACCTTTCCAGATAAATTTCTTTTGTTTGAATCCGGCTGTTCCATATGAAATCTCGACCTTTTCAAGCGGCTCACTGCCCAAATTTTTAATAACTACTATTGGGTTGAAAACCGCGGGATTTTGTCGCGAATAAAGTTGTTTTTTACTGGGCACCATGACATCAACCAAAGCCACATCATGCTTATTTGCTGGCTTCTCGTACTGGACCAGGTAGGCACTAATAATTTCTTCGGCATGCACATTTGCGGTCGCTATATAAGGCTCCATCATAAACTGAATGGTGTTCACGCCAGCCCCTGCGACCACATCAAACAAATCAGGTTGCTGCAAATCGCCCGGGCACCAATAAGCTCTGTCGTGAATCCAGGTACCACCTTGTGGATACAGCGGATTCGCACCACAATCTTTCCATAAGTCCCGGTGATCAATCAGCGCACCATTAAACAACACATCCCGCCAACGCGAACAAAACTCACTGCAGTAACGTGGACTGTCGGCTCCGTGTCCGGTATGCTGAATCCTGATTCTTCCAAAATCAGCCTTTTCCTCAAACTCAAATGAGAAAGGCGTCAAATGGTTTTCAATGGGGTCTTCCGCATTCCCATAAGGAAAACGACCATTGTAAATTTCAGTGATGGATATAGGTTTGGCAGCAGGTGGTCCTAAAACAATCTCAAAACCCACCGTCAATGCCCATCCCAACGTTTCTGGTTCCCATCCGGAGTGCATATATTCAATTTCTACACTGTCGCGCAACAACATGGAAAAATCAGTCACATCTACTTCCCATGTAAATTGCCAGTCATCCTTAAAACTACTGCCATAGGGCGTCAGCATCCGGCCAATTTCAATGTCCCTTGAAGGTTCATTGACCCCACCCTTTCGACGCAGATAGATAAAATCAAGGTAGTCCCAATGGGCTATGGCCATGGTATCGGGATGACCCAAAGTCACCTTCATGGTTATTTGGCGAATGTCCTCATCAATGGAAGGAAAAATGCCCCAGGAAGGGAAGTAATTCATCCCCTCTGCCGGATCGGTATTAATGGTTATACCTTGGTGGGTGGTTACTTTTAAATCCGCTCGTCCCGATGCCGATCCATATCCTGTTCCCAAAAAAACAAGTAGGATTACGTGTATAAAATATTGCATAAAAAAATTTTCTCTAGTGGATCAATACGCTTTCAGGCTCAGCAGAAAGCACCAAAGCACCAGCTCCCAATAATGGTATTCCCGGGTTACCCGAGACTTCTATAAGTGTAGTTGCCAAGGCCTCCTGATGGGCAAATTTGGATAAGAACTCCTTCAGCCCAGGTTCAAAATAAGGAAAGGCCTTAGAAAGGGAACCTCCAATAATAATGGCTTCTGGTCCCACAGCGTACATAATAGCCTCAATAAGATGACCTACATGAACGCCAAATTCATGGAAAATCTTTAGTGCAGAAACTTCTCCTGCGGCAGCTTGTTGAGCTAAATCGACACCTTCTGTATGATAGTTGTTTCTGAAAAATTTTCCACTGCAGTAATCTTCAAAACTACTGTCCAGGTGCTTGATGCCACCAAACTCTCCTGCCAATGATCCATTACCAATAAGCAGTTGTTTGTTGACAATTAGGCCGGCGCCAACGCCAGTTCCAAGGGCTAAGGCAACCAGATGGCTAAAGCCTTTACCTTTTCCAAAATAGTATTCGCCAAGCGCGAAACAATTGGCATCGTTACCTATGTAAACGGGAATATTAAAACGTGACTCAAGAAGCTCTTTGACCGGAAAATTCTTCCAGGCCGGAATATTAGACACATTGCGTATAACGCCGGCCTCTAAATCGACCAATCCGGGAACGCCTACACCTATCCCTGCCACCTTATCGGTCATCAATTCGGAAATACCTGTTTCCAAATCTGCAACAATCTCTTCCCGCGACCGGTGAGCTTCGGTAGGCACTCTCAATTCTTTTACTACCTGACCATCCTTTATAAGTCCCGCATGAATTTTTGTGCCACCAACATCTACTCCAATAAATTCTCTGATAATCATAGCTCTCTTAAGTAAAAAGTCCATTTTCCGTTCCTAAACATTTTGTCGTTCAATGCTTAACTTCTGGAAACCTTAATTTTACTTAACGGTTCATCTTGCCCCTCAGGAATGATTCTTTTGAATATAATCAAAGACCTCAGACATAACAATGGCTAAGGCACCATGCAAACCTATATCTTTACCAAATTTTGACAAGTTAATAGTCACCCGGTCGCTAATCTGTGACATACTATAAGTGTTAATGGCTTGCTGTATGGGCATGGTTAAGTACTGACCCACTTCGGCCATTTTACCGCCTATCACAATCTGCTCAGGGTTAAATAATTGTAT
>DHVH01000010.1 GCA_002412555.1 Marinilabiliaceae bacterium UBA5213 | reverse complement strand
ACTGCTACCAACTCAGCCATTGTCAATGCCCAAAGCGGCAACACGGGCGTGCGCTTCACCATTACCGATATGCGCAACAACGACATTGTGCCTGAAACTTATATGAGTCGAAACGTCTTTAATCTACGTACCAACACTTCTTTGGGCAAGGTGGATTTGGACTTCAGTGCCAACTACACCTTCGAAGATGTCAAAAACCGACCTGCACTGGGCGACAGCAAATCGAATATCGGCAAAAACCTGATGACGCTGGCCACTACTTATGACCAACAATGGTTGAAAACCTACCAGGACGAAGCCGGCAACTATGCCAACTGGAACGGTATGGATCCCTACAACGTGAATCCCTATTGGGACATCTACAAGAACTTCAACCAATCACACAAAGACTTGTTTCGTCTCAATGGTAAGGTGCTCTGGAACCTTGGTGATAATATAAAACTACAGGGAACCATGGGCACCGAACTCAACTGGTTCGAGTTTGATGATTTTAAAGCGCCTACAACTCCTGGTTTTGAAGCCGGCCGTCTTCAAAACAGTAACTATCGCAACAGTATGTATAATGCTGAATTGCTGGCGCTATACAGCAATAGCTGGGGCAACTTTGACTTCAACGCTACCCTTGGTAGCAACATGTATAAAGTCGATAACATTACAACGGTCGTTTCTGCCCAAGACATGCAGATACGCGATGTAGTGGCCCTGCTGAGTTTTAATGAAACCAGCATCAACCAACACAGCTACCGCAAGCAGATCAATTCTGCATTCGGAGCTGTGAACGTGGGCTGGAGGCATATGCTGTATATGGATGCGACCCTGCGGACCGACCAGTCGTCCACCCTGCCCGCCAACAACAACGTTTACACCTATCCCTCACTCTCGGGAAGCTTTGTGTTTTCGGAACTGCTTCAGTTAGGCAATACCTTGCCTTATGGAAAACTGCGTTTGTCATGGGCACAAGTGGGCAGCGACACTAACCCCTACCAGTTGGGACTGGTTTACAGCAAATCCAACCTCACCTATCCGGGTTACACCATTGGTTTTATCGACAATAACACCATTCCCAATAAGGAGCTGATGCCGACCATTACCAACTCCTTTGAAACAGGTTTGGAAATGAAATTTTTTAACAACCGCATAGGTCTGGATCTCACCTATTACACGCAAATCAGTGAAAACCAAATCATGGGTATGGCTACCTCATGGACTTCCGGATACAACTACCGTTTGATCAACGCCGGCGAAATAGAAAACAAAGGGGTTGAAATTTCACTCAATACCCGTCCGGTACAGGTTAATGACTTCTCGTGGGACGTGAATGTGAACTTCGCCAAAAACAGCAACATCGTCAGGAAGCTGGTTGACGACATGGATATGATTGAGCTGGAAAAAGCAGCATGGCTCGATGTACAGGTGGCGGCCATGGTGGGTGAAAACTTTGGCTCTATTGTAGGCCCCGACTTTCAACGCAATGAAAATGGTGATGTGCTGATTGATCCCAATACTGGCTTACCCCAATACGACAAAAGCAACCATGTTCTGGGCAACGCCTCCTGGGACTGGACCGGTGGCTTGGGAACCACCCTCACCTATAAAAACCTTTCTCTTTGGGCGCTTTTTGATGTGAAAGTGGGTGGCGACCTCTACTCTATGTCTGCCCGCGCTTCGCACGAGTCGGGCAAAGAAAAAGCCACCCTTGCCGGACGTGAAGAATGGTACAAATCGGAAGAGGCCAGACAGGCAGCAGGTGTTCCCAAAGGCAATCAATGGACACCAACCGGCGGCTTCATTGCACCTGGCGTTATTGCCAACGGCGATGGCAGCTACCGACCCAACGACCTTTACATCAATCCCGAAGATTATTGGATGAGTGTTAGTCGCAATGCCCCATCCATGTTTATCTACGACAACACCTACGTTAAATGTCGTGAGATATCTTTGACTTACAACGTGCCCAAAACCAGGCTGGGAAATGCCGTTAAAGGACTTACCCTTTCAGCTGTTGCCCGAAATCCCTTCATTGTATGGAAGAATATTCCCAACATTGACCCGGATTCCAATTACAATAACACTACCGGCATGGGACTGGAATATGGCTCCTTACCCTCGCGCAGAAGCTATGGCTTTAATGTAAATGTTAAATTCTAAGCTGTGTTCGGATTTTCATTCAAAAAAAATAAAATTTAAGCAGATGAAATACAAGCAATGTTATATCAAAGTGTTATTGGTGGCCTCAGTGCTATTCATCGGTGCATGCAGCGATGAATATATGGAGGACCTGAATACCGATCCATCCAAAGCTGCCACCATCGACCCCAATGCGCAGTTGACCACCGCTCAGTTGCAGACTTATGGTGACCTGGGCATGGTAGAAATTCACCGCAACTACCTGTACGCCTTTAGCCAACATCTTATGGGGTCGTGGAATACCACCAATTATGGTGGCCGTCACACCATCGACAACAATGAAATGAGTCGCATATGGACCTCCTTCTATACCAATGCCATTAAAAACCTCACCGATGGCATGGCAAGGACTGCTGAGGACCCCGACAAAGTGAACATCAATTCGGCCTTGCGGATTTACCGGGTTTATATGATGTCGCTGATTACCGATATCTATGGGGATGCACCTTACATCGAAGCTGGAAAAGGCTACCTCGACAGTAAATTTAATCCCCGCTACGACACCCAGGAAGAGATCTACGACGATTTCTTTATGGAATTGGCGGCTGCCGTTGCGGCTTTTGACAACGGCAAAGATCAGATTACCAGTGATGTTATCTTCGATGGCCATCTGGGAAAATGGCAGAAGCTGGCCAACTCGCTCCGCTTGCGCTATGCCATGCGCATATCCGATGTAGCGCCCGAAAAGGCTCAGGAAGAATTTCAGAACGCACTTCAGGCTGAAGGTGGCGTAATGGAAACTGCCGACGATGACGCCCTGATTCAGTACATGGCCATTGCCTTCAGCTTTGGACAGGATGCCTACGCCGACTTCCGCGGCAATGCCCTGTCGCAGCTCCTTTTTGGCAACGACCCTGCGAATAATCCCAGTTACCTGTGCGCCACCTTTTTCAATCAAATGTACACCACCGACGATCCAAGGACTTTCAGGATTGCACGTTGCTACTACGACGGACTCATGAGTGCTACCAGTCCCGACAACCGCATAGACCTGACCCAGGAAATGCTTGATAAAGGAATTGCCTTTCAACCCCGCGAACCGGGTGCCTACTCGTGGGAACCCTGGCCGACGGGTTACGAAAGTGACCTCTTAAGAGCGCTGGCCGAAAGCAATCCTTCCATTGATCCGGCTGTCGCGCGTGAAACAGAGCCCAAGTTGGCTAACAACTTCCTTCAAGGCGACAATCCCGGTGTGGTGATGACATCTGCCGAGGTTAAGTTTCTGTTGGCTGAGGCGGCGCTTAAGGAGTGGAGCGTTGGTGGCAGAACGGCAGAAGAGCTGTACCAACAAGGCGTAAGGGCTGCCATGAACTTTTTGTCCGATAATTATGATTGCGAGGTGGTGTCGGACGAGGAATTCAATACCTATATCGCCGATAATGGCATTGGCTACACTGCAGAGAGGAAAAAGGAAGCCATCAACACCCAGGCATGGATGCTCCATTTCACCAACCCCTACGAAGGTTGGGCCAATCTTCGCCGCTCAGGCTATCCAAGACTAAAATCACCGGCCGAATATGGCTTTGGGCAATTCCTCACCGGAGGCTCTGAAATCCCTGTTCGTCTCAGCTATCCCGTACTGGAATCTTCGTACAATAAGAAAAACTACGAGGAAGCTTTGGGCCGAATGGGTGGTACAAACAGCTGGAACACCACATTATGGTGGGATACTACAAAATAATCATTGATAAAAACCAATCGTATGAAGAAACTACAATATATGCTGCTGGCCGTCCTGGCCCTGAGCTTAACAATTTCTGCCTGCACCAAAGAAGAACCCTTCTCAACTGCGACAGCAGATGACGAGCCAAGGATACTTAATCCCATTTTTGCCAACGGCCAAAATGGACAACTGCCCCTTATTGCCGAAATCAACAGGGATGGCAGCCTCACCATGGAGCTGACTGTTACACCTGCCGATCACAGCACTGTTACCTGGCTGATCGATGGTTACGAAGTGCACGAGGGGACAGAGCTCGACCTCAATCTCAAAGCAGGAACTTATCGTTTTAAGGTGCTTGTTACCACCAATACCGGCAAAACCACTTACCGTGAAGGAACCGTAAGGGTAAATCCCCTGCCCAGCGATCCATGGGCAACGGACAAAAGCTTCGAACGCATCATCGTGCCAGGAGGTACCGCACGTCTTTACGGCAACAACCTCAACCTGGTGAAAAGTATCGTAATAGACGGAAAAACCATCAGCGACCTCACCTACGTTGAGGACGCGGAAGGCAGCTACATCCAATACCCCGTGGCCAGCGACTTTAACGAGGGGGTATTCCGGGTTTTGCTGGTAGATGAAGGAGGAATCGACTATGGTGCCAACACCGTAACTGTAACCCGGTCGGCCCTTATAACCGGAGGGGCCAGCCGCGCCAATCCCAATTCAGAATGGCGCTTGACCGGACTCAATATGGACCAGATTGCATCGCTGACAATTGCCGGAGAAACCATCACCACATTCAGTGAGCAAACGGCCACAGAATTGGTACTTACCAGTCCCAACCTGGAAGCAGGCACCTACCCGCTAAGCGGAAAGACCAGCAGCAATACCGATGTACAATTCTATAGTGCAGGCAGCATTAATACTGAACATACGATTACCATTTCATCAGAGACAGTTCTGTTCGAAGGCCACCACTATGTATCCTGGGTTTTTGAGGATGGCAACCCCAACAAGACTTTCAACTTGATAGCTAAAGACGTCTTTGCAGCCCTTTCGGCAGGCACCACCCTCAGCATCCAATACTCGATAGAGCCAGCGGATGTGGATCGCCAGTTGCAGACCACGAGCGGATGGTGGACCCTTTTGCCAGGAACGGAAGCCCTTATGATATCGGAAGATGGCGTAGTGGAAGTAATTCTGTCCCAGGAAGTTCTGGATCTGATTCAGACGCAGGACGGCTTCCTTTGTGTAGGACACGGCTACTATGTAGACAGAGTAACCCTGAAATAGCGCTGTATAGGACCAACAACCCTTTTTGGAATCAAAAGGCCGGCTTACGCCGGCCTTTTGATTATATCATTAGCTGTATTGCAGAATTTTAAATTTCAATCACAGCACTAATCCGCTCAAAAATATCATCCACCGTCCCATGCCCGTCAATACCCCGATAAGTACCTTCCTGCTTGTAAAAATCAATCACAGGCGCCGTCTGGCACTCATACACCTGAATGCGCTTCTCAATGGTTTCCAGATTGTCGTCGCTGCGTCCGGAGGTCTCCCCACGCTTAAGCAAGCGGGTAATGAGCTCATCATTTTCAACCTCGAGATTGAGCATTACATCAATGAACTCTTTGCGCTTGCTCAGCAATACTTTCAAAGCATCTGCCTGCTCAATGGTGCGCGGAAATCCATCAAAAATTACCCCTTTAACTGCACCCAAAACATCCAGTCTGTTCTCCAACATCCCAACAATAATATGATCAGGCACCAGTTCACCGCGATCAATAAAAGAGGCAGCAATTTTACCCAAATCGCTGTTTGATTTTATCTCGGCACGCAAAATTTCACCGGTTGAAATATGTTCCAACCCGAATTTCTCAATGATTTTTTCACTCTGCGTACCCTTCCCTGACCCCGGAGGGCCAAAAATTACAACATTAAGCATTATGGTTCATTTTGTTTTTATTACTTTTTTGACGGCATTTAGACCATCATTCCAATAAAGCACGCACGATTGAGTGCCTGATTCACAGGCACAAAATCGATCTCATCTAAAACAGGTAACAGAAATATGAGTTTCCTTCGAATGCTTTATTCAATAAAGCCATGATAAAAGATGCGGCAGCAGGAACAAGGCCTACTCTATCAGGCTGTAAATATCGGGCAGGTTACGACCATAGCCATTATAGTCCAATCCATAGCCGACGATAAAATCATTGGGGATTTCCATGCCCACATAGTCCAGTTTGATATCCCTTTTACAAGCCTGAGGCTTGTAAAGCAAAGTTGCCACAATTACCTCGCTGGCGCCAGTCTGCAGCAATTGCTCAACACTGTTTTCCACCGTTACGCCGGTATCAACAATGTCCTCAAGCAGCACTACTGTCCGACCCTTCAACTCTTCGTTAAAGCCAATCAATTCTTTAACCTTTCCGGTGCTTCCCATCCCTTCGTACGAAGCCAGTTTTACAAAACTGATCTGGCAGGGAAATTCCACAAGCTTCATCAGATCCGCAGAAAACATAAAAGAGCCATTAAGGATGCACACCATTAAAGGGTTTTTGTCTTTCAAATCCCGGTTAATTTTATCTGCCATTTGCCAAATAGCTCTCTTAATATCACTTGCAGGAATTGATAAGCTAAACTCTTTATCTAAAAGTTGAATGCGTTTCATGTGATTATAAATTTGTCTTCAGTTGCCACATGGAACTCGCCGAGATAAACAATTGTCGTTGTGAGAAAAATTCTCATAGCTCGTTTCATAGGTGCTTGTTCGAGATAATGAAAAAACAAAAGTATAAAAAAAGGGGAACTCCCATCTATTAAAGGTTTACTTTTTGCCTATAAATTCAAAAAATATCTTTAACAACCAGATGGTTAGACCAGAGAAACCCGCGCGTTAAATTTGTGTAAAAAAGCAAAAACAATTAACTTTCCACTTTAATACGCTCAAACATAGCCCTGACTGCCCTATGAAACAACCCTGTTATACCCTTTATGGCGCATTACCGCTCCGGTACTATTTACTTTCTTTTTGCTTTTTTTTCCTTTCGGCCAATGCACCCCTTGCACAAAACCCCTTATTCAAATCCCCGACAAGCGGAATATTGGGGGGCAGCGGGGCTCTGGAAAAAAGCCTCTGGGCTTTTTTCACTAATCCGGCAGGCCTTTCAGAACTATCCACTGCAGTCGCAGGCATAGGTTATCAAAATGATTTCCATCTTAAAGAGTTAAGCGCTCGCACGGCCTTTGTAAGTGTCCCCTTTCGCACCGTCAACTTCTCAGGCGGGTTTTCACATTCAGGTTACCAGCATTTCAACACCCAGCAATACAGTTTGGCGCTTGCCAGGAAACTCGCCCCCTGGTTGAATATGGGTGTGCGCTTTAATTATCACCACCGTCACCAAAGCGGCAGCCAAAACGCTCAGCTAATCACTCTGGACGCAGGATGGCAGTTGGCCCCATCAGAAAAAATCCATTTAGGTTTCTATGCGCTCAACCCGGCTCGGAATCAATGGCATCAGGAGGATTTAGAGGAAGATCATGGGCCATTAATGGCCACCTCGGTGGCCTATTTACCGGTAAGCGGACTTCAACTAGAGGCGGGACTGGCCAAGGAGATGGCATTTCCACCTACCTTTTCATTGATGCTTACCAGTCAGGTGCACAAAACCATGACCCTGAGAGGCACGGCGGCCTCAGCTCCCCTTCGCTTCGGACTGGGAAGCGGACTGGTGTGGCAAAACATTCACTTTGACATGGGGCTGGCACATCACGAAACCTTAGGCTTTTCATCGGCTTTTGGACTGCTCTACCAACTTTCCAACCCCACTAAACCTTAAAACCCGAATCCACCATGAAGTCTCTTCTAACATTTTGCTTAGTGATGGTATCCTTTCTGACCAGGCTTCATAGCCAATCGGACCAGCGCCTGCAACAAATGGCTGCTGAAATCATCGAAAATACGACTGAAGCATCGGAGCAGGAACCCGACTTCTCATTTTTGATGGACGACTTGATTCGTCTGTACCAAAACCCCATTGACATCAACAAGGCTGAACGTGAAGATCTGGAGCAAATATTCTTTTTAAGCGACAGCCAAATTGAAGCACTCCTTTTTCATAGGTATCAACTCAAGCGCTTTTATACCATCTATGAGCTGCAAAGCATAGAGGGATTTGACCGGCAAACCTTGGAATGGCTTGAGCCCTTGATATCTTTTGGCTTTTCGGAACAAAAGGCCCCGAGCAAATTTAGACCGAGAGGCGACCTGTTTGTGAGAGGCCAGTCGCAGCTGGAAACCCAATCCGGATACAGGCAACGCGAAGATGGCACCACCCCTTACCAGGGCAACAAAATGAAGCTTTATACCCGCCTGGAAGTGCAGCCAGTAAGAAACTTTGAAATGGGCCTGATTGCTGAGAAAGACCAGGGTGAGCCCATGTTCAATCACCAGATAAGCACCATGGATCACTTGTCCGGCTACCTCTCCTGGCAGCCTGGGAAAGTCCTCAAGCAGGTCATTGTTGGCCAGTTCAGAATGAGTGGCGGTCAGGGCTTAGCCCTGCAAACCGGCATGGCACCCATTAAGAGCAGTGCTACCACCTCCATTCGTAACCGGCAGGCATCCTTTCGACCTTCTCTTTCCGCTTCTGAGCAGGGTGGACTCAACGGACTGCTCATGGCCTTTGAAAGCAAAAACCTGGCGCTGACACCCTTTGTATCTGTCAGACAGGCTGACGGCCGACTGGACACTCTCGACAATGGCTCGACCATCATTACAAGTCTGAAAACAGACGGTTACCACCGAACCCTTACCGAGTTAAGTCAGCGAAAAAATGTTAGAGAGGCGGTTTACGGACTTCAGGCCAAATACCACCTCAAGCGCTTCATACTTGAAACAGGCTATCTGCATTACCGGCTGGAATATCCGGTACAACCCCTATCGGCGGCCTACAACCGGAACTATTTCAGTGGACAAAGCAATCAGAACTACTGGGTGGCAGCTGAGGGTAGCCTGGCCAACATCCACCTTTTTTCAGAACTGGCCTTTAACCAAAGTATGGAACCTGCTATTTGGGCCGGACTACTACTGCCCGTCAAAGGGATCATTGACCTGTCGGCAGGCTACCGGCGCATACCCATGGATTACCGGGCTCCGCTCGGAGCCCCCCTAACGGAGGCCAGCGTGCCTGCTGGTGAAAGCGGCCTCTATACCGGTCTGCAAATGGATCTGCCTGCCAGCCTTACGCTGTCGGCCTACCTCGATTATTACCGGCACAACTGGTTGCGCTACCAAACCAGTGCACCAGCCAATGGCTATGACTTCTTGGTGCTCCTAAGCCATCAAACATCAAAAGAGTGGGAAAACACTTTGCGCTACCGGCACAGAAATAAGACCATTGATTTAACAAGTCCCAGTCAGGCAGCCCCCGTTGGCGCCCAAATACAGAACCAATGGCGCTTACAAAGCAGATACACGGCGGCGGCTAACTGGACTTTCACCTTACGTGCAGATATGCAATTAGTGAAAAGGCCAGACAGGCCTAACCTTCCCGGCGGTTTTTATCTGGGTCAGGACATCCGCTATGCCGGCAACAATAAAAAATGGAATGTCACCACCCGCTATGCCCTATTTGATGCAGAAGCCTACGATACCAGAATATATGCCTATGAACCGGATGTACTCTACAGTTTTAGCACACCGGCTTATTACGGCAGAGGCAGTCGCTGGCTCATTATTGGCAAATGGACCATCCTTCCCAAATTAGACCTTTGGGCCAGATATGCTCAATGGCAGTACAGTAATCGCGAAAACATTGGTTCAGGCTACACCTTGATTGAAAGTAATAGAAGCAGAGAAATCAAATTACAGATAAGAAAGCGCTTTTAGTTAATTGCCCACTTCGGAAATAAATTTGATCCTAACCATGCGGACTTCCTCTTCAGAGAACTCATCCTCGCCCAACTCGTCCAGGGCTGTTGGCACATCGTCCGACTCGGCATCCTCCTTAAAATATAGGAATATATCATCCCTGTGATCCTCATCCATGACCTGATCAATGTGATAATCAATATTCACCCGGGTGCCGCTGTAGACAATAGATTCCAGCTCTTTGAGCAAATCGTTCATTTCAATACCCTTGCTCTCGGCAATATCATCCAGAGGTACTTTGCGGTCAATACTCTGAATAATGGAAATTTTCAATTTTGACTTGTTGGCAACAGATTTTACAACCAAGTCGATAGGGCGATCAATTTCATTTTCCTCAACATGACTCTTGATTAGGTCTAAAAAGTCATCCCCAAAACGCTTGGCCTTGCCGGCACCTACGCCTGGCATGTTCTGAAGCTCATCCATAGTGATGGGATAATAAGTGGACATGGCTTCAAGCGATGGATCCTGAAAAATAACAAAAGGTGGCAGGTTCAATTTTTTGGATATGCGCTTTCTTAAATCCTTGAGCATGGAAAACAATTGCGGATCAACGGCAGCCGTGCTGGCACTGGTGCGGGTTTCCTCCTCCATCTCATCATAGTCATGATTCTTGGTGAGCAGGATGCTATAAGGTGCATCCAGGTAAGCTAAGCCTTTCTCACTCAGCTTAAGCAGGCCATAATTTTCAATTTCCTTGATAATTAAGCCGGCCACCAACGAGTGCCGTATCACGGCGCTCCAGTAATTTATATCCTGGTCATCGCCAGAGCCAAACGCTTCCAACTCATGGTGATTATAGGCTTTTATTGCAGTAGTAGCCTTGCCTGTGAGGATGTCCATGACATACTCGGCTTTAAACTTCTCCTTGACGGTTCGGACCACTTGGAGCATTTTTAAAATGGCTTCCTGTCCTTCAAACTGCTCCTTGGGATGCAGGCAGTTGTCGCAAGAATCACAATTGTCCTCATGAAAATGTTCGCCAAAGTAATGCAAAAGCAGTTTTCTCCGGCACAAAGATGTTTCGGCATAGGCGACCGTTTCAAACAGCAACTGCTTGCCAATTTCCTGCTCGGCCAAAGGCTTGCCCTGCATGAATTTCTCCAACTTTTGAATGTCTTTATAGCTGTAGAATGTTATGCAACGTCCTTCGCCGCCATCGCGGCCGGCGCGACCGGTTTCCTGATAGTAGCCTTCCAGACTCTTAGGAATATCGTAGTGCATCACCACGCGCACGTCGGGCTTATCAATACCCATTCCAAAGGCAATGGTGGCCACAATAATATCGACCTCCTCATGCAGAAACTTATCCTGATTGCCCGAGCGGGTGGCAGCATCCATTCCGGCATGGTAGGCCAGAGCCTTAAGACCATTGACCACCAGCATTTCGGCCAGCTCCTCTACTTTCTTGCGACTCAGACAATAAATAATGGTCGATTTCCCTACATTCTCTTTTAAAATACGAATGATCTCTTTGGAGGCATTGACCTTGGGACGTACCTCATAATAGAGGTTGGGGCGGTTAAAGGAAGACTTGAAAACATGGGCCTTCAACATGCCCATGGTCTTTTGAATATCGTGCTGCACCTTTGGAGTGGCCGTAGCTGTAAGTGCAATGACCGGCGCTTCGCCTATTTCATTAATGATGGGTCTGATGCGGCGGTACTCAGGTCTGAAATCATGTCCCCACTCAGAAATACAGTGGGCTTCATCCACCGCGTAAAAGGAGATCTTCACCTGCTTTAGAAACAGAATATTCTCTTCCTTGGTTAAGGATTCTGGGGCCACGTAAAGCATTTTTGTCTTACCAGCCAACACATCCTCCTTCACCTGGAGAATGGCAGATTTGGTTAGTGATGAATTCAGGAAATGAGCCACACCATCATCTTCACTAAAATTACGCATGGCGTCGACCTGATTCTTCATTAGTGCAATCAGGGGTGATATAATAATGGCAGTTCCTTCTAAAATCATAGCGGGCAACTGGTAGCAAAGCGATTTCCCCCCACCTGTCGGCATCAGTACAAATGTATCATTCCCTGCAAGTACATTTCGAATAATATCATCCTGGTTTCCCTTAAAGGTATCAAAACCAAAATGCCGCTTCAAATATGCATTTAAATCAATTTGCTTTGTCATAACAAGCCTTGCGTTGTTCTCTGTATATGTATGCAGTCATTTCGATAATAATAGTAAAAATTATTATTTTCAAAAAAAACAAACAAATATAAGTGAAATATGTGGTTCTGTCATTCAGATAAATAAGATCGTCAATAAATTGCATGCAACCTCTAACCTATTCCCGTTTCTGGAATTATTACAAGTAGGTATGAAGTTATAAAAAGTTTTGACTATTCACAACATACCTCTTGATAAAAAAACTTAAGACAATTCAAATAAGGCATTTTAAGTACTTAAATGCTTTGAGCCAAAAATTTTACACCTTTTTAAAAAGAAGCAATCCAAAGATCCTAAGCCAAACGGATTCTAAGGGTAGTTTCTAATTTTATCAACATGGTAAAACCATAATTTGCAGATGACGCCGGAATGAAATATTTTTACCCCTGAAACAAAACAATTCAAACATGTCTAAAAATCATTTTGCTATGATGGCTTTAGCAGTCATCGCCGCCTTGTTTTTTGCTTGTCAGTCGGGCACCAACAATAAAAACCAGATTCCTTTATATATAGGAACCTATACCAACAACGGTTCAGAAGGCATATATACTGCCCTGTTCGATACCCTTACAGGACAGCTGTCTGAACTGCAATTAGCAGCCAGACTTACAAACCCCAGCTTCCTGGCCATTAACAAACCGGATAAATTGCTGGTAGCTGTTAGCGAAAACGATGGCAGCCGGGCCAATGTGTTCAGCTACCGTATAGACCTGAAATCAGGAGCCTTAACCCTTCTTGATTCTGTTTCCACTGGTGGGCAGGGCTCCTGCTATGTGAGCATGGTCAATAAAGACATAGTAGCTATTGCCAACTATAGCTCAGGAGATGTCTCTTTTATTCCCTACAACAGAAAAGGGACATTTGAGGCACCGGTGTCTACCTTTAAGCATAGCGGAAGCGGCCCTGTTAGCGATCGTCAAGGTGCCCCCCATGCCCATTCCATACGCCCTGATCCCAGTGGACCATTTATTTATGCCGCTGATTTGGGAGCCGACAAAGTGATGGTTTATGAGTTAACTGACCAGGAAGTCAGAGCAGCAGGAACCATCATGATTACCCCCGGGGCTGGCCCCAGACACTTGGCTTTCTCACCTTGTGGCCAACAAATGGCACTGCTCAATGAATTAAACCATAGCGTTATTACCTTTTCAAAAGATGAGGAAGGAGCATTCACCAACCAAACAGCCACCGTACCACTGCTCCCAGATTCACTGCATGCCGAAAATAAATCTGCCGATATCCACTACTCTCCCGACGGAAAATTTTTATACGCCTCGGTGCGAGGGGTGGACCAGATTGAGGTAATGGACGTTGGCGACAAAGCCCTTGCTCCTGTATTGGTTGGTTCAGAAGGAAATGGAATTAAATGGCCGCGTAATTTCGCTCATGATCCTTCCGGAAAATTCCTTCTGGTAGCCAACCAAAATGGTCATAACATTACTGTTTATAAAAGGGATATTAACACCGGCCAACTGGCACCCATGGATGTATCTCTTGAACTTAACAGTCCGGTTTGCATCCAATTTTATTAGCTTAAGTTTTGAGCCACAAGCCACCTTCCGTTAATCTGGAGCATTTTAACGCCCAGTCGAAAAACAAATCCAAAGAGAATAAACTCTTTCTGGAAAAATTACGCAAGCGAAAGCCGGGTGATCTTGACAATGCAACACTTGGATTACATCAGAAAGCCTTCGCTCACATGGACTGTCTGGACTGTGCCAACTGCTGTAAAACGACCAGTCCCATTGTCATCGACCGTGACATTGACCGACTGTCCAAGCGACTCAAAATGAAACCATCACAGGTGGTTGACATGTATCTCAGGTTGGATGAAGACGGGGATTATGTATTTAGGCAAGCCCCCTGTCCCTTTTTATTGCCCGACAATTATTGTATGGTCTACGAAGATCGTCCCCGAGCCTGCAGAGAATATCCGCATACCGACAGAAAACGCTTCCACCAGATATTAAAGCTCACCTATAAAAACACTTTGGTATGTCCTGCTGTTTTGGAAGTGGTAGAAGGTTTAAAAGAAAAATACAGCCAATAAAAATTTAAATCATCTTGCAAACAGGTCTTCCAAACAATGAAATACTATTTTTACCGTTTTAATGACGTACTCAAGAACTAGCAAATTGAAGAAACTCAACAAATACGTTTTCATTGTATTGTTGGTGGCGCTGAGCCATAGCGGACAAGCACAAAGAGGCGGAGAAAGCACATTTGGCCTGCTGCATTTGACCCAGTCGGCCAGAATGGCCTCACTCGGCGGTAACCAGGTGGGAGTGGCTGGCAATGACCTGGCCATGCTCCTACACAATCCTGCCATCCTCGATTCTGCCTTTACCCGTCAGGTTTCCATCAGTTATGTGCCTTACATGGCCGACATCAGTTACGGTTTTGGGGGCATTGCCTGGCACTTTGATCAGACAGGCACCTTTGCACTGGGTTTTCACCACATAGGCTATGGAGACTTCATTGCAGCCGATGAGAGCGGACTCATCACCGGTCAGTTCACGGCGGGAGAGACCATGATACAGTTAACTTACAGTCGCCCCCTAAGTCCCCGCCTAACAGCAGGCCTCTCCTTCAAACCCGTTTTTAGTCGCATAGAAGCCTATAATTCATGGGGAATTGCCACGGACTTGGGACTGTTTTACAGAAGCGTTGACAACCTGTTTCATGCGGGCCTCACCTTACGAAATTATGGCCGACAACTGTCGGCCTACGACAATGCTCCGCTTGAAACACTACCGGCCGACTTGCAGGTTGGCCTGTCAAAAAAACTCGCGCATGCCCCCTTTCGGTTCTCACTAACGGCTCAGGATTTCATTTCAGGGTCCCTCCAATATACCCTACCCGAATCGGACCAGACCGGAACTACAGTCTATGCAGAAGAGGACAACACCTTAGAAAAAGTAGCAAAACACCTGACCCTGGGTGTGGAATTTGCCCCCTCCGGAAATTTCTATGTGGCAGGAGGCCTCAATTCCCGTCGTCGGGCTGAGTTAAAAATGGCCAACAAAACCTCAACAGTCGGATTCACCTGGGGCTTTGGGATAAAAGTATACAAATTCAATTTCTCGTATGGCTCAGGCCGTTACCACTTAGGGGGCTCTTCCAACCATTTTTCGATCACTACCAACCTGTCCTCCTTCTAGCAATTTTTTTCACTATTTCGGATGATACAGGTAGGCCTATTTAGCCATGCTGAATTTTGCTAAACTCGGCAATCCTGTAAACAAGCGTACTCCTTGCCCTCACTAATCGCAAAATTAAAACTCAAACAGTTTCTAAGTATTTTTATAACTTTACGGTTCAAAACCGACTGGTGGGGCACCACGATTACACTTTATATTTTATGCCGAAAAACATCCATACGATCATCATAGCCATTGACGGCCATTCTTCCTGCGGAAAAAGCACGGTAGCCAAGGACATTGCCAAAAAATTTGACTTGACCTATATCGATACAGGTGCCATGTACCGGGCAGTCACCCTTTTTGCCATGCAAAAAGGGTTGATTTCTGATGGGCAGGTGAACGCCGACGACCTCCAAAGTCAGATTGGCAACATCCATGTAGAACTCAGAAAAAACCAATCGACCAAGCAAATTGAGACCTTTCTGAATGGAACCAATGTGGAATCAGAAATACGCTCTCTTGAAATCAGCAACCACGTGAGTGGCGTAAGTGCCCTGGCGTTTGTCAGAAAAAGAATGGTTGAATTGCAGCAGGAAATGGGCAAAGCAGGCGGTGTAGTTTTGGACGGGCGCGATATTGGCACTGTTGTTTTCCCGAATGCCCATCTGAAAATATTCATGACTGCCGCTCCGGAGATAAGAGCTCAACGCCGCTTTGATGAAATGCAGCAAAAAGGAGAAGCGGTTACATTGGATGAGATATTGGAGAACGTGATTTTGCGCGATCATTTAGACAGCACCCGCAAAGAGAGTCCGCTCAAGCAGGCCGAGGATGCTCTGGTGCTAGACAACAGCCACTTGTCACGCCAGGATCAGATGGACTGGATTTTGGATCAGCTGAAGCAAAATGGATGGTTTTAGGAGGTTTTGTATATGAATTCCGACAAAAAAAACTCACCCATCATCGTTATAGATTCCAAATCGGGCTTCTGTTTTGGGGTTTCCAAGGCCATACAGACGGCCGAAGCACATTTACAACAGGGAACCGGTCTGGCCAGTCTGGGCGACATAGTGCACAACGAAGAAGAAATCAAACGACTTCAGGCTGAAGGATTGCACAGCATTGATTGGGCGAAACTAGCCTCCTCTTCCAGTCCAAAAGTCCTTTTCAGAGCCCATGGCGAACCACCTTCCTCCTACGAAGCCATCAAAGCCTCAGGCAAGGAGGTTGTTGATGCCACCTGTCCGGTAGTCCTCAAACTTCAACAGCGCATTCACAAGGCATGGCAAGAAGCCAGGGCAACTAATGGACAGATTGTTATTTACGGCAAAAAAAACCACGCCGAGGTCATTGGCCTATGCGGCCACACCAATAACGAAGCGATTGTGGTGCAGACATCTGACGACTTGCAGCTGGTTGATCCCGCCAAAAAGACCATTCTATTTGCGCAAACAACGATGAGTAACCATGGACTAGTGGAGATAGAGCAGCTTTTGAGGAGTCACCTTTACAAGACTGAAGATCTTACTGTGCATAAAACAATCTGTGCCCAAGTGGGCAACCGGGTGCCTCATTTAAAAAAGTTTGCGCAGCAGCATCCACTTATTATTTTTGTCGGCGGAAAAAAGAGCAGCAATGGCAAAGTGTTGTATGAAGTATGCCGTGCTGCCAACCCCCAGACCTACTTTGTTTCTGCTGTTGAAGAACTTCAACCCGCTTGGTTCAATGCTGCCCCAACTTCAATAGGTATTTGTGGAGCTACCTCCACCCCCCAATGGCTCATGGAAACTGTGGCCGAAAACATCCGAACACTATTGACTACCCGCCTTTAATTTCCTGCATTTGACAACATAACCACCGTTTGTTTTCTCCGTGAACCTCTGTGTAACAAATTTTTTATGCTCAGTAATTAGTCGCAGGGAAGTCTTTGTTTCCGTGTGCGATAACGACAAAATTCAAATTCTATAATCTGTTCTTTATTAGCTATTTGCATATTAGTCCCCGTTAATTTTTCCTAACACAATAAAAATTAACACGGAAATACTTCTTAATAAAAAGGGATTTGATATCTTTGTCCACAACTAAAAAAATTATACAAATTACAAATTTTTACTTTTATTCATTGAATTTCAGTACATTATACATCCATATCCAGCTTTTCATAAAATGCAATAAAGTTTACCGTTATCGATAACGGTAAAAGACACGGAAAACCACAAAAACGAAAAATAAAACCAACAAGATATGCAACTCAATCGTCAAACAGCTACAGAAGCAAAGCGCTATCCCACCAAGATTCTTCAATTCGGAGAAGGCAACTTTTTACGGGCTTTTACCGACTGGATCGTGGACCGCATGAACAAAACCATCGATTTCAACTCAGGCATTGACGTGGTGCAGCCGCTGGCCAACGGCATGGTGGACATGCTCAATGCACAGGATGGCCTTTACCATGTATACTTGAAAGGCATTAAGGACGGACAACCCATTCAGGAATACAGTCTGATCGACTGCCTCAACGAGGGCATCAATCCCTACTCTGAATTTGAAAAATACGAAGCTTCCATTCTCAACCCCGATTTGCGCTTCGTTTTCTCCAATACCACCGAAGCAGGCATCAGCTGGGACGAGAACGACCGTCTGGGCATGACCCCTCAAAATTCCTTTCCCGGAAAAGTCGCGGCCTTACTCTATAAACGCTTCCAGACTTTCAAGGGAGATGCTTCCAAAGGTCTGATATTCTTTACCTGTGAGCTGATCGACCGCAACGGCGATATGCTGAAAAAATACGTGTTGCAACACGCTGAAAACTGGCAGCTTGAAGTAGAATTTATCAACTGGGTAAATACCTCATGCTGCTTCTGCAATACCTTGGTGGACCGCATCGTTCCCGGGTTTCCTAAAGACGACATCCAGGAAATCCAAAAGGAAATTGGTTTTGAAGACAATCTTGTTGTTGTAGGTGAGTATTTCCACTTCTGGGTGATCGAAGCCCCCGAATGGGTTAAAGCAGAATTCCCTGCTGAAAAAGCCGGTCTGGATGTCAAATTTGTGAAAGACATGACGCGCTACCGCGAGCAAAAGGTACAGGTCCTCAATGGCTGCCACACCGGAAGCTACGCCGTATCGTTTTTAAGTGGTATTGATACCGTGCGTGAAGCCTTTGAAAACCTGGAAACAGGAGAATTTATGCGCGACTTGGTTTACGACGAGGTATTACCAGCTTTGGAAGGACCCGATACGGAACTTAAATCCTTCGCTAAAAAAATCCTGGAGCGTTTCCGCAACCCTTATATCCGTCATCAATGGCAAAGTATCGCACTCAATGCCATGAGCAAATGGGAAACAAGAAACCTGCCTTCATTGTTACATTACTACGACACCCACCAAATGTTGCCCCAAAAACAAGTCTTCTCTTTAGCCGCAATGATTGCCTATTTTAAAGGGGAAGTCAATGGTAAACATTACCAGGTGCAGGACGACAAGTGGATCATCGATTTTTACAAGGAAGCATGGGAAGCCTGTGACGGTCGCCCCATCTCCATCTATCTCTTGGTTGAAAAGGTACTGAAACTGGACAAGATATGGAAGAAAAACCTGAACGAGGTACCCAATCTTACCATTTCTGTGAGTCACTACTTGTTCCTGATTGAGCAAGTAGGCATGCGCAAGGCGGTGAAAGCTGTTCTGCACAAAAACAACCCCTTAATGCAGATGTCGTAAGGACCATAATCAAAATCCTCTTTACAAGATAGCAGCAGTCACTTTTTTGAAGGCTCGAGTTTAACGCTATCTGAATCAAAGCATGAAAAACAAGTTGTTTTCAAAGTGAAACTAAATACAAGGACATGTCAAAATTCTTATTAATACATCCCGATGATAATGTAGCTGTTTGTCTGGAAGCCGGATCACCCGGCGACCAGGTGACCGTTGGTGCTTATTCTGTGGTGCTGAAAGAGGCGATTCCGGTGGGACACAAAGTGGCATTGGTGGCCATTGAAAAGAACCGCGACATTATTAAATACGGTGCGCCCATCGGCCATGCCCTGGAAAGCATTGAGCCTGGAAAGCATGTGCACACGCACAATTTGAAGACCAACTTATCGGACAACCTCCAATACGATTTCAACCAGAAACTCAATGCGCCCCGTTACGACAAGCGCGAATTAACCTTCAATGGCTTTAAGCGGTCGAACGGCCGGGTGGGCATTCGCAACGAGCTGTGGATTGTGCCCACGGTGGGCTGTGTCAACGGTCAGGCCCAGCAAATCATCGATTTGTTTAAGCAGGAAATGAACCCTGCTGATATTGACGCGGTTGAGGTATTCAAACACAGCTATGGCTGCTCACAGTTGGGCGACGATCATGTGAATACACAAAAAGCCCTGGCGGATGTCATTAATCACCCCAATGCGGGCGGCATCCTGGTGATCGGACTGGGTTGTGAAAACAATCAAATCGCCCATCTGAAGAAATTCATTGGCGACTATGACGAATCAAGGGTGCGTTACCTGGTTTCACAGGATGTGGAGGACGAGGTAGAGGCCGGACTGGAAATGCTGAAAGAGATTTACGCCATTATGCGCCAGGATAAGCGGGAGCCACTCCCCCTTTCTGAACTGAAGGTGGGCTTAAAATGTGGTGGTTCGGACGGTTTCTCGGGCATCACTGCCAACCCTTTGGTGGGGGTGTTCTCCGATTTTCTGGTGGCACAAGGCGGTACCACCATCCTGACGGAAGTGCCGGAGATGTTTGGTGCCGAAACACGCTTAATGGAGCGGGCCGCAGACGTCACGGTTTTTGAAAAAACCGTGGATTTGATCAATGGCTTTAAGGACTACTACAATAAACACAATTTACCCATCTACGAAAACCCTTCACCGGGCAACAAAGATGGGGGCATTTCTACGCTGGAGGACAAGTCGCTGGGCTGCACCCAAAAGGGAGGAACAGCCACAGTGGTGGATGTTTTGGCCTATGCAGAGCCGCTTAAGAAAAATGGGCTCAACCTGCTTTCGGCACCGGGCAATGACCTGGTGGCCGCTTCAGCACTGGGCTTCAGCGGATGCCAGCTAGTGTTGTTTACCACGGGACGGGGAACACCCTTTGGTAGCTTCATCCCCACCATGAAGATTTCGACCAACAGCGCACTTTATAACAAAAAGCGCAATTGGATCGATTTCAATGCGGGTCAGTTGCTGGAAGACAAGACCATGGACGCCTTGCTGGAAGAATTTATTCAGTACATCATAGCGGTTGCCGGCGGCGAAAAATTAAGACACGAGGAGAGTGGATTTAAGGAAATTGCCATTTTCAAGACTGGTGTCACTTTATAATAGCACGATTAAATTGAGAGGGAGAGAGAAAAGGGGCTGTCTATAAAAGTTGATCTGTGCTTCTCTTTGTGTCCTCTGTGGCTCTCCGTGTAACTTGTAAAAAATGGTTACACTGAGGTACACGGAGAATACAAGAAGTAGCACAGAGTTAAAACTTGGATGACTTTTTAGACAGCCTCTTTTTACTAATTAGCAGTTTTCTTATTGGCACTAACCAAGCACAAACCCTACTATAGTCCCATTTTCTTCAGAAAGCGAACCATCACCTCATTCAAATCAGGCTGTCCAATTTCCTGCAAATCGTAATGTACGCGGGTGACTGGTTTGTTAATTTTCACCACCCTGCTTAAATCAATAGGAGTGCCAATAATCACCGAATCACAGGGTGTTGCGTTAATGGTCTTCTCCAAATCACGCACCTGCTCATTGCCATAACCCATGGCCGGCAGCAACACCCCAATTTCGGGATAGGTCTCAAAAGTCCCCTTCAATTTACCCACTGCATAGGAGCGCGGATCAACAATCTCAGCAGCTCCAAATTTTTGAGCCGCCACCATTCCGGCACCTATTTTCATTTCGCCATGGGTCAGTGTAGGACCATCCTCTACCACCAGCACCCGTTTCCCGGTTATGAATTCAGGATGATCCACCCGGATGGGAGAAGCACCATCAATAACTATCGCAGATGGATTGGCACTACGGATGTTTTGGCGCAGCAGTTCAATGTCCGCGCCATCGGCGCTGTCCATTTTATTGATCACCACCACATCGGCCATCCTCAAATTCACCTCTCCCGGATAATAACTCAACTCATGTCCAGCCCTGTGCGGATCGGTGACCGTTATGGTCAGGTCAGGCCGGTAAAACGAAAAGTCGTTGTTACCCCCATCCCACAAAATCACATCACAGCCATCCGGATCCTTTTCTGCGGCCCGAAGAATCGCTTCATAATCCACACCGGCATAAATCACATTCCCCCTTACCACATGGGGTTCGTATTCCTCCATCTCCTCAATCGTGCAATTATGTTCCTCCAGATCCTTCAAAGTAGCGAAACGCTGTACCTTTTGTTTGGCCAAATCGCCATAAGGCATCGGATGCCGAACGGCTACCACTTTTAGTCCCTTCTCCATTAAAATTTCGATGACCCGGCGGGAAGTCTGACTTTTTCCACAGCCCGTACGAACAGCGCCCACCGCAATCACCGGCTTGATGCTTTTAATCATAGTGTCGTTGGGTCCCAACAGCTTAAACCCGGCTCCGGCAGCATTCACAATAGCCGATACTGCCATGACCCGTGAGTAAGGCACATCACTGTAGGAAAAGACGCAATCATCTATGGAAAGTTCCTTTATCAAACGTGGCAACTCAGACTCCGCATAAATAGGAATTCCTTCGGGATATAGCGATCCCGACAATTCAGCCGGGTATTTTCGACCGTCAATATCAGGAATCTGAGCGGCCGTAAAGGCCAATACCTTGTAATCCTTATTCTCACGAAAGAAAGTATTGAAATTATGGAAATCTCTTCCGGCGGCACCAATGATAATTACTTTTCTCATACAATCCATTTTTTAATGATTGGTAAGACAATTTTTCAAAAACAGCCAAAAGTGGCGGTATTCCAGCATACTTAATAAAGATAAAAAATGCCTTCTGGCAATAAATAGTCATTTGTCATGTTTCAACCTGTTAAGCAACAGATAGCAACAATCATTAAGTTCGGCATTTATTTTGTATATTACAAGGTTGATCAAGCAAGAGAGGTATGAACTATTTGGCTCATCTGTATTTATCGGGGCCCACGGCGGGTATCAAAGTGGGGAATTTTATTGGCGACTACGTAAAGGGCAGTCGCCACAACAGCTATGCGCCAGAAATCCAGAAGGGCATTTTACTGCATCGGCAAATTGACTCCTTTATGGACAGACATCCGGTGGTCCGTGAAAGCGCAACCATATTTAAACCGCAATACCGCCGCTATGCCTCAGTGGTGATCGACATCATTTACGACCACCTGCTGGCGACCAATTGGAACCGGTACAACGAGCAGTCGCTGCACCATTTCGTTTCCGACGCACATCGAATTCTGCTGAGGCACTATTTTATTTTGCCGGGCGTGGTCAAGCAATTTTTGCCCTTCCTGATTAAGAGTCGACGCATGGAACATTACCGCCTGACCAGCGGCGTGGAGCGTACCCTCAAAATTATGGCCGGTCACTCGTCCCTGCCCGACCACAGCCATTGGGCCATTGAACAGCTCAATGCCAACTACGAATTACTCAACCAACAGTTTAGCTGCTTTTTTGAGGAAGTCAGGATCATGTGCGAACTTTATCTTGCCGAAGAGCTCATTCAAAAGCGGGCCATATAGCCCGGACCATCCGGTCACGTCCCGCCAAGTCTTTCCTAAGCTCCACCTCATGAAATCCCAGATCTTTGAGCATTTCACAAACTTCGTGGCCATAGGCCTCGTTGATTTCGAAATAGAGATAACCCCCCGACACCAGACAATCAGCAGCAAGATTGGCAATGGCATGGTAGAACAAGAGCGGCGCATCATCCGCAACAAAAAGCGCCAGATGCGGCTCATAATCCAGCACATTTTGCGCCATCTTCGCCTGCTCCTTTTGAGTCACATAAGGCGGGTTACTGATCACCACATGTTTAGGAGTCAAAGGGTATGCCTTGTATTTCAACACATCCCGCAACTGAAAATCCACCTCCACGCCGTTGAGAACAGCATTTTCCCTGGCCGTTTCAAGCGCCTCCGCAGAAACATCCCAGGCTTCAACCCTTGCCAGGGAAAGGTTCCTCTTTATAGAAATGGGGATGCAACCACTTCCGGTACCTATATCAAGTATATCCAGCTGATTTTTGGTCTGGCCGTTGGGATGGTCATTAAACTGTCCGGCAGACTGCTCTTCCAGAATCCAGGTCACCAGTTCTTCGGTCTCAGGCCGAGGAATGAGCACGTTTTTATTGACTTTAAAAATCAAATCCATAAAATGGGTCTGTCCCAACACATACTGCAAGGGCTCGTGCCCTTGTAGTCTCTCAACCGCTTTATGAATAAAATCCACCTCCTCACCGCTGAGCTCCTCTTCCGATTTCATCATCAAATCCAGTCGGGTAAAGCCGCGTAAATGATCAAAAATCAACCAAACAAACTGTTGAAGTTCATTGGCATCAACGACTTTTTTTAAATGGGATTGTATGTAAGTAGCTAATTGTTTGATAGATGGCATATTGTTTTCAGATAAGAAGCGGGTGACGTTGAAAAAAGGAACAATCATGCATAAAAATAAACATTATATTAGCAAAACAAACCAGGCTCAAGCCTGTTTTGAACATTATTAACGAGCGCCGTAAGCGCTTACAAATGAATCATGCGTACTCAGACAGAAACCGACATTCCATTCATGCAGCGCTGCCTTGATTTGGCGCGACAAGCCGAAGGCAAGACCTATCCCAACCCTATGGTTGGCTGTGTTATTGTGCACAAGGGACTAATTATTGGAGAAGGCTACCACCGCAAGGCTGGTGGTCCCCATGCCGAAGTATGGGCCATTAACTCGGTGTCCAATCCCGAACTGCTTAAAGAGGCTACGCTCTATGTCAATTTAGAACCTTGCGCTCATTACGGACAAACTCCCCCCTGCTCCCTGCTGATTGAGCAGAAGCAAATTCCGCGAGTGGTGATTGGCTGTGTGGATACCTTCTCAAAGGTAGCGGGTCGGGGCATCCAGCAGCTTAAAGCTGCAGGGACTGAGGTCACAACCGGCATTCTGGAGCAGGAGAGCCGTGAACTCAATCGACGGTTTTTCACCTTTCATGAAACAAAGCGCCCCTACATCATTCTGAAATGGGCCAACACACGTGATGGTTTTTTGGATATTGACCGCGAGGTGGTGAAAAACAACCGCCCCACCTGGATCACCAATGAACATGCACGCCGAATGGTTCACCTTTGGCGCAGCAGGGAACAGGCCATTCTCGTAGGATCTACAACGGCACTTAAGGACAATCCCTCACTGACGGTGCGCGACTGGAGCGGCCCGCACCCCTTGCGACTGGTACTCGACCGGGGCAATAAATTACCGGACCACCTGGCCCTTTTTGATGGGGAAAGCCCGACCTTACTCTTCTGCTCAGAAAAAAAGGCAGACAATAAACAGGCTGAAAAAATAGTCATCCCCGCCAACGAAGACCCTGTCAGTGCCATTTTGGAAGAGCTTTATGAGCGGCAAATTCAGTCGCTCATAGTTGAAGGGGGTGCCCGACTGCTAAACGCATTTATCGACAAGGGCTTATGGGATGAAGCGCGCGTTTTCGTAGGCAATCAGTGGTTCCAAAAAGGCATTAAAGCGCCCGAATTGCGACAGGTTCCCCTGCAAAGCGAAAAATTTGGCAACAGCGAACTGTTTGTCTACCGAAATATTTAGTACATTAGTGATGAACATCTACTAATCAGCCAACATGGAGAGCCTGCAAAACTTCCTTAACATAGTCAACCCCTTCATTATGGGGATTTATGTGATTAGCATTTTGTTCGTCGTTGTATTTACCGTGCTCGAAAACCGCAACCCCCTCAAAACCATTTCCTGGGTACTGGTGCTGATTATGCTCCCTGTCATCGGTTTTGTTTTCTTCATCTTTTTTGGTCAGAACTTTCGCAAAGAAAAGATCATTGCCCGCAAAGGCCTGCGCAATGTGGATCTTCTTTCCAACCTGGCTCACGCACAGATACACCGCTTGTCAGAGGGCGAAATGTTTGACAATCAGGCACTGGAACAACACCGCAACCTGATAACCATGCTGCTCCACAACAGCAATGCGGTGGTGACCATTGGCAATACAGTGAAAATACTGCAAAATGGAACGGCCACTTTCGATGCCATCCTACAAGCCCTTGAAAACGCTAAGCAATTTATCCATTTAGAATATTACATTTTTGATAACGACGAGATTGGCGGAAAAATTATAGAAATACTTAAACGCAAGACCGCCGAAGGCGTTGAAGTGCGCATGATTGTGGACGATGTAGGCAGCTGGGAATTAAAGAAGCCCTTTTTCAAGGAGATGTGGGATGCCGGCATTCAGGCCTACTCGTTTCTTCAGGTGCGCTTCCCCAACCTCACCAGCAAGGTCAACTACCGTAACCACCGAAAAATTCTTATTATTGATGGCTATACAGGTTTTATCGGAGGGATCAACATTGCCGACCGCTACAAATATGGCAGCAAGGATTATGGCATCTGGCGCGATACCCACGTAAAAATTGAAGGTGATGCGGTTAATACTTTGCAAACAGTCTTTCTTACCGACTGGTTTTTTGTCAGCCAAACAGAAATACACGACCGCAAGTATTTCCCTACTAAGGAGCCTCAGGGACAAAAGATGGTGCAAATAGTGGCCAGTGGTCCCGACTCGGACTGGCCCGCCATTATGATGGGTATTTTTCAGGCCATTGCCTCTGCCAGAAGGTATGTTTATATTGCCACGCCTTACTTTATGCCCAGCGAAAGTGTTTTGCTGGCACTTAAAACCGCCGCTTTGGGAGGCGTTGATGTACGCATTTTAATTCCCGAACGCAGCGATGCCTTTGTCACCCTGCTCTCCTCTCGCTCCTTTATCCGGGAAATGCTGGACGCCGAAGTAAAATTCTACTTCTACCAAAAAGGCTTTCTGCATTCCAAGGTGATGGTTGTCGATGATTCCCTTGGCATTATCGGCTCTGCCAATATGGACTTCAGAAGTTTTGAACAGAACTACGAATCCACAGCTTTTATTTTTGATGAGCTGACAGCCATTGAGTTGAAGGCGACTTTTATGGACGATCTTAAAGACAGTCGTGAAATCACTTTGGACGATTGGCCTCAACGACCAAAAATTCAGAAGATTAAGGAATCCTTTGCCCGACTGGTAAGTCCGCTTCTCTAGTCCTCCAACAACTCTGCATCATAATTGCCACCACTGATGATCATGCCTACCCGCTTACCTTCAAAATAATTTCGATTTTCGAGCAGCGCAGCCAAGGCCACCGCTGAAGAAGGTTCAGCTAAAATGGCCGCATGCTTTTTCAACAGTACCATGGCGGCCATGATAGAACTTTCAGAAGCTGTGAAGATTTCATTGACATGGGTTCGGATAACTTCCCAGGTTAAATCGCTCAGGGACGACCGCAAGCCATCTGCCATGGTCTCAGGATTATCAGAAAGCACTAACTGACCGGATTTTAATGAGCGACAGGCATCATCGGCATTTTTGGGTTCTGCGCCAATTATTTGCGCTTCCGGACAAAGGGCTTTGGCCGAAATAGAAGTCCCGCTCATTAAGCCCCCACCCCCAACGGGTGCCATAACCACATCCAACGGTCCCACCTCTTCAAGCAATTCCTTGGCTGCAGTTCCCTGTCCGCAAATCACATTGAAGTTATTATAGGGATGAATAAATGTGGCACCCGTCTCCGCTACGACTTTGACCAAGGTGCTTTCCCTGGCCTCTAAAGTCGGCTTGCAAAACGTAATAATACCGCCATACTGCCTGACATTATTCACCTTCACGGCAGGTGAGGTATCAGGCATCACAATATAGGCCTTTACCCCTTTAAGCGAGGCTGCCAGTGACAGGGCAGCTGCATGGTTGCCCGACGAATGGGTGGCTACGCCCTGAACCAGCTCCTGGTCGGACAAGGACAGGATGGCATTCATGGCACCCCGAAACTTAAAAGCACCCGCTTTTTGCAGATTCTCACACTTAAAAAACAACTGGGCTTTAAGCAGCTCATTCAAACCACTGCTCTCTACAACAATTGTGCGCTTGACAAAAGGAATAATCCGCTGATGAGCGGCTTCAATATCTCTAAAAGCAGGTACTATCATGTTG
The DNA here is from genome assembly GCA_002412555.1 of Marinilabiliaceae bacterium UBA5213. Lineage (GTDB taxonomy): Bacteria > Bacteroidota > Bacteroidia > Bacteroidales > Marinilabiliaceae > Geofilum. The sequence continues at coordinate 10,250 of DHVH01000010.1, read as the reverse complement.
GTGTGAATTAAAGAAGGGTTAAAGATAGTAAGAATACTAAGCCTTAACCCTTCTAATAAATATGGATAATTCTTCTAATCAAGAAACCGACTTCCCTCGTGTCTTTGATAATAAGGGTGTCAAAGACAAGCATAAAAGTCTATCCCTATTCTTCGGGACCGAATTTGGCCTTTTTGTTATCAAAGACCCTATAGTAAGTGATAGGACACTGCAACCCCTACCGTCACCACAGAAGCCATCACCATCAGTTTGATAAGAATATTCAAACTTGGTCCTGCAGTGTCTTTAAAAGGATCACCTACTGTGTCACCAATAACTGTTGCTTTATGCGTTTCAGAGCCCTTTCCACCAAGATTACCTTCTTCTACGTACTTCTTGGCATTATCCCAGGCACCTCCTGCATTGGCCATGAAAATAGCCAGGGCAAATCCAGAAGTAATGGTTCCTGTTAACAAACCGGCAATACCCGGAACACCAAATACAACGCCCACTACAACAGGAATCAGCAAGGCAATAAGAGAAGGAGTCATCATCTCACGCTGGGCACCTTTGGTAGAAATCTCAACGCAACGGGCATAGTCAGGCTCCGCTGTTCCTTCCATGATCCCAGGAATGGTCCTGAACTGGCGACGTACCTCATCCACCATTTTCTGGGCGGCCCGACCAACGGCATTCATGGTAATGCCACTAAAGACAAATACCGCCATAACCCCTAAAAACATACCAACGATCACTTTTGGGTTCATCAGGTGAATTTCGTAATGCTGAACAAAATCGAAGAACGAGGCATCTATTGCAGGCACATTATTGATGAGCTCCTGCGGACGATCCAATATTTTCACAAACATCATGCGTACTTCTTCAAAGTACGAAGCTAAGAGCGCCAGCGCTGTTAGCGCAGCACTTCCAATGGCAAAACCTTTACCGGTAGCGGCGGTAGTATTTCCTAAGGAATCCAGTGCATCGGTACGCTTGCGCACTTCTTCACCCAGACCACTCATTTCGGCGTTACCACCCGCATTATCAGCAATAGGTCCGTAAGCATCTGTAGCCAGAGTAATTCCAAGCGTAGAAAGCATTCCAACGGCAGAAATGCCAATACCATAAAGGCCGACATTCAGACTTGATACCCCAAAATCAAAACCTGCAGCAAAACCATAAGCCAGGGTAATGGCCACTACGATGATAATCAGAGGAAAGGCAGCAGAAATAAGACCGGTGCCCACACCACTGATGATAACTGTTGCAGGGCCTGTATTGCCAGATTCAGCAATTCGCTGCGTGGGTCGATAGGCCGATGCCGTGAAGTACTCTGTGGACTGTCCAATACCGATACCGGCCAACAGACCAACTACTATGGAACCCCAAATACCGACATAATTCGGCAGAGCCAAATACTGTAGAATAAAAAAGGAAGCGATAATAATAAGTAGGGCACTTACATTCACTCCTAATCCAAGCGACTTTAAGAGCTCTTTTTGCGTGGCACCTTCGCGTGTACTCACCATAAAAACTCCGGCAATAGAGAGCAAAGTACCCACAGCAGCAATTAGCATAGGCGCCAAGACCGCATTCAACTGAATCTCTTCCATACTGATAAAGGCAGCGGCTCCCAGCAGGGCAGTCGCCAAAATAGAGGCAGCAAACGACTCAAATAAATCGGCCCCCATACCGGCCACATCACCCACATTGTCGCCCACATTGTCGGCAATGGTTGCAGGGTTACGCGGATCATCCTCAGGAATACCGGCCTCCACCTTACCCACTAAATCGGCACCCACATCAGCCGCCTTGGTGTAAATACCTCCACCCACACGCGCAAAAAGGGCCTGGGTAGAAGCACCCATACCAAAAGTAAGCATGATGGCAGTTATCGTCATCAATTTATAGCCACCGGCCATGTCTTCAATAAAATGGTTCAAAACCAAAAACCAGATGGAAATGTCCAGAAGCACCAATCCGACCACCACCAGTCCCATTACAGCACCACTCCTGAAAGCCAGCTTAAGTCCAAGGTTTAAGGAAGTCCGACAAGCATTGGCCACCCGTGCCGAAGCATAGGTTGCTGCTTTCATGCCAAAAAAACCGGCCAGACCCGAGAAGGCACCACCAGTAATAAAGGCAAAGGGTACCCACTTATTCTGAACGCCCAGTCCGTAGGCCAAAAATGAAAAGATAATGGTAATGACAATAAAAACAATGATGACAACTTTGTATTGCTGTCGCAAGTAAGCAGAAGCTCCTTTTCGTACGTGTGCAGCAATGCGTTGCATTTTTTCAGTTCCTTCCGAACTTTTCATCATTTGCCTAAAGAAGAAATAGGCAAACGTAAGCGCCAACAGCGATGTTATAGGAACAATCGCAAAAATAGAGCTAAGCATAAGCAATTTGAGTTTAAGTTATTATTGAATTATGAGTTGATTATTTAATCCGAAACATCTATCCAATTATTATCCACCCCCATCAGCCAGCACAATTTTTACAGCTTTTTCAGTATAATTAAGTTTTAAATGTAGTGAAAATTTAAATCCATTGTCATTAAATTCTTTCTAAATAGTGTCATTTTGAAAACTGCAAAAAAACACCCACTACAGCTATAAACACAGAAGGTATTTTGAATACCGTGTAAATAGGTGTAGTGGGCGGTCTATTTTTTTTGCCTAGCTCTAAGACTGCTGCGAAAAATGCCAGCCAGGAGTTATCAGCCTGCCTTCAACAGGCTGATATTGGCCTTTTCCAGTTTTTCACGGGCCAATCCAAGTGTAATTTCCAATTTTCCGGAATCTTTTCCCGGACTCTCAAACATGTGATCCATCATGATGGTTTCACAAATAGAGCGCAACCCCCGAGCCCCTAATTTATATTCAATGGCCTTATCCACAATGTAATCGAGCACCTCATCATCAAAAACCAGCTCAATCTTATCCATTTCGAACAACTTCACATATTGCTTGATGATTGAATTCTTAGGCTCCGTCAAAATCAGCCTCAAAGTATCTCTGTCGAGTGGATTAAGATACGTCAGAATAGGCAGGCGACCAATGATTTCAGGTATCAGACCAAATGATTTCAAGTCCTGAGGGGCAATGTATTGCAAAAGGTTCTTAGGATCAATCGCATCTCTGTTTTCTGACGCTGCATAACCCACCACACGGGTGTTGAGTCGCTGACCAATTTTGCGATCGATGCCATCAAAAGCACCACCACATACAAAAAGAATGTTTTTGGTGTCAACAGGAATCATCTTTTGCTCAGGGTGCTTGCGACCACCCTGAGGAGGCACGTTAACAATAGCCCCTTCCAAAAGCTTCAACAAGCCTTGCTGAACACCTTCTCCCGATACATCACGGGTAATGGATGGATTATCACCTTTGCGGGCAATTTTATCAATCTCATCGATAAAAACAATCCCCTTTTGGGCGGCTTCCACGTTATAGTCGGCCGCCTGCAACAAGCGTGTCAGAATACTTTCAATATCCTCACCCACATAACCAGCCTCCGTCAGTACAGTTGCGTCCACGATGGTAAATGGTACATGCAACATGCGCGCGATGGTACGGGCCAAAAGCGTTTTACCGGTACCCGTTTCTCCCACCAAAATGATATTCGACTTTTCAATCTCTACATCCTCCGTTGATGACGGCTGCATCAAACGCTTATAATGGTTGTAAACAGCAACAGAAAGGTATTTCTTTGCTTCCACCTGACCGATGACATACTGATCCAGAAAAGCTTTGATTTCCAAAGGCTTCATCAACTTAACGCCTTTCATGTCAAAAGAACTTTTCTTCTTGAACTCCTCCGCCAATATGCCATGGGCCTGTTCAATACAACTGTCACAAATATGTCCGGACACCCCTGCTATAAGTAAGTTGGTATCTTTCCGGCTTCTCCCGCAAAATGAACATTTATCCATAAATAATCTCCCTGCTTCAATTAACAGTGAATGCAGGATCTGTTCTAAAAAACAGATCCTGCATCTCCAGTGATGTAAATATCAGTCTTATTTCTTTTTCTCGCGTGTCAACACATCGTCGATCATGCCATAGGCCTTAGCCTCTTCGGATGTCATCCAGAAGTCACGGTCCGAGTCTTTTTCAACCTTTTTGAAAGTGTTTCCAGAATGCTCGGCAATGATGGTGTAAAGTTCCTTACGCAATTTAACGATCTCACGGGTAGTGATTTCGATGTCGGTCGACTGCCCCTGAGCACCGCCCATGGGTTGGTGAATCATGATGCGTGAATGTCTCAAGGCCGATCGCTTACCTTTAGCACCGGCCGTTAGCAACACAGCACTCATGGATGCAGCCATACCGGTACAAATGGTGGCCACCTCTGAAGAAATGTATTGCATGGTATCATAAATACCTAAACCGGCATGTACCGATCCGCCTGGTGAGTTAAAATAAATCGAAATATCCTTGGAAGGATCCACCGAATCCAGGTACAGTAACTGAGCCTGAATAATATTGGCCACATAATCATCTATAGGTAGTCCCAAAAAGATAATGCGATCCATCATCAATCGCGAAAACACATCCATAGAAGCCACATTCATCTGACGTTCTTCTATAATGGTGGGCGAAATATAACTGTTGGAGACAGACATGTACTTGTCCATCATCAAACTGTTAATACCCACGTGCTTGGTAGCGTACTTATAAAAATCTTTTGGATCACTCATTGATATAACTTTTAAAATTAGCAGCCTTAAATTTAGTAAAATCTTCGGGTTACACCGGTCACTTTCAATTAATTATTATCAAATAATTTATTGAAATCGTCGCGGCTCACTTCCTGATCATCTAATTTAACTGCCTCTTTAATGAAGGCCATTACTTTTTCCTGAATAGCTGCTTCAGCCATGCGGCGTCCCTGATCCTCCTTTTTCAACATATCCATGGCATAGCCTTCAATGTGCTCATCGGGCAGGTTGGTCAGACCGTACTGCATAAACTGCATGCGTGCCGCTTTCTTGGCATAGTCCACTACATCCTTCTCTTCCACTTTCAACTCGTTGGAACGGATGATTTCGTTTTTAATTAACTGCCATTTCAAGTCTTCCATGAATTTGGGCATATCCTTGTCGATCTGCTCGTCACTCATTTTCTCTTCACCACGGTCGGTAGCCTTTAACCAGCGCTTCAAGAACGCCTCAGGCAAATTCACCTCCAGTTTGGCAGTCAATTTTTCACGGGCATCAATAGCGAATTTGTATTCAGATTCCATTTCGAAATTGCGCTGCAAGTCTTCCTTTACTTTGGTTTTCATCTCCTCTTCTGTGGAAATTACTCCGGGACCAAACAACTTGTCGAACAGCTCTTTATTGAGCTCAGGCTCAATAAATTCAGTGATCTCCTTTATAGTAAATTTATAGTCGCCTTTAACGTCAGCCGCCTGCTCTTTGGTGATCTTTAACAGGTAAGAAATCTCCGTATCGTTAGGGAAAGCTTTCTTTACATCAAAAACCACTTCCTCGCCTACCTTCTTACCCAATAATTTTTTCTTCTGGGCATCGTTTTTAACGATGGCTATGGACATCACCGCATCTTCGGCCACAATACCATCTTCAACAGCATTACCGTCTTTATCCACCTGCGCAAAGTCGCCTTTAGCCAGAGACTTCTCAGTCACCGTTTCAACCAAATCGTTGGTGCCAAAACGGCCGGTTAGATTCTTGATTTGTCCATCCAACATATCGTCGGACACAGTAATATTGTAATAAGGCAATTTATCGCGCTTGCTCAACTTCACTTCCACAGAAGGTGAAAGGGCAATGTCAAAGGCAAACTCAAAACTGTCCTGGGTATCAAAATCAATGGGCTGCTGGTCTTCACTTGGCAGTGGCTCACCCAATATGTTCAGTTCATTCTCAGTCAGGTAATTGGATAGTTTTTCAGACACCAACTTATTGATCTCATCCACCAAAACGGCATTGCCGTACATTTTTTTGATCAGACCGGCAGGCACTTTTCCGGGGCGGAAACCTGGCATATTGGCCTTTTTCTGATAAGTTTTCAGGACATCAGCTACTTTTTGCTCGTAATCGTCCTTATCGATGGTCAGTTTAATGACTGCATTCAGTTCGTCAATGTTTTCCCTTGTGATGTTCATCCGTGTTGAATTAAATATATTTGAAATAAGAGAGCGCAAAGATAATGAAGCATTTACAATGTAACAACATCTACAGCTCCAATCTTCAATGGCGATCGGTTTAAACTTAAAAAACCGCCTACTTCCGATTAAAATCGTTAGCCAGGCGGTTTCTCCTATTTGTTTTATGTGCGGACGAAGGGACTCGAACCCCCACGCCTTACGGCACTAGATCCTAAGTCTAGCGCGGCTACCAATTACGCCACGTCCGCTCGAAAACGCGGTGCAAATGTAAGAACATTTTTCAATTTCACAAATAGCACAGCCATTTTTTGCAAAAAAAGATTAGCGTATTTGCAATCCCATCGACCCTCTTTATCTCATTTGCAAATGAACGAGCTTTTGACCATTTACTGCGCAGTAAAAATGAAATTAGCATTCGAGATACCTTATCAAATCTTTAATTTCTTTCTTGAAACACTAAATCAGGTTCTTTACTCTTTCAAATTTTTATGTCGTATTAAGTGAATTTTAGATTGTGTTCTTCATTCCATTCACTATTTAATCCTTAAGTTTTACAGTCATCAACAATGTTTTTTCCTGTTTTGCAGCTTTCTTGTCTTCAGATATTGTTTTGTCGGCAGTGTGATAAATATGATATGCCATTGAATCCGTTATGAACTGGGGGATAAAGGTGGAGCCACTGTCTATATCATTTTTAAACCCATACACCTTATCCGTTGATTTTAATGCAACCGACTCTTGCGTTATTTTGTCATAGTATATATATTCTCCTTTACTGTTCAATGTGTCTGTGGGCAGAAAGCTTGAATATCTGACAAAAACAAAACGATTGCTTTCCTGAGCACTATACCAAAGATGTTTGTCAGAGAATTTTTTCGGATTGCGTTCTATTATTAGTTCTTCGGGGAGTTTAAACTTTCCAAAATCGATGAAATATTTTGGGACTACTGTATTCATGTTTGTATAGACGTACACCGTATCATTATACCAGCCTTTAAGGTGCAATTGGCCGTTTAACCTGTAAAATACAGTCCTGTCATAATCGCGATTACAATAAGTGCTCTCACTTTCATCCCATGTAATATAGTTTTTGATAAAATTTCGGAATTCACCTTTTGGGCCTCTTTCCCAAAATGTGAATTTTTCACTGCCTGTGATAGGCTCTGAAAAAGATATTGGATATTCCGGAGCATGCTGACCCCCTGAAATCGGAAGGATTCTGGCATTTATTAATTCCATCTTAATCTGTCATTCCGGCAGATGCTGACCCCCTAAGTTAACATTTTAAGGCAATTATTCCGGAGGATATTGACCCCTTAATGGGCAAATCCATCAAATACCGGAGCATGCTGACCCCTATTGGAGGCAACGCGTACGCGTCTAATTCCGGAGGATGTTGACCCTCTTAAGAGTGTTAAAACAACTGGATTTGGTTTTCTTAGTGGATAAAACCACTAAAAGCTATTGTGATGGCAGGAAAAACCAAACCAATGAGTAAAATAAAACAATTATTACAGCTGCATCAGCAAGGGAAGGCCAAGAAGGAAATTGCACGCATACTAGGCGTAAGCAAGAATACCGTCAAGTCCTACCTACAAAAGGTTGAAGTTAGCGGCTACAAGATTGAAGACCTTCTGGGGCTTGAAGACCCCGTTCTTGAAGGCAAGTTTCATGCTGGGAACCCTTCTTATAAAGAGGACCGGTATCAGGACATCAAATCCAAAATGGATTACTTTTTTACGGAGCTAAAGCGTACAGGGGTAAACAGGCTTACTCTGTGGGAGGAGTATAAGGAGGTTTACCCTGACGGCTATAGCTTTTCTCAGTTCTGCTATCATCTTAACCAGCATCGAACGGCAGCAAATCCATCAGCTGTTTTACACCATGAGCCAGTGTAAGCTCCCCATTTTTAGGACAGCATTAAACTATAATTTTTTCCTCTGAACTTGATTTAACAAGCGGAACATTTTTTGCTTCAGAATCCCCTCCCGAAGGAATTGAGGGGTTTTGAAGGGAAAAATGTGCTGGTTCAATTTTGCTCAGACTCTCTGCCTGTTTTTGTGCGTATAGGACAGGACTAAGGCCATTCAAAGCATCATGTGGTCTAAATTGATTGTAATCTTCAACCCACTCAGAGGCGATTTCTCTGGCATGGTCCAGCGAATCAAATAGAAATGCATCTAAAACACCGCGTCGAAAAGTTCCGTTAAACCTTTCAATAAGCGAGTTTTGCGTTGGCTTGCCTGGTTGTATGTATAGCGTTTCAATTCCTTTCATTGTTGCCCAATCTTTCAATAACTGTGCAATAAATTCCGGACCGTTGTCCATTCGTATTCGCTTAGGTTTTCCTTTTCTGTTTATAAGGTGGTTTAAAACATATATAACTTTATTGCATTTCATGGAGTGGTCAATTTCTACATGAAGCGCCTCGCGATTAAAATCGTCCATTACATTAAAAGCTTTTATTTTTCTGCCATTAACAAGAGCATCATGCATGAAATCAATGGACCATGTATGATTTGGTTCTGGTGGAATTTCAAGTGGAACATGCACTCTGGCTGGTAGCCGCTTTTTCACTTTCCGTCTTATGTTTAGGCGCATTAAGCAATATACACGATGTACACGTTTATGGTTCCAAGGTTTACCAGAAAGCCTAAAACGATCGTAAGCCTTCCAGAAGCCTTCAGCTGGGTGCGCTTGAGTTTGGTCATCAAGGGTCTGAATCAACTCTGAATCATCCTTAATTGACTGATAATAGTAAACGGAACGACTTAAACCAATTATGCGGCACGCCCTGCCGATGCTCGTTGGTAATTTAGCACTAATTTCGCTGACGATTTCGCGCTTTAGGCAGGGCTTTAAAGCTTTTTTTCGATGATCTCCCTTGCAACCTTTAAATCCAATGCAAGCTCGGTGTACATCATTTTTAGCTTACGGTTCTCTTCCTCAAGCTCTTTTAAACGCTTTAGTTCAGAGGCTTCCAGACCTCCATAGCGCTGACGCCATTTGTAAAACGTGGCCTGGCTTATGCCATACTCTTTGAGTATTTCCGGCACACTTTTGCCGCCCTCAAACTCTTTGAGTACGCGTGCAACTTGTTCGGGTGAAAATCTTTTCTTTTTCATAAGTACAGTTCAAAATTAGTGATATTATTCTATTTTTAAACTGTCCGTTTTACGGGGGAGCTTACATGCCCAATTACAATAAAAATAAAGCATTCTATAATTATCTCTTTCATTATCACATTCTAATACATTTCTCATTTCTGTCATCATTCTAGATACATCATTTTCAGAAATATCAGAATTTGCCATTATTTCTTTAATCTTGCTTAAACTATAGTTTCTCTCATTAGACATGATTATTCGTTTTTTTCTGTTTTCAGCTTGCCCCTAACGCCCACATGTATGAAATGATGGGGGCTTGCAAGCTTTGTTATTGTCTGCCGTTAAGTAACCTGCTACTGGGAATGGATTTACACTGAACACATAAACCCCCAATATTTTATACATGATGTTATGGGGTGTTTATATTTTTCCAAAATTCTACAACTCTTCCGCCTCTGCTTCAATCAAACTATCAGGCCGGCATTCTTCATGTGTTGGCGGACTAGGTGGCGGGGTAACAATATATTCCTTGTTCCGACCAAATAAAATTAACCTATTCTCCAACAATGAATCTAAATGGGTTTTTTCAGGTTTCCCTATATCTATATATTCCTTCTGGTACCAAATTTTTGATAAATAGTTTTTATAAGAGTTCAGAGAATACTGAATGTCTTTAATAACGGATTGAAGTACTGAACAAGAGTCATTAATATATTCAAGTTGAACATATCCTATAGAGATTTCTTGAGGTTTACCATATACGTCAAAAATAATTTTCTTTTGTGATTTAATTTCTTCATTATTGTCATTGCAGAAGAACAAGAATAAGGAATCTTGTAAGGCTTTTTCCTCAATTAATTCACGCTCATAAACAATCTGCTGATTCGATTTTATCTGAATTGCAGCACAATCTATCGAACAGTCAAAATTAGGTAATCCAACACTGTCATAAGATTCAACTCTTGTTTTATGATATTTAGCAAGTGCCAAACCAAAATATTTGTAAGCATTCGGCCTCCCACGTAT
>DHVH01000131.1 GCA_002412555.1 Marinilabiliaceae bacterium UBA5213 | reverse complement strand
CCGGATTTGATTCAGAAAATGCCAAGAAATACCTCTAAAAATTGGAATATAAGTAATGCTCAAACCATTGTTGATTATACAGTCAATACATTCCAACCGGCTGTGGCAAAAAAGGTCGTGAAAAAATCCGATTATGGAATAGAATTAGTTCTAACCTTTCCAAACAACCATTTCAATTCAATTTCTGATCTCTCTAGAGGAGAAATTTGATAATCTCCCCTTTGTTGAAGAATACAATCTATTATTGTGGAGACAGGCACAAACCAACCGTTCTTGCGGCTTAATCTTTCCATAAGACGTTTGAATTCGGCATTTAATTTACCTTCTTTATAAAATGAACTCCCAAAATGAGTGTACATAATACAAGCGCCACCTTCTTTTTCAAGGCTGTCCTGATTTCTTTCTGAGATGGTCTCATTAAACGTCCGAACCGGCGTGCCATTGGCAGATGCAAACCAATATTTAACGAAAGGCCTTTCTTTATCGAAATAGGGCATATAAGGGCAAGCTTTTAACGTGTTGATTTCCGGATAGACAAAGTTTCTTACATATTTTATTTTTTGTTGGCATATTCCCCCCAAAAAAGATCACTGCCGGGTTGGTGGCCCTGAAATTTGCCATGATTCTTAAAACGCGTAAGCACATTATAGATGAATTGGTTGAACCCGCTTAAACGAGCATCACCCCAGTAAATGCCGTCGTAGCAGCCGGTGTGATTCACATGGATATTGGGATAAGCGCCAAAATAAGCCTTGTATTGCTCAAGCCCGAGGATAATTTCTGGCCTGGGGCTTGTATGGTAAGTTACATTGTGAAGCGCTATTTCGAAGCCCAATGATTGTAATTTTAGAACCCAGGCAAGGTAATCCGCATCTTCGCAGGTCGTTCCACCCGTACGGGCCTGTAATGCACCTTTTACAGGCCAAACTGATTTGGTCGTACGAAACCCTAAATCATACAACAAATCATAAACTGGTGGTCCATTTTGAATTGTGGTTCGATCCGTGTCATCAAACACGGTAAATGCAAAACTTTTTCCCTCCGGCCAATGTATTTTATTCATGTGATCCCCTATTAATAATGATTTTACTTCGTTTGCAAAATTATTGATTTCCCATATCCAGTATAAAAACAATTGCCTTGCTTTGCAAGTACCACTTAGGGCTGGCTTATCCGCTTCACTTCTACCAACGTCAGATTTAGATTGCGCACCTGACTCAAAATACCAAACAAGGCTACCTGGTCGGGAAGGCATCCGCGTAACAGAGTGCCTTCCCCTTGGTTCTCCTCACTGGTGGCAAGGATATCCATCTCTTCAAACCATTGGGACCAGCGGCTATCCAGGACCTCGCTAATCCGGATTTCATACCAACAGGCGGTCATAGCCAATGAAAGAAGTAACTGACAGTGCCGATCACGTATTTGATGGCGATCAATATTCCCACTGCCGCCACAGACTGGGTATCACCAGTAACAAACGGCACTTTCCAACCTGTGAAAGCTGAAATGATGATGAACAGAATAGCAGCACCCAGCAGATATCCTGCGATTGCCAACGGAGAAGCCCAGCGACCACTGGCGCCAACCTGCCCGATCCCACCCATGCACATTGCCATTCCAACCACCAACAAGGCGATCAGGCTGGCGCGCGGGCTGTTGATCAGGGGAAGCGTTTTACCAGTGAGTGCCACGAACACAATCACGGCGATCACTACTCCCAAAAACAGCGGTAATAAGATATAAGAAAATAAATTCATTGTAGTCCCTTTCATTTCAAACTCCTTTTTTAGATTAAAACCATGATAGCCCTCTAGCGGGCGTATTTGCAGTGTCCGAAGGGCGTATTCTGAGGCGTAATCCGGATATATTCTTTGGTTTTAGAGACTTAACACAAGCCTAAAGAGCGCCCCTGCGCTACAGCTTGCGTGCGATTCATTACCCCGAGCTTGCCATGAATATTTTCAATGTGATTCTTGACGGTGCGGATCGAAATAACCAGACGCGTGGCAATCTGTTGGTTTGTAAGTCCTTGTGCCACCAATTGCAGCACTTCCAACTCGCGTTGGCTTAGCGACTCAGGCAGATTGGCTGCGGCAGTGGTTTTGGTGAGCTTTCCCCCGGGTCGTTCAAAAGACAACAATATTTGTTGGGCATAAGAGCGCAGAGAGTCATCCTTTGTATTCGGGCTATGCTGGAGCCAGACCTTCAATGTTTGCCGCAACAAAACTCCGGCATCCAAGAAAGTTCGCAAGTAACCTTCCGGTTTTCCCAGGCGCAAAGCAGTCCCTAACGTAGCCTCAGCCAGGGCCGGTTCATTATGTTTGGCGACTACCAACAATACCAGAATGGTGATAAAGCTGCCATGCCGTTCGCCAGTGGATGCCGACAAGCGTTCCAGTAACACGGCTGCTTCCTGATTACGGCCCAGCGCCAACCAGGCCCTACTTAATTCGATCAGATGTGCTTCATAGCGGAAACGGAGTTCCGCCCCAACCTGAGTACTTGCTTCCCGAATAAATGTTTCTAAAGCCGGTTGGTTCATTTCAGCTGACCATAAGCGCAGTTGAGCGCGTTCGAGCATATAAATAAATTCAGGGTGAAAATTGTTATTTTGTTGAAGTTCTTCAGCTTGTGCCAGGATTTTCCTGCCCTCAGGGAGATCATTCTGCTCAATTCGCAGACTGGCCAACAGGCTGTACCCCATGCAAAGTATGGGGGGAATGGGCCAATCCTCCATCAAACGCAGTCCTTCCCGCACCTGGATCTCGGCCTCGTCCAGCCGGTTCAACTCTAAAAGAATTTCACCCCACAAAAGATTAAGGACACCCGCAATATAAAAACGCCGGCTTCCCCTTTGGCGCACATAATTCTCATTTTCAATTACCAGAGCTAATGCCTGATGAAGCTCACCTTGTTTCAGATGCACCCAAACCATGCGCAAAACACAGATTGGGACCGCATTGGTCCCATTGACACGTTTGTCGCGTTCAAGAGCATCCGCATAATAGCGCATGGCATTGGTAAAATCACCTTCCATATAATAAATGGTCCCTAATACTACGGCGACACTGTTGCGCATTCCTGTATTGCTTTCCGGAATAGCAGCATAAGCCTCATCCAGTGAACTATCCAATTGCACCGGTAAGTTTTGAAGGTCTCTCAGATAGGCACGTAATATTTTCGCAAAAGCATGGTTGGCAGCATCACCGGCTAAGGGTAACCGACCTGGTTTTGCCAAGTGTTGTTCCGCTGCTTCCAAGAAAGGTGGAATACGCCCAGCCTGCCCACTGACCACGTAAGCCCAGGCACTCTGCAAGCACAGGGAAGGTCGCTCAATGATTATTTCCATAGGCAGACGGTTAACAAAGAACATGAACTCCAAATCTACCGTTTGCCAGTGCTCAGTGATGTGCAGTTCGATCAAGTCAGCGGCGCGGGGCATATCCTGACCTTTAAAAGCATATTCCACTGCCAATCGGGCATCCCCATTATTTTCATACCAGTCGGAAGCCCTGCAATATAATTCAGCGGAACGCGGCGCTTCTTCCCATTGCATTTTGGCAAGGAGCAGGTCTTTAAACAGGTGGTGATAGCGATACCATTGGCGCTCTTCGTCCAGCGAAAAAACAAACAGGTTGGCTTTGCTAAGTTGTTCCAGAAGCATTTGGGCTTCCGCGATCTCTTTTCCAGTAACGGCGGCACACAATTTTGCACACATGCGCTCCAGAATGGAGGTTTCTAATAAAAAGTGTTGGATGTCTTCCGATTGGTTTGCAAACACCTCATCCATGAGGTAATCCAGAATAAAGCGGTTGCTGCCTGAAAACTCCCTGATGAAGCGACCAACATCGGGTGAGTGCTGGAGAGAAAGCGCCGCCATTTGCAAACCGGCAATCCAACCTTCGGTGCGGTTTTCCAGAACCGCTGCCTGCCCGGCTGATAGATGCAGGTCCATGCTTTGATTGAGAAAATCTATAGCTTCCGGTAAACTAAAACGCAGGTCATCCTGGCGCAGTTCAACCAATTGACTCCTGGCCCGCCGCCGGGCTAATCGTAAAGCCGGGTCCTCCCGGGAAAGGATTAACATGCGCATCTGAGGAGGCTGGGCTTCCACAAGGAGATTCAATGCCTGATACAGTTTGGGGTTGGTAATTGTATGCAGATCATCCAGTACCAGGACAAACGGACCTGGAGCCATTACCAATTCATTCGCCAACAGCGTTACCACTTCTTCAAGGTTTGTACCAGGCAGCTGCAAAAGCGCCAGTGCCTCACTGCCAACCGCGGGTAGGATAGTTTGTAATGCAGCAAATAGGTAACCAAAAAAGAGTCCTGGTTGGTTGTCACGCTCGTCCAGTGAGACCCACCCGGTTGGCAAACTTGCCTGGTTTGTTAACCACTGGATGACCAAAGTGGTTTTCCCCGATCCGGCCGGCGCCGAAACAAGCGCCAGTTTGCAGCCGGGAGACAGGATTGCATCCAGGCGTTCCAACAAGCGCGGGCGGTCCACCAGCCGGGTCCGCGCAGTCGGGGGAAAAAGTTTAGTCTTTTGCAATTGAATGGCCATGTTATTAGATTTTATCATTTTATCAAATGGTAAATGGGTTTATGAGCGCTTATCAACTGTTGTAGAATTGTCATGCCAACAAGCCTACCGGATTCGCCACAAAAAAAATGATAAAAGAGGACCTCCTAAAAGTTGGGATATAATCAATATACAATCCAAGATTAATGTATTCCATTCCCGGGTAAAAAAATGACAGAAAACAACAAAACCAAACCCTGCCGTTA
>DHVH01000107.1 GCA_002412555.1 Marinilabiliaceae bacterium UBA5213 | reverse complement strand
TGCATCAAAGAAATGGAAGAGATCGATGCGGTTGGTCACCGGGTTGTACACGGAGGAGAAACGTTTAATTCCAGTGTGTTTATTTCCGATCAAGTGATTCGGAAAATGGAAGATTGCATAGAGCTGGCACCCTTACATAATCCACCTAACCTGAAGGGAATCAAAGCGATGTCTTCTCTCTTGCCAAACGTTCCCCAAGTGGGCGTTTTCGATACGGCTTTTCATCAAACCATGCCAAAGCATGCTTATATGTATGCCATCCCAAATTCTTTATACAAGAAGTATGGCGTTCGACGCTATGGTTTTCACGGTACCAGTCACCGCTACGTAAGCAAACGTGCCTGTGAAATGTTGGCGGTCGATTATAAAACGCAGCGAATCATCTCATGCCACCTGGGTAACGGCGCATCCATTGCGGCCATTATGAATGGCATTTCTGTGGATACCTCAATGGGCTTTACGCCTTTGGAGGGATTAATGATGGGTACCAGGGCTGGCGACTTGGATGTAGGAGCTGTTACTTACATCATGGAAAAGGAATTGATTGGCACTCAATCGGCCAGTATTCTTTTCAATAAGCACAGCGGGATGTTGGGTGTTACAGGGATCTCATCTGACATGCGCGAAATTGAAGAGGCCATGAATAATGGCGATGAAAATGCCAAATTGGGCATGGAAATGTATAACTACCGCATTAAGAAATACATTGGCGGCTATGTAGCTGCAATGGGAGGTGTTGATACCATTATATTTACAGGCGGTATAGGTGAAAATGGCGATCTGACAAGGGAAGCCGTGTGTGACGGACTTGAATACATGGGTGTTGAAATTGACAGAGCCAAAAATGCCGGATTACGCAGCAAGGAGATGGACATAAGTGTGGAAGGATCTAAAGTCCGAATTTTGGTGGTGCCTACCAACGAGGAGTTAGTTATAGCACAAGATACTAAAGATATTGTTGAAGGACTAGTGCGTAAGTAAGGGCCAATGAATATAAAAAAGTCGGACCACCCGGGCTACAAAAAACTAAAGGAGCTTCAGGCGCTGATTGATCCTAAAAGACCAAGAAAGCGACTGGCTTTGGCTGTCTCCCAGGATGTGTTTTCGCTGGATGCTGTTTATAAAGCCTACAAGGAAGGTGTTATTGATCCAATTTTAATTGGATCGGAACACCAAACCCTGGCGATAGCTCAAGAGCATGGATATGACTTTTCCGGGGTCAGCATTATTGATGAGCCCAATCTCGAAAAATGTGTTGAGCTGGCAGTACGCATGGTTCATGAGGGACGAGCAGATATTCTGATGAAGGGCAAAGTTTCTACCCCCATTCTTTTAAAAGGGGTGTTGAATCGCGATTGGGGCTTGCGTACCGGACGACTGCTTTCTCATTTTTCCTTTTTTGAGGTGGAGACTTATCACAAACTCATTGGGGTTACCGATGTGGCCATGAACATTGCACCTAATTTGACGGATAAGATTGCCATTGTAAACAATTCGGTGCAGTATTTGAATAAGTTGGGCATTGCCCGACCAAAGGTGGCTGTTTTAGGAGCCATTGAAATGGTGAATGAAAACATGCAGGCCACCCTGGATGCTGCTTTACTAAGCAAAATGAATCAACGGGATCAGATTAAGAACTGTCTTATTGACGGCCCTCTGGCTTTTGACAACGCCATTAGTTATGAGAGTGCTAAACATAAAGGCATTATAAGCGACGTGGCCGGTGATACAGATATTCTGTTAATGCCTGACATTGAAGTAGGCAACGTTTTGTATAAGAGTCTGGTCTGGTTTGCCAAGGCTAAGGTAGCCTCTCTGGTACTAGGCGCCTCTGCGCCAATTGTACTAACTTCGCGATCTGATTCTGAAGAAAGCAAATTTGATAGTATTCTTTTAGCAGCACTGGGTTAGTGCTGCTTTTCTATTCTTTTCTATTCTTTTTTATTCTCATTGTTATGTACAAAATACTGGTCATTAATCCCGGCTCTACCTCAACAAAAATTGCGGTATTTGAGGAAGAAAAATCCCTTTTACTAAAAACCTTGCGACATTCCGCTGAACAGTTGTCCGCGTTTACGGATATTACTTCTCAGTATGCCTTTCGAAAAGAGGTGATTTTAAATGAGCTCCTGTCGGCCGATATTGATATTTCGGAACTATCGGCTGTGGTGGGCAGAGGTGGATTGGTTCACCCCATTGAATCAGGTGTTTATGAGATTTGTGAGGCTTTAAAGCACGATTTAACCATAGGGGTGATGGGGCAGCATGCCAGTAATTTGGGAGGCTTGATTGCGGATGATATTTCTAAAGGGATTTCTGGCTGCAGGGCGTTTATTGCCGACCCGGTTGTAGTGGATGAATTGATAGATGTAGCCAGGATTACCGGTCACCCCTTAATGCCCCGACAGTCGAAGTTTCATGCCCTTAACCAAAAGGCTGTGGGACGAAAATTTGCCCATCATGCCGAGAAAAAATACGAGGAGATCAATTTGATAGTCACCCATCTGGGTGGTGGTATTTCCGTTGGTGCCCATCTCAAGGGCAAAATTGTTGATGTTAACAATGCATTGGATGGTTTTGGACCATTTTCACCTGAGCGCGCTGGAACCGTTCCGGCAGGTCGCCTAATAGATATTTGTTTTAGTGGTGATTATACAGAGGAAGAGATTCGGGGAATGATTACCGGCAAAGGTGGGCTAATGGCTCACTTAGGCACCAATCAGGCCCATGTGGCTGCTCAATGGGCGAATGAAGGTAATGAACATGCACAATTAATTTTGCATGCCATGGCTTACCAGGTGGCCAAAGCCATTGGAGGAGCCTATGTGGTGCTCAAAGGCAATGTAGATGGCATTATTCTTACTGGCGGCATGGCACACAATAAAGTGGTGGTTGGTTACATTCGTCAATACATCGATTTTCTCGGTAAAATTACCATTTATCCCGGTGAAGATGAAATGGAAGCCTTGGCTATGAATGCACTGATGGTTTTGCGGGGTGAAACGGTTTGTAAGAGGTATAGGGAGGGGTGGAAAGGGTAGATGGTTTAATTAGGTCGAGAGGTCGAGAGGTTGAGAGGCGTAGCGGAGCGGGAGCTGAAACGTAGTGGAATACCGAGTATCGGTACCCGTGAAACGGGATAGATAGGGTAAGGGATAGGAGGGTGTGAGAGGTGAATATAAAATGTAGGGATGAATTGAAATAACGATATAAAAAAAGCCTTTCAGAGTAATCTGAAAGGCTTTTTTGTTGAGCGGGAAAAGGGACTCAAACCCTCGACCCTTAGCTTGGAAGGCTAATGCTCTATCAACTGAGCTATTCCCGCAAAATATTGTGGGGGGAGGAGGATTCGAACCTCCGAAGTCGTAAGACAACAGAGTTACAGTCTGCCCCAGTTGGCCGCTTTGGTATCCCCCCCGAAATCAACAGTGCAAAAATAGTATTATTTCTTAAACTTACAATTAATATCTGCCATTTTTATTGCTGTAATAGCTGCCTCATCCCCCTTGTTTCCATGCTTTCCGCCTGCGCGGTCTTCTGCTTGTTGTTGATTTAGAGTGGTTAATAAGCCAAAAATAAAGGGTATCTTAAATTTTACATTTAACTGTGAAATCCCTTGGGTTACACCCTGACAAACGTAGTCAAAATGCGGGGTATCGCCTTGAATTACACAACCGAGACAAATAACGGCATCTACATCGGTTCTTTTGGCAAGCGTTCTGGCACCTGCAATCAGCTCAAAACTGCCTGGAACACCAATGGTAACAATGTTTTCTTCTTTGGCACCATGCTTCAATAGGGTTTCATAGGCGCCTTTATAGAGGGCATTGGTGATGGCGCTGTTCCACTCTGAAACAAGGATGCCAAACTTCATATTATTGGCTGCAGGAACCGATTGTTCATCGTAAGATGATAGATTTTTAAGACTAGTTGCCATAAGGAATTATATTAAGAATAAAAGAGATTGTTCGGCAGAACCAAACAATCTCTCAAATATTGTGATTTAAGTGATGAATTACAAAGAAACCCTGGTGATGTACTTGTCAATCTGACGGGCTTCAGCGCTATTTGCGTATTCGTCTTTAATCGTTTGATAGGCGCTCAGCGCATCAGCTTTATTGCCCATTTCTTCTAAAAGGATGCCCTTTTTTAGCAGGTAAAAAGGTGAAGTCAACTCGTTTTTTGAATCAATGGCTCTGCTGTAAAGTTTGAGTGCTTCTTCCTGATTGCCTAATTCTACATTAGCATCACCCATGGCTCCATTGGCAATGGCTTTGAGTTCTGCATTTTTGGTTTTAAAACCTTTAAGGTAATCAAGGGCCATCTCAAATTCGCCTAAATGCAAATAGCTTATACCGGCATAATATTTAGAAAGCCTGCCTGCCTGAGTATTTCCATAATTATCAATTACTTCAAGAAAGCCCGGAGCCATACCATCTCCATCAAGTGCAATCTGAAACTGGTCATTGTTAAAGTAGTTTTGAGCATGGAAAATGCTTTGCTGAGCTTCTGCATTGCGTGGCTCCATGTATAATTTTTTGTACGCCCAATAACCCCCAACGGCAATGATAAGGGCTAGAATAAAAATGGTGATGTTCTTTTGGTTGTCTTCAATAAACCTTTCTGATCTGCCCAGGGCATGTTCAACATTTTCAAGGTTGGTTTCTGCTGTGTTCTCTTTTTTAGACATACTAAATCTGGTTAAAATTATTTGTTTGCTCGAGTATTCGATCAAACCGATTATAAAACTGTAGAATGCAGTCCGCGATTTAATCAAATTCGCTCACAAATTTAGTAATTTAGGGTTAATTAAAAACAGGTTGGTTGATTTTTAATGTGATTATCTTTTCAACGCTTCATTTTATTACTTTTGTGAGTCTATTAAAGGATCAATAAATGTATCTGAAACGTCTTAGTCTGGTTAATTATAAAAATATCCGGGATGCCGAACTGGATTTCGAACCGGGTATCAATTGCTTTGTCGGGAATAATGGTGCTGGCAAGACCAATTTGCTGGATGCCGTTTATTATATGTCATTTTGTAAAAGCTATTTCAATTCAATTGACAGTCAGCTGATATGTCATAACGAAGATTTTTTTGTGCTGCAGGCTCAGTATGACCGGCAAGAACAGTTTGAGGCGATTTATGCAGGGCTTAAAAAAAATCAGAAGAAGCAATTTAAGCGAAACAAGAAGGAGTATCCCCGTTTGGCTGATCACATTGGTCTACTGCCACTTGTAATGATTTCGCCAGGTGATGAACGGCTCATTACCGAGGGGAGCGACCAGCGCAGAAAATACATTGATGGAGTTGTTTCGCAGTTTGATAAGAATTACCTTGCATCCATAATAAAGTATAGCCGGGCACTTACCCAACGCAATGCTCTTTTGAAGGGCGCCAAAGGCCGCAAGGCGGTTGTTGAAGACCATCTGGAAGTTTGGAACAGCCATGTGACGATGATTGGTCTTGCTATTTTTGAAAACAGAACACGTTTCATTGCTGAGTTGGAGCCGGTCTTTCAAAAGTACTACCGGTTTATTTCCGGAGGCGATGAAGTGGTCAGTATTATATATCACTCTCATTATCAAAAAGGTAATTATGAAGATCAGCTCAGCAGTAGTATTCAGCGGGATCTGGCACTTGGGTACACAACCAAAGGCGTACACCGCGATGATCTTGATTTGCTTTTAGAAGGGTACCCAGTGAAAAAAGTTGGCTCACAAGGACAAAAGAAAACTTTTTTTCTGGCATTAAAATTGGCTCAATATGAGTTTTTGTCGAACCATTTTGGCTTTGCACCCATTTTATTGTTGGATGATATGTTTGATAAGTTGGATGATTTAAGAGCTTCCAGATTGGTTGAGCTGGTTGGCCGAGACACCTTTCATCAGATATTTATTACTGACACCCAAAAGCCAAGGCTTTTGGAGATCGTTAAAGCCACAGGTAAGGATTTTAACTTCTATAAAGTAGAAGATGGAGCATTCAGCCTTGACAATTAATCTGATCGAATACAATTAACAAAGCACTTATCACCATGTCTTTTAAAAAATACAGATATAATAACACGCAGTCAATTCAAGCTATTTTAGAGCAAATAATTGACAGTCCCGCTCTCAGCAAGGGCATCAGGGAAACCCGTGCCGTGCAGGCCTGGAATAAAGTGCTGGGTCCAACAGTTGCCAATATTACCAAACAAATTTCTATACGTGGGGGAGTGCTTTATGTAAGCCTTCATTCAAGTGTTATTCGTAACGATTTGATGATGCATAAAGACAAAATTATCCACTCCCTCAACACTGAAGCTGGGGGGAGGGTAGTGTATGACATCGTTATCAAATAATTAGTCTACTCTATAAAACGCCAAAGAATGGATAATTGGTCATTTTCTTTGTAACACTAATAAGCGTATAATAGCTTATCGATTAATAGACAAACTCTTCCATTGAACTGAAGAAAAATCTACTTTCTCTTATAGCACTCTCGTCCGAATCCGATCCGTGAATGGCATTGCGTGTTTTGTCCTTGGCATATTTCCGGCGAATGGTGCCTTCAGCAGCCTCGCTCGGATCAGTAGATCCAATTAATAGCCTGAAGTCTGCCACCGCATTTTCTTTTTGGAGCATGGCCACTACCACGGGCCCCGATGACATAAACTCAATGAGTTGCGGAAAGAAAGATCTTTCCTTATGTTCAGCATAAAAAGCTTCCGCTTTTTCCGCCGGTAGCTGGGTCATTTTTAAGGCCCTAATGTGAAAGCCCGCTTTTTCAATGTCTGAAAGAATCTGCCCTACGTTATGCTGCTTAACAGCAAAAGGCTTGATCATGGTTAGTGTAACTTGTCCCTTCATATTTTTCTGTGTGTAGTTTCGAATGGTTTGAAGATAGTTATTTTTTTTAATCCCACATAAAAGCAGTTATATTTTGTTATATTTGCCTCACTTAAGTCAATTTTTATGATAGCGTTTAGTGAACAACTTTCCGGGCTTACAACCCTGCTTTCTCATCCGAAAAATAT
>DHVH01000165.1 GCA_002412555.1 Marinilabiliaceae bacterium UBA5213 | reverse complement strand
AGGAGATTGATATGAGTGATCGAACGAAGACAGCGTTGATTTTGAGCATGACCGCATTATTTATGTTCAGTCCACTGGCAATGAGCATATTTTGGCGTCCAATCCCGCTTTTTCAAAATCTTGGCTTTGAGAGGGGATCATTCGCTCCCCCTTTGGCTTGGGTGCTTGCTATGGTTGTAGCGATCGCCTATGTTTTTTACACCATGAGAGTCATTCCTTTAGTATTAACCAAACAAAAGGAAATTTCGCTGTTCAAACTTGTGGGAATTCTCGCAGCACTAGTCGGGGGCATTGTTGAGGAAGTCTTTTTTCGCCGTTGGATTATGGATATGCTCATGGCGAGAGGGGTTGACCCTATCCTCCAGGTCATCATTTCCGGCGTGGCTTTTGGATTAGCCCACACTATGTGGATACTTGCAAAGGGTGATTTCAAGTTTACCCTTCCAGCAATTCTCTCGACTTCTGTTTTAGGGATTTTTCTTGCCACCATTTATATAGTTGGTGGACGTAATTTGGGACCTTGTATCTTTGCCCACGTATTGATCAATATCATCATCGAACCCTGGCTGATGTTGTCATCAGTATCAGGAAAATGGCTGCATAACAAGTCGCATTTATTTATACCAACAAGTTAAACTCGCCCAAAACTTTTTTACCTAACGGAGGTAGATTTGAATTATTTCGTAAAAATTTTGGTAACTATTGGTAGTACCGCTTCAATCGGTTTTGGAATATGGCACTTCTTTGTTCCGAGTCTGTGGAAGTGGTATTCCTATATCCATCCCACCGCGACAGAGTTGATCGTTGCCGTTCGGGCAATTAACGTATTCTTTTCTTTATCCCTGGTTTTGTTTGGAACATTAAACATCTTGTTCATTTTCAGCGGCGATTCAAATCGTTATTCGATTATTGCTTTGTTGGCAGCCACCTGTATTTTGTGGCTCACCAGGGTGGCATTTCAGGGGATTTACCCGCAAGGATCGTTATATCCTGGTCTCCAATATGGAATGCTGGTAGCCTTTACGATTGTGTCTTTGAGCTACTTAATATCGCTAATTTTAATTGTGTTGGGAAAACACATTATTTAGGATTCGATAAAAAAATCAATCATCCATCCTTTGAGGAAACCTTCTTGCCAAAATTAATAAACTCTTAAAAAATTTCAGGAACGGGAAATCCACACGCAGCGTCAGTAGAATATCAAATGTTTTTTCAAATTAGTCCGGAGGGAAAAATGAAATCAGCAAAGATCTTAATGCTCGTATTAGTAACGGTAATTCTCACATTAACAGCTTGCAAATCGGAAAAATTACAGCCAACAGCAACCATTGAAATCCCGAATCCTGCTTCTGCCTTCTGCAAAGAAAATGGCGGCACCCTGGAAATGAGACAGGCAGCCGATGGCAGCGTTGCCGGTTTCTGCCACTTCTCTGATGGCAGTGAATGTGATGAATGGGCTTATTTTAGGGGGGAGTGCAAAGTGGGTGATTCGTTAAGACCGATTGAGGTATTGGTTACCCCTGGAAGTGCCTTGCAGCCTGGTACAGAAGAGGTTTCTGACTGGTGGGGAGTAATCAAGAAAGCTGGCATCGGTGGGCAATTTGATGATTACTTCGAACGCCAGGATTTGGGGCAGGTAATTTCCTATGGCATTGATTCAATCGACCCTGCCATTCATTCCCAGATCGCAGCGCTGCGGGATACAGGCAAGATAGTTCATTTATATGGCATATTACAGATGGATGCGCCAGACTATAACGGTTCACAGATCCAACCTGATCGCATAGTGGTAGAAGAGTGAACAACAATTGATATGCTTTTTCGGACTCATAGTTCATAAAGTCGTTAATCCATACACAGATTGTACCGAAGAGTGGATTCGAACTACTGACCCCAGGATTATGAGTCTGAATCCTGAAACCGAGGACATAACGGTAAAACTTTATGTGATACTTATTGAGCAAAAGCCTCTTCTTTCCTCGAGCTTGAGTGGAATGTTCTTTTCAAAGACGTAGCTCAAAGGCACTGGATTTTTTTCTGTAGTTTTTAACATAATAAGTACGTCCGTATCGCCAAAA
Organism: Marinilabiliaceae bacterium UBA5213; assembly: GCA_002412555.1. Classification (GTDB taxonomy): domain Bacteria; phylum Bacteroidota; class Bacteroidia; order Bacteroidales; family Marinilabiliaceae; genus Geofilum. The sequence goes on along the minus strand of DHVH01000165.1, from coordinate 797 downwards.
ACCTATCAATATGGATAGGTTTTCAGGTTAAAAACCTACCAATATTGGTATATTGCAATGGACCTACCGGAATGATAATCTTGATCTATCTTGATATGAGAACCATTTTGTAGTCAACAAATAATTTCTCTTTACAATTTAATAGGTTAAGGAATTAACGCATGTTTAAACTAAAAACGCCTATGTCCGCGATCTTTGCGTCCCCAAACGGATGCAGTGTGAGGGGAGAACGCATGAAAAATACAGCAAAACGGGGTTTGAATGGCTAACCGCTAGATCAATCCTACCTGATACTTGTAGAATTCTTATTGATATTAATTTTTTAATTTCCCATTCATGGGCGTTTCACAATCTCAATAAATGCCTGACAAGGTAAGGGGTAATTCCATTTCCCTGCCCATGTATTTGCGCACCTGTTTGTCGGCATATTTTAGAAGGTCTGGAGAGTTATCGGAGATGCCAGATATGTATTTTGATCATCTGTTTCCTCAAGAAAAAGCAAGCTCTGCTGAACCGAGAGGATATGTTTGGAAGGTCATTGTAGATCCAACCCGGGAAGGCGACGATCCAGGTATGTTCTTTGGTGGATTGTTTCGCATGATGGACATTCGCCTTAACCGTGACGAAAAGTCTACCTGGCCAGAAGGGATTGTGTTTGAACACGTGACATCGGGGTGCCGTCTTACGTATCGGGATGGCCTATTGGTGGATCTGTCGAATTCCAAAGTAATCAGCAAGAAACCAAGAGTACGTGATCGTAGCCGGCGTTCATTATGCAGAAGTGACATAAAGGGTAA
>DHVH01000269.1 GCA_002412555.1 Marinilabiliaceae bacterium UBA5213 | reverse complement strand
GTGCGGGCTTGCAAATGTGCTTACGACTGTGAGTTGGCAATTGGATAAGCTTTACTTTCCTAAATTCAATATTTTAATTGCTCCCATAATTACAATCAAAAAGACAATGGTGCCTACAATCAAATCTGGGTATTTTGATTGAGTGAGCAATACCATACCCCCTGCTATGATAACCCCTATATTAATGAAGACATCGTTCGAAGTAAAAATCATGCTGGCTTTCATGTGGGCCTCTTCCTTGCTTTTTGATTTTTGCAGAATATAGAGGCAGTAGCTGTTGGCAATGAGGGCCAGGACGGAAACGATAATCATGGTATTGAAATCGGGGAGCCTTTCTGAACCCAGAAATCGGCGTACTACCTCTAAAAAGCCCAGGGCCGCGAGGGTGATCTGGAAATACCCGGCCACTCTGGCCACTTTTTTCTTTCGGAGCAGCGGTCCACCCACCGCATAGAGACTAATGGCATAAACAAAAGCGTCGGCCAGCATATCCAGACTGTCGGCCACCAACCCCATTGACCGGGATAGCAATCCGGTGGTCATCTCAATGACGAAAAAGGCAAAGTTGATAATGAGGACCGTCCACAATAGTTTCTTTTGGTGGATGTCTTCTAAGAAAGAAGTTTTTTCACTGGCCTGGCTGGACAGCCTGTGGCTGCCCAGCTTTAGACTGCTCAGTGCTTGTTCAATGGGAGCGTATGGACCTTCATGGTAAATGGTTAGTTGTCGGTTGGATAGGTCAAACGCCAGCTCCCGGATGCCGTCTATCCCATCTAACTTCATGCGGATGAGGTTTTCCTCTGAGGGACAGTCCATTTTCGTTATCTCAAAAAGGCTTTTTTGCATATTTGTAGAAGTACTTGAAAGCTAAACCAAATATAAACAAAAATGTTTGTCGGCCAGCCAGAATCAGGCAAACTGCTTTTGGGACTAATTTTATCCTCTATCCATCACCGCTGTATGCCGCCATATTTGGCCTGAATTTCTTTTAAAATGTTTTCCGATACCAGAAAAATGGCCGGTTTGCCCGAAAGGGGGTTGGTCTGGGTGACGACCACCGTATCATAGACTTGTTCAATTTTTTCGTAGGTGAGCACTTCCTGCGGTGTGCCCTTGGTATGGATGGCGCCGTCCTTCATCATAATCAGATAATCACAATACTCCGCGGCCAGATTGAGGTCGTGGATGATCATCAATACAGTGAGGTTCATTTCCCGGTTGAGGCGTTGGATGAGGTTGAGGATTTCCACCTGATGGGTAATATCGAGGTGGGATGTGGGCTCATCCATAAGCAGGAGCTCAGGCTCCTGCGTCAGTGCCTGGGCAATGGCGGCGAGCTGCTGCTCTCCGCCGCTGAGCTGCGACAGGTACTTCTTTCTATGCCCATAAACTCCCGTCAGCCGCATGTATTTGCGGGCGATCACCACGTCCTTACGCGGCTCAAAAAACTGAAAGGGCTCGCGGTAGGGCAAGCGACCCATCAGTACATAGTCTTCCACGGTAATGTCGGCGGTATCGGGAAATTGGGAGACTACGGCGACCCTTTTGGCTTTTTCTTTGAGTTTGAGGTGACTCAGACTGGTATTGTGTAAGTGAATGTGGCCCGATTTGGTGGGCAGCTGTCCCGAAATGCCCTTGAACAAAGTGGTTTTACCGGAGCCATTGGGACCAATAATGCCTGCCAGAGCCCCCTGTTCCAGTGAAACGGAGACTTTCCGCAGATTGAAGCCCTGGCCATATCCGCAAGTGAGCTGTTCTATTTTAAGATAGTCAGATGCCATGCCGTTTCTTATTTCTGCTTTGGTTCAAAACAATAATAAAGAGTATGCCGCCGGCTATTCCCGTAATCACCCCAATGGGCAGCTCGTTGGGCGAGATAATGGTGCGGGCCACAATGTCACTTAAAATAAGAAACAATCCCCCACCCAGAAAGGAACCTATGAGCAAAAAGCGGTAATCGGATCCCGCAATGAGTCGTATCAAATGCGGAATAACCAATCCCACAAAGCCAATTACCCCGGCCACCGACACGCAAATGCCGGTTAACAGCGAAGCGGTGATGAACAACAAACGAATGGTGGTTTTGCTGTTGATGCCCAGGTGGGCCGCCTTTTCCTGTCCCAGCAATAAGGCGTTGAGGGGACGGGCAAAGAGGTAGCTGAACAGGAGTCCCGCCAGTGCTGAATACAGTGTGATTTGAATCAGCATTTTATTGGGCTCGTCCAGCGAGCCCATGATCCAGAAAACGATGCCATGCAAATTTTCAGAAGTGGTGATCGACATCAGAAACATCATGGCCGATGAGGCCACAAAGCTGATCATCACGCCAATGAGCAGCATTTTGTTGATGTCGGTGCCACCCCGCAGAAATCCCAGAACGCCAACGATTAGAATGGTTGTCATGGCCCCCGCAAAACCCGCCAGTGGCAGCATAAACATCCCAATGGTCAGATGAAAGCCCAGCACAATCACGAAGGCCACGCCCAAAGCGGCGCCGCCCGATATGCCCAGCGTATAGGGTTCAACCAGCGGATTGCGAAAAATGCCTTGCAAAATGGCCCCGGCCAGACTCAAAGCACCGCCCACGGCAAATGCCAGAACAATACGGGGCAGACGTATCTGCGTGAGAATAAAATATTCCATGCTCTCCTTTTGTTGCAGCAAGGAGGGGATGTCTGTCAGAGAAATGGAAGCTTCTCCAATGGTCAGCGACAACAGGGAGGCGGCTACCAGCAAAATGACCAGCAGCAGCGTAAAGAGCGTCCATGAGAGGTATTTGTTGGTCATTGCAATGCTTTCTGGATGGCTTTCATGGTGTTAAGAAAATCAGGCGGGTTAGGCGTACTGGCCATGTCCGATTCAATAAAGAAAACCTTATTGTTTTTAACCGCCTTCAGGTGGGGGTAAAGCTGCCAGGTCTTTTTTTCCTCTTCACCCACTATGCCCATGTTGACGATGATGATGACGTCGGGATTTTTTACGAGCACAAATTCGCGGTTAAGCGTGCCCTTGGTAAGTCCTGATGAAATGTTTTCGCCACCTGAAAAGGTGATGTAATCTGCCATAAAGGTGTTGTCGAGTACTGTAAAGAGGGGTTTGGCACCAATCTGGAAAAAGAACTGTTGGGGTGCTTTTTGATCATAGGATTGTTTGATCAGATCCACTTCCCTTCTGGTGTGCTGAACAATGGAGTCGGCCGTTGCGAATTGACCAATCAGAGCGCCCAGTTCCAAAAACTGGGTGCAGAGAATGTCAAAATTGGGGGGTGTAGCAATGACTTTGGTTGGAATGCCGGCCCGTCTGATCATTTCCAGCGTTTCGGGATTGGTAATGGTAGAGGCCACCACCAAATCGGGTTTAAGCGTAATGACTTTTTCTATATTGACCGTTATGGCCGTGGCAACCACTTCTTTTTGGTCCTTTTCAGCAATGTGACAATAGGTGGTGCGGCCCACCAGTTGGTCAGCCCCTCCGAGGTAATAGATGCTTTTGGTGAGAGAGGGGGCCAGTGAAACAATGCGTTTGGGCCTTTCCTGCCCTTTAATAGCCATAGAAGCCAAGAGGGCTAATAGTAGCAATAAGACTTTCACCTGCCCTGAACCCTTTCTAAGCAGTCGTGCACCTTTTGATGCGAAAATGTTTTTTTGATTGACCTTCATGATAAAAATGTCTGACAACTTTTTCCCCGAAGTTGTGGTTAAACAATAGGATGCGATTGGCAGGTCTTCTGGCTTGTCCCTGTCTTTGAGGCCTTCCCGCGGGATCAGTTATCAGTGTTCAGTTATCAGTCACCAGTTATCAGTTACCAGTCATCAGTTGTCAGTTACCAGTGTTAACTGCTCATTGTTTATTGGTCACTGTTTACTGATCACTGTTCATTGATCACTGTTCATTGATCATTGCTAATTGATCACTGTTCATTGATCATTGCTAACTGATCACTGATTTCGCAGTGGCATAGTATGCTCAAAGATTTGGTTGGGGGACTTACAGCTGCGGGTACAGCCCCGGATTTTAACCGGATTCCCTTTTGTTTTGTGACGCGGTAGCGACACAAAAACCTAATCGTCGGCAAATTTACATTATTATTACTATTTTAGCGCTTCAAACCAATACTTTCTGTTTCCATGGATGATCCGAATCCCCTTGGGGAACTCGATAATCTTTTGAAAGGTGAAGTGCTGACCGATACGGTTTCCCGCACTTTGTACGCTACCGATGCTTCTGTTTATCAAGAGTGGCCGCAGGCCGTTGTTTTGCCGCGCGATGCCACGGATGTTTCCATGATTGTGCGCTGGGCCGCCCAAAATGGTGTTTCCTTGATCCCGCGTGGTGCGGGGACTTCCCTTGCAGGACAGGTAGTAGGAAAGGGCGTGGTGGTGGACTTGTCGGCTCACCTGAACAACATCCTTGAAATCAATGCTCGGGAAGGTTGGGCCGAGGTGGAGCCGGGGGTGGTGCTGGATGATTTGAACCGGGCTGCCGGTCGTTACGGACTGTTCTTTGGTCCGGAGACTTCCACGTCCAACCGCTGTACCATGGGCGGCATGGTGGCCAATAACAGTTGCGGGTCGCACTCCATGATCTATGGCAGTACCCGCGATCATATTCTGGAGGTGAGCGGATTTTTGGCCAGCGGCGATGAGGTGACTTTCCGGGCTATGCAGAAGTGGGAGTTTGAAAAAAAATGCCGTGAGCAAGGAGCTGAGGGCGATATCTACCGCCTCATGCGGGAGATTTATACCGATAACCCGGTCCGCAAACAAATCCGCAAAGAATTTCCTCATCCTGACATCAAACGACGGAATTCGGGCTATGCCCTTGATGTGCTGCTGGATACGGTCCCCTTTAATCCGCAGGGTGAATTGTTTAATCTGGCCCGACTCATCGCCGGTTCGGAAGGTACCCTGATGTTTATTACCTCTGTAAAAGTTGCGTTGGTGCCGGTTCCGGCGCCTCACAAACTCCTGCTGTGTGCCCATTTTTCATCCCTACAGGAGGCTTTGCTGGCGAATATGGAGACGGTGCATCACCATTCGCCCGATGCGGTGGAGCTGATGGATAAAAGGATATTGGATTTAACGCTCGACAATCCCCTGCAACGCACCAACCGCTTTTTTGTGGAGGGTGATCCGGCGGCTTTATTGCTGATTGAGTTTTCGGGGGAAGAGGAAGCTTCGGTCTTTGAAAAGGCAGCCGGGCTGACTGCAGCTTTCAAGGCCTTGGGCCTGGGGTATGCTTTCCCTGTGGTGACGGGGAAAGAGATCTTCCGTGTTTGGGCTTTGCGGAAGGCGGGACTGGGCGTTTTGTCCAACATGAAGGGCGATGCCCGACCGGTCACCCTGATTGAAGATACCGCCGTGCGGGTGGACGACTTGCCGGCCTACGTGGAAGACATTGATGCCATGCTGGCCCGGTATGGCAAGAGCTGCGTTTATCACGCACATGCAGGGTCGGGCGAGTTGCATATCCGACCTGTTTTGAATTTGAAAGATGAGGCCGATGTCAGGCTCTTTCGTCAGATTGCGGAAGAAACAGCTGGCATTGTCAAAAAATACCATGGCTCGCTGAGCGGCGAGCATGGCGATGGTCGCCTTCGCGGGGAGTTTATCCCTTTGATGGTGGGCGCTGCCAATTTTGAGCTGATGAAAAGGGTTAAAAAGGTGTTTGATCCGCAGGGTATATTGAACCCCGGGAAAATCACCGGCACGCCCCCCATGGACCAATCGTTCAGGTATCAACCAGTGACCAAAAAAGTCATTGGACGTACGGCCTTTAACTGGTCGGCCGACGGCGGCTTGCTGCGCGCGGTGGAAAGGTGCAGTGGTTCGGGTGATTGTATCAAGAGCAGTCTGGCCGGCGGCACCATGTGCCCCAGTTACATGGGTACCCGCGATGAGAAGCATTCAACCCGGGGACGCGCCAATGCGCTTCGCGCCTTTTTGCAGGGGCAAAAAGAGGCAGATGGCATGGGTCTGGATGAATTGGCCGGCGTCCTGGACCTGTGTCTGAGCTGCAAGGCCTGTAAAAGCGAGTGCCCCTCAGGGGTGGACATGGCCCGGTTAAAGGCCGAGTTTATGCAACATTTTCATGATCAGAAAGGTGTGGATTTTGGCACCCGGGTCATGGCCCATCTGCCAATGGTCAACCGCTGGCTGTTCCCCTTCCGCCGTTTGGCCAATCCCATGCTTTCAACGCCCTGGTTAAAGCTCCGCTTGAATGGTTTTGGCGGCATCAGCAAGGAGCGCACATTACCCATGTATAGCGCCAGGCGCTTCGATACCTGGTTCCACCGCCATGGCGGATTCATTGATGAGCGGCCGAATGGTATGGTCATGCTTTTGGCCGATGAGTTTACGAATTTTTATGACAGTCCGATCGGCATTAAAACCGTTCTGCTACTCCACCGCCTGGGTTACGGTGTGGTGCTGGCCCCCGTCAAAGAGAGTGGTCGCACCCAAATCAGCAAGGGTTTTGTGCGCCGTGCAGCTGTTATTGCTAAATACAACCTCCAAAAATTAAAGGGACGCGTGACTGCACATTTGCCACTGGTAGGCATTGAGCCCGCTGCTGTCCTGACTTTCAGAGATGAATACCCCGATCTGGTGCCACAGTCGATGCGCCAACAAGCCCTGGATACTGCCGCACACACTTTCACCATTGAGGAGTTTTTGCACCGCGAAATGAAGGCCGGCCGCATTCTCCCTTCTGCCTTTACCGAAGCGGAGCGCGACATACAATTTCACGCCCACTGCTACCAGAAGTCCTTGTCGGACACCACCATCATCAAAGAAGTCCTTTCCCTCCCCAAAAACTATACCGCCACCGAAATCCCTTCAGGGTGTTGCGGCATGGCCGGCGGTTTTGGCTACGAAGAGAAGCACTACCACCTGTCCATGAAAATCGGAGAGCTGACCCTCTTCCCCCACGTGCGGCAAACACCTGAAAGCACCCTCTTGGTAGCTCCGGGCCACTCCTGTCGCCATCAGATTAAAGATGGCACTCAGCGTGATGCGGTGCATCCGGTGGAGGTGCTGTTTGAAGCTTTGTTATAGGAGCCCGATACAGCCCCGATTGCCAATCGGCGCGAACAGGTGATGGGGGATTATTCTTCCGTTTCATTTCGTAACACATCCGCTACCTGACGAAGCAACATTTCTTTATCAGGCAAATACAGAACGTAAGAAGATGCAAAAATATGGTTGCTTAAACCCCCTAATGCGTATTCTGCTTCAATCTCATCTTTTGAAGCACATAAAATAATGCCTATTGGCGCATTATCTGTTTCTTCATTAACTTCCTTATTGTAATAATTCAAGTAAGCATTCATTTGCCCTGCATCCGTATGCTAGAGTTTTCTTATTTTTAAATCAATTAGCACATACGCTTTCAATATCTTGTTATAAAATACCATATCAACATAATTGTGCCTATTGCCAAGGGTTATTCGTTGCTGTGAGCCTACAAACATAAAACCTTTACCAAGTTCCAGTAAGAAGTCCTCAATGTTTCGGATCAACTTTCCTTCCAGTTCTTTTTCTAAAATAGGTTTCTTTTCCGGGATACCTAGAAATTCAAAAACATAAGGATCTTTAATTACATCTGTTGCAGATTCTAATATTTGCCCTTGTCTTGCAAATTTTAAAACGGTCTCTTTATTTGCTTTACCATCAGACAGCAGCAGCCTTTCAAACAACGATGTGCTTATCTGTCGTTGTAATTCTCTCACACTCCAGCTGGAGTTGATAGATTCCTGTTCATAAAACGACCGTTTATCTGCATCCTCCAAAGATATTAACTCACAGTAATGCGACCAGCTCAATTTGCCAGACAGCGTCTGGCATTTTTGATAGGCTGTATAAAAGGTTCTCATATTCTGAAGATTGGAACGCGAAAAGCCTTTGCCTAACTCTCTGGTTAGGTGCTTGGAAAGTTTTAATAATAATTGTGTCCCGTATTGAGCCTTTAAGTGACCTTCTTGTTCTTTTTCTATAATTTGCTTACCAATATTCCAGTAAGAAAGCAATAATTCCTCATTAACAACTCTATATGCCTTTGCACGAGATGATGATATAATAGATTTTATTTGTTCTACCAATTCGCTAAAAACATCTTCCGGTTTTCGTATCGTATTCATATCAATAGTTTTGTTAAAAATAATCATCTAAGATTTGGTGGCAATGTTTAGCCTATAGAAATGTTTAATTGTTTCCCTAAACCAATTTCTATGAGTTTGTAGTAGGTAGATATCTGAATATCACTTTGGCCTTTTTCAATTCTTGAAATGTAACTCTTTTTAGTTCCAGTTCTTTCGGCGAGTTGTTCTTGAGTGATATTTGCCTCTTTCCTGGTTTCTTTTAGTATTACGCTCAGCCTAAATGCCAGATATTCTGCATTATATTTGTCTCTTGAAACAGTTCCCTTTTCTCCGTATTTTTCCTTTAACAGGTCTTCAAAATCAACTACATTTTTCATCTGGGGATGGTTTTTCTTATCATCGGCTTTAGGTAACTGATTGGTTTACTTTTTCAAAATATTCTTTTGATTTTTTGCATTCGCTTAATAAGAATCTCATCTTTTCTCTGTTTAGGAGAATTACATCCTACAACAACCTAAAAATCCCTCCCGGCCTGCTTTTGATCAGTCCCTTGAACTCCATATCAAGCAAGGTAGCCGATAGTTTGGGAATGGGAATACCGCAGGCCATGCTGAGGAGGTTGAGGTTCATTTCTTTTTCAATGACCAGGAGATCCAGGATGGTCTTTTCTTCGGGACTGTCGGGTGCTTTGAACAGCGCGCCTTGGGTGGATTGTTCATTGTTGGTTTGGCTCTCCCAGCCCAGGGCGTATTCTAAATCTTCAATGGATTCAATGAGGGCGGCTATGTTGGTTTTAATGAGTTTGTTGCAACCGCCCGAGGCGGTGTCGTTGACCCGCCCCGGAAAGGCGAGGACGTCGCGGTTGTAGCTGGCGGCAATGCCGGCGGTAATGAGTGCGCCGCCCTTGTGGGCTGATTCAACCACCACCACCGTATCACAAATACCGGCGACAATGCGGTTGCGTTTCACAAAATTAGGCTTGTCGGGATTGGTGCCTGTCATAAATTCTGTGAGCAGAGCGCCATGGTTGGTGATTTCACGGGCGGTTTGACTGTGCGTCCCCGGATAAATTCGATCCAGTCCGTGTGCCAATACTGCCATGGTGGGCAGATTGTTTTTAAGTGCTGCCCGGTGAGCGCAGATGTCGATGCCATAGGCGAGTCCGCTTACAATCAAAGTTCCGGGATGTCTTTGGGCGATGTCGGCGATGAGCTTTTCGCAGATGTTTAGCCCGTCGGCCGTTGGCCGCCGGGTACCCACAATGCTGATGATTTTGGGCAACTCAAAATCAACCTGCCCTTTAGCAAAGAGCAGCAAAGGGGCGTCTTCACAAAACGACAAGCGACGGGGGTAATTGTCTTCGGTAAAAAAGGAAGTCTGTAAGTGATGTTTTTGAATGAAGTCGATTTCTTGTTCGGCTCGGGCCAGCAGACTGCCTTTATCCAAGGTTTTTAGCTTGTGGGCCATGACCGACCCGATGCCGGGTATTTTCTCAAATTGGGAGTCGGCCAAAAATACAGCCTCCACCGATCCCAGATAAGTGATGAGATTGCGGGCTAGTTTGGGGCCAATGCCGTTGATGAGGCTTAAGGCAATTTGGTGCTTTAACATGGTAGGGTGGGTTATGGAATAAGTGATGGGGGACGGGGCCGGTTATTTTTCCATCTTCTTAAAGAAGGTCAGAATTTTTTTTCTCTCATCTGCACTGAGGGCAGAAAAGCCAATGGAGGGATAACGTGCCAGTCCACCACCGGTCTGCTCATAAACATAGAGATGGTGAAAGAGTCCGTTAAAGGAGGGTTTAATTTCATGCTTGCGGTAGCGCGACCAGGGAATTTGAATTGACTTGTATTCTCGTCCCATCGGAAAAAGGTTGAAATACTTGATTCTAAAAAGATCCTTTTCCGATTCTATTTCAATGTAATGGAAGCCGCCATTGGCAAAAAACACCGCAATAAGCACCACCAATGCGCCCAAAGCAACCTGGCCAGCCACCGGAATGTCAGATTTCAAAACCACTGAAAGCACAAATAGCGCCAATGCTGCTAGCCAACTAATGGCGAAAATTTTTATGTACTTTCCGGCCGTTTTTTTATTGTTCATGAGAGATAGCTTAATTATGTTGTTGGTAACACGAAATCAGAAAAAGAATAATCACCTCTGGTTTGAGGTATGCAAAAAACAAAAAATCAAGCTAAAAAGCAAAAGAAAAAAGACCTTCATGGTCTTCTTGAGTTTTGCCTCTCGGAGCAGTTATGTTTAGGTAGAAAAAAATTGCCGGGATTTGTTTAAAACAAATCCCGGCAATAAAAAGGCCACTAGAGATTAATAGCCATCATTTTGTTTAAGGTTTTCATTTACGCTAACGGCAGAGGTAGGAAGGGCAAAAAGAGATTTCGTCGCACTTGTGACAGGCTTTTCTTGCCAGGCATTGGTGTATTTCCCAAAGCGAATCAGATCCTGACGTCTAAAACCTTCCCAATACAATTCAAATCCTCGTTCATCCAGGATGTCGTCGAGGGTTAAGACAGTCAGCTCAGGAAGCACTTTGCCTTCAGCGCTTCTGCGTGACCTGATAAAATTAATGTCCTCCAGCGCCCCATCTTCATCACCATCCCTGAATTTTGCTTCCGCGCGGGTTAAATAAATATCAGAAATGCGCAATAGGGGTACATCATTGGGCGATGAGAACTGACGTTCCGTGTCAGGATTTGGTGCAAACTTAATAACGCGCACCCCATAGTTCTCCGGTGAATCATTCAATACAATAGTCGGTACAAAGATCAATGGGTTTCCGTTTCTCATCTCCAGGGCTTCTCCATTTACGCCATATTGCTGGCCCATAAGAAAGCCTTGATTAAACCCTGTTTCACTCATGATGCGGTCGTCATAAAACCGGGCGTCGTTGTCCTGATCCCAAGTGTCTACAAATGTTGAAGTGGTTGATCCGCCATTCCAAAGACTGTTGTAGTTGCCAAAGCCCTGGTGATAATGAAGTGTGAAATTAATCCACACACTTCCGCCACCCATTTCAACCTCGTCGCTCATTGGTACAGTTAAGATAAACTCAGGATGATCATCTGTAACATCCTTTTGAAACATCGACCAGTAGTCCTCGGTTACTTCATAATCCCCTGAAGTGATCAGCTCGTTGCAGTGCGTAATGGTTTCGGTCCATTTTGTTTCACCACCATACACTTCATAATTCAAATACAGCTTGGCCAGTAAGGCATGGGCAGCTCCTTGTGTTACTCTTTCGGTTCCTACTTCTGAGCGTGTTTTTAAATTGGGTAGAACATGTTTGATTTCTTCAATGATAAAATCTACGGCCTCTTTTCCTTCCAGGACTACGGGCGTAACTTTAAAATCTAATTGATCGGCAGGTCTAAAGGGTACTTTTCCCCACAAGTCGATAAAGGTATACATATAATAAGCGCGCAAAAAGCGGGCCTCGTTAATATATTGCTCAGTTGTTGCGTTCTGCTCAAATAGGCTAATGTAATACATGGCCGTATTGGCCCGGAACACTCCGCGACTCATCATATCCCATACATTTTGCAAACGGATATGATCCGCATTCCAGGTATGCAAATGCAACTGCTGCCATGCACCATTGTCAAACCAGTCGGTTCCTCTGGTAGGAAAAACCGTCTCGTCGGTGGTTATTTGCTGAAGTCCCCAATAGTCGTACCACTCAATTAATTGACGCAAACTTGCGTAAGGGGGGTGGATAAGTGCCTGAACATTACTCGGGTTATAAACTAAGTCGCCACCGAGTTGCTCATCTATAACGTTTTCTTCCAAATCGGTACATCCCATGAATGACAGAGACAGGAAAAGTAGCGATAGTGAAAAAAGAATACTATATCGTTTCATAATTTTCGTGTTTAGAATGATTGTGTAACATTAAAACTGAAGATTCATACCAAAAGTAAAAGTCCGCGGCATGGGATAGGACGTATAATCAATTCCCAAGGATGGAACACCCGATTCACCAGCATCAACACTTACTTCCGGATCGAAACCTGTATAATCGGTCAAAAGCAACAGGTTGTTTCCGGTGGCATAAATTCTTGCTTTGCTAATCCATCCAAGTGCTTTAGTGTCGAAGGTATAGCCCAATGTCAGGTTAGAAAAACGCAAGAAAGAACCATCTTCTACAAAGCGTGAAGAGAATGCGTTGGAATTGGTCGGAGATTCATCAGAGTTGTAAACCGCCTCAGTAACATTAGAACCACGGTCAAGTGTGCCCTTCACAAAAATGGCATTGGCGGTATTGTTATATACTTTATTGCCCTTTGAGCCATACCAGAACATGCTAAGATCGAAGCCTCTGAAAGTGACAGAACTGTTGAAACTGTAAGTGAAATCGGGCAAGGCCGAACCCAGAGGCTCCAGTACATCATTTCCATCGTCGTCTAATTTGTATTGACTGATGCCAGAGCTGTTAAGGCCTTCGTATACACGTCCGTAGAAGGTTCCTATGGGCTGCCCGTTGGTAATAACCTGCACACGGGTGCCGGTTAATCCTTGTCCCGATGCATTCCCGGTCTCTATCAGTTTAACAGGAAGGTTTTTTACTTCATTGTCGACTTTAGAGAAATTGAAGCCCAGATCCCAGGAAAAATCACTATTCTGTACAAGTGTTCCATCTAGGCCGATTTCAAACCCTTTATTAATGATTTCCAAATCGGGCACATTTAGCCATATTGTTCTTAATGCCGGAGCCATGGCTGAAATCTCGAGCAACACATCTTCCGTCCGTTTGTTGAAAACATCAATGGTTCCCCTCAATCTGTTATTAATAAATGCAAAGTCCAGTCCGAAATTAGTTTGATAGGTGGTTTCCCACTGAATATCTGGATTGGGTGTTCTGAGGAAGGTGATACCGGGGGTTAAAGTACCATTGAAATAGCCATTGGCTGAATTGGTAGTTCCAACTGATTGAAGAGAAATTTTATCAGGGATTTCCTGGTTCCCGGTCATACCCCATCCGAGGCGAAGTTTTAAGTCGCTGATGGCATCAGCACCCTCAAGAAATGCTTCTTCTGAAATCCGCCAAGCCATTGCGGCGGATGGAAAAAAGCCATACTTTTTGTTCTCTCCAAACTTGGATGAGCCATCTGAACGGGCAGTTAAAGTGAACATGTATTTGCTGTCCAGTGAATAATTTAATCGTCCGAAAAATGACTGCAGTTCACGTTCAAAAGCATAAGATCCTGCCTCAGCTGATGAAAAACTACCATAACCCAAATTGTTGGTGTATTTAATGTCATTCACTTCAAATCCAAATACCCTTAATCGGGATCCGGAAACTCTGAAAAGCTGATAAGCATGACCCGCAAGGGCAGTTAACCTGTGGCGTTCACCAAAATCACCATTCCAGGTGATAAAATTTTCGACCAGCCGGTTGTTGGCAGATATTGAATTGATATTGGCTTCCCCTTTATTGGGTAGGTAGTTAAGTTCATGCCCTTGGTTGACCTTACGTTCAGCCACTGACCGGTCTAAACCTACATTTAATTTGTAAGTAAGTTTCGGTAGCAATTCCAGTTCGGCCGACATGTTGGTTAGAATCCGGTTGGTTATTGTTACATCGTCGGTCAAATTCATCATGGCCACCGGATTGCGCTGATCGATGGTATGTTGGTAATATTTACCATTTGCATCGTAAACCGGGAATGTAGGATTGAGTTTAAGGGCAGTCAAAATTAAATCACCCTCGAAACCACCTGTCTCACCAATGGGCGCACGTGTGTCTTCCACATGCGATGCAATTAGGGTTCCCTGAAGCTTCAATTTACCTCCAAAGGAGGTTTGATTTACTTTTATATTACCGTTGATTTTCTCCATGCCAGTGGTTCTAATGATACCTTCCTGGTCCAGATAGCCGACAGAAGCTCTGTACATAAGGTTCTCGGTTCCACCTCCATAGGAAAGACTGTGGCTCTGGGTTTTTGCGGCATGAAAGATCTCATCCTGCCAGTCTGTGCTAGCACCCAAATCAAGCAATTTAGTTCCATCCCCTTTGGTGTATTGTCTAAATTGGCTGGCCGACAAAATATCCATTTTCTCCCTAATGGTTGAAACGCCATAATAGCCATCATAGGAAATGTTGCCCTCACCTTTTGTGCCTCGTTTAGTCGTAATCAAGATTACACCATTGGCACCACGCGCACCATAAATGGCGGTTGAAGAGGCATCCTTAAGAATATCAATCGACTCAATGTCTTCCGGATTCAAAAAACTTATCGGGTTTTTATTAGAAGATTGATTGATTCCGGCAGGGGTTGCACCATCGGGGGTAAGATCGGAATTGTCGAGGGGCACACCATCTACAACGTATAAAGGTTCCTGTCCCGACCGGATGGAATTGGTTCCCCTGACCCGAACAGACATGCCGGAACCTGGCTCGCCACTGTTCTGAGAAACGTTAACACCGGCGACACGACCCTGCATCATTTCCGTAGGGGAGCTGGCCACACTTTTGTTCATGTTGCCTTCCGTGAGACGACTGGTTGCTCCGGTAAGGTCTGATTTCCGCATAACGCCATAACCAACCGCTACCACCTCATCTAGGCCAACGCTTTCCTGCTCCATCCTAACATTGATGGTAGAACGGCTATTCACATCAACGCTTTGGCTTTTCATGCCAATAAATGAGAACATCAATGCGGCTCCTTCGGGTACATTGTCAAGTATGAAATGGCCATCCATATTGGTAATTGTGCCATTCATGGTTCCCGCAACCAAAACAGAAACGCCTGGCATCGGGTCGCCATACTCGTCTGTTACTCTACCCTGTACTTTTATCTCTTGTTGTTGAGAAAGGTCTTCATTGAGGTAAGCGGGAACAATGACAATGCTATTGTCGATGACTTTGTAAGAGACATTATCACCTGAAAGAAGTGCTGAAAGAACAAGGTCCACTTCTTCATTGACAACAGATATTGAGATGATGCGTTGATCATCAATTACATCCTTTTTGTAAAATAAGGAATAGTTCGTTTGATTTTCAATTTCGTCAAAGGCATTTGACAAAACCGCGTTTTCCAAATGCATGGAAACCTTACCAACCTGTGAAAAGGAGTTGCTTGCGGATGCAAAAGAAATGATCCCAAACAATAACATGCCTGAAATTTTCATAGCTAACAGGAGTTTGTTTTTACGGGAATAATTATCCCTTTCGGAATAAAGTGCATTTTTTTTCATAAATTTGACATGTTTAAACGTTAGTAAATACTCCCGCATGCGGGATGTTTATTGATCACAGGCGGGAATCAGTTGCCGCTGATTCCTGCTTTTTCGTTATTTTTTTAGCAATATTTTATTTCCTTGTATCTCGTACCTAATACCTGTTGATAATTGTAACATCTCTAAAGCCTTGAGTATTGAGTTGTCAAAACTAACTGATCCACGATAACGGAAGCCTTGTAAATCGGCTGTCTCAAATATAAAGTCAACACTGTATATCCTTCCTAAGCGCTCTGTAATTACCTTGAGAGTTTCATTTTTGAAAACCAGATTTCCGGTATGCCAGGAAGTGAAAAGCTGTGCATCCACCTGTGAGAGTTCTATGCCATTTCTTCCAATAATTGCCTGTTCTCCCGGTTTAAGCAGCATGCTCTCTCCAGCATGGGTGATTTGAATACTACCCTCCTCCAGTGTTACTCTTGCAGGCTTTTCCTTCGAATAGACATCCACGTTAAAACTCGTTCCCAGTGCTCTTACTTCAATGTCGTTGGCCTGTACAATAAAAGGGGCTTTTTTATTGGTTTCTACTTTAAAAAAGGCTTCCCCTTGAAGACGGATTAGTCGATTCCCGGCTCCATACCTGGACGAATAAACGACGGAACTTTCCCCATTTAACCACACCTGCGATCCATCGGGTAATTCCACACTTGACGACCGACCCCCCAAGGATGAAACCGTATAAAAGGCTTCCTTTTGAAACATTCCCGCATTTATTGCATACCATCCTCCTGCCGAAATCAGAAACAAAAACAGAACAGCAGCAGCATACCGGCTCCATGACAGAAACAGGGTCAAACGTTTCTTTTTATTGGCCGACTCCTGTTCCATTAGATTTATGGAATGATGAATTCTGTGCAGCGTAGAATGATCAATAGAGGGGGCACTTTCTATCTCATGCCAGTGTTTTTTTAGGAATAGGAGTAACTCTTCTGAAGGAACTGGTTCATTTAGTTTTTTCTGAATGAATGCTTCCTCCTCAGGTGTGCAACTTCCGTCTGTGAATTTTTTGAAAAGCTCGGTCATATCTGCTGTTGTGCTTAATTATTATCTGCCTGAACTAAATTGAAACAAGCGTGTTTCATGCTGTATATTAAGTAAACGCATAAGTCTTAAAAAACCCCGGTTTTTTTTAAATCTTTTTTTAGTTTATTTTACACCAGCACTTGGTTTATTGGTACCCGGCTACTAATTTTAATTGTTTGCCTTGTTGTGCTATTAATTATATATGACTGATTACTAATAAATTAAATTTTCAGTATGGGTATTGAACCTTCAATTGTTAATAACTCTTTAAAACCCTATTGCTTAATTATTGTTTCTATTTTGAAGTTTTTTGTATATTTTTGTAAAAACTTTTAACAATGCCATTAAGCCGAAAAGACATGGACATGCTTACCGGGCTTAAAGACGGTAATAAAGTTATTATTGACGAGATATATGGCAATTACCACCATCGTATCTATGTTTTTGCTAAGTCTATTCTGAAAATCGACGAAGATGCTAAAGACATTGTCCACGATGTATTCGTGAAACTCTGGAAAAAGCGACATGAAATAGATGAAAATACTGAGATAGAAGCTCTTTTATTTACTATTGCCCGCAATACTGTGCTTTCTCTCTACCGTAAAAGAGCCTCTAAAAATAAATATGTTGACCATATTATAAATGAAAATAATCATGTAAAGGGTGGACTCAGCACCGAAGAGCAAGTTAATTGCTCTTTTCTGGAGGAAAGGATAAACCATTTAGTGGAGCAATTGCCACAAAAAAGGCGGAGTGTTTACGTTCTGAGCCGCCAGGACGGACTATCCAATAAAGAAATATCGCAAGAGTTGGGAATAGCTGGAAAAACGGTTGAGGATCATATCACTAAGGCACTTGCATTTTTGCGAAAGCATCTGACTAGGGATGGGGTAATGGGAATCTTCTTCTAATTTTGATCCCAGACCAAGAGCCGTGTAAAGCATTCCTATTCTGAAAACACTGCACTCTCGTTGAAAAGTCTTATTTTTGCAAGGTTGCTTATGTGTCCGGGAATTTTTTTCTGACACTGGCACTGAAAGCGAATTCTTATAGTTTCCCACTTAGGTACTTTATATCTCATGCAATCTCTTCATACTCAGGAAACAGATGTCTATTTGGCCGGTGATCTGGCCAAAGATTTAGCACAACTGATGCTGCCCTATCAAAACGAAAAGGTCTTTGTTGTGACAGATTCCAATACCCGGAAACTTTGTTTTCCTGCTATTGAAAAGGTTCCGGGGATTAGTGTCGATCGCTGCATAGTGATAGGCGCCGGTGATGAGTACAAGAACACCGAGTCTCTGATACGCGTTTGGGAGGCTTTGGTGGATGGGGGTGCCACACGGCACTCTTTGCTGATTAATTTGGGTGGGGGAATGCCCTGTGATTTGGGCGGATTTGCCGCAGCGACTTTTAAAAGGGGCATCGATTTTATCAATATACCTACCACACTGCTGGCGCAGGTGGATGCCTCGGTCGGTGGTAAAACGGGTATAAACTTCAAGGGCTATAAGAATGAGATCGGCTCTTTTATGCAGGCCAAACATGTCCTTGTAGATATTGCGCTTTTAAAATCACTGGATGAAGCCAATCTGATTTCAGGTTTTGCTGAGATGATCAAGCACGCCTATCTTAAAAGCAGTGAATTCCTGGATCGTACCCTGGCCTTTGATATCCGGCATCCGGATTGGAACGAGCTGACCGAATTGGTGGCCGCCTCCATTAAAATTAAGGACGATGTGGTGACCGCCGATCCCTTGGAAAAGAATATTCGCAAAGCCCTTAACCTGGGACATACCATTGGGCATGCCTTTGAGAGTTTGGCTTTGAAACGTAATCGCCCGCTTTTACATGGCTATGCAGTGGCTTTTGGCATGGTGGCCGAGCTCTATCTGGCGCATATGAAGTTGGGCTTCCCATTGGTTCTGGTTGAGCAGTTGAGTCAATATACGAAAAGGATTTATGGCACCTTTGGTTACAGTGCCTCGGATTTTGATTATTTGTACGAGACCATGACGCACGACAAAAAAAACCAGTCCGGTCGAATGAATTTTACCCTACTGCGCCAACCTGGCGATGTGGCCATTAATACCCATTGCGAAAAAGAGGAGGTCGTGGCAGCCTTAAATTATTATCTATCATCTAACATCTAAGCATATATGTCCGTTAGCGTTCAGGCACCCCAGCAATTAAATAGAATTGAAGTTGAATTACCGGCATCCAAAAGCATCAGCAATCGGCTTTTGATTTTAAACGCCCTCAGTTATAGTCCGTACCCCATTAAAAACCTCTCCGATAGTGATGATACCGAAGCCATGCTTGGGGTTTTCAATTCCAATACACGGGCTTTTGACATTGGGGCGGCGGGTACTACCATGCGCTTCCTGACGGCCTATTTGGCCAAGATTGTGGGGGAGTGGACCATTACTGGCAGTTCGCGTATGAAACAACGCCCCATTCATGTTTTGGTCGATGCCTTGAACCAGCTGGGCGGTAAGGTGGAATACATGGAAAAAGAAGGTTTTCCACCCTTGCGCATTTTTGGCAGCTCGTTGACTGGAGGGGAATTGGAGTTACCCGGTAATGTGAGCAGCCAGTACATCTCGGCTCTGCTAATGGTTGGTCCTTACATGGAAAAGGGGCTGACTTTGAATTTAACGGGGGAGATTACTTCGCGCCCTTACATTCATTTGACCCTAAAGTTGATGGAGCTATATGGGGTGAAATGCCAATGGGTTGATAACCGAATTACGGTACCGGTTGCTGTTTATCAGCCGGTGGCGGCCAGGGTGGNNGACTGGAGCGCTGCTTCCTACTGGTTTGAGGCGGTGGCCTTGGCTGGTAAAGGAGCCTCAGTAGTGCTGAAGGGCCTCGATCGCTACAGCTGGCAGGGCGATGCTGCGGTGGCTGAGTTGTTTGTGAAATTGGGCGTTAAGAGCAAGTCGTCGCAAAAGGGACTGATCCTTACCAATACTGGGGAGGTGGCGGCGCATTTCAGTCATGATTTTACCAAGGAACCGGATTTAGCACAGACCTTTGCGGTGACCTGTGCTTTTTTGGGAATTCCTTTTAAACTAACGGGCTTACATACCTTGAAAATTAAGGAGACGGACCGTATCCAGGCTTTGGTGACGGAGTTGGGTAAGTTTGGTTTCCACCTGGAAACCAATGATAAGGATAACTTAATTTGGAAGGGGGAGATGACGGCCCCACAAACGGACATCGTGGTTAAAACCTACAAAGACCATCGCATGGCGATGGCCTTTGCTCCGGCCGCTTTAAAAGCAGCTACGGCTTTTTCCATTGAGGATCACATGGTGGTGACCAAATCTTATCCCAAATACTGGGACGATTTAAAAATGGCCGGCTTTAGTTTATAAGAATTTTCTCCAAGCACTGTTTTCCTGATAGCCTTCAATCACAAGGGCGGTTTTGCTGTAGTTAAAACCGGCCATTAATGAGGAAACTTCCTGCTCCAAAGTGTTGACGGCATTGGTGATTAACTGCTTGTTAAAGCCATTTTCGCCTAAATTGATAACCATTTGAGAGGAGACAATGCGGCTCACAATCTGTCCCAGTTTCACGAGTTTGCGCTGAGGCAGAGTGGTGTCCAGACTAAAATCGAGATGCTTGCGGTAGAGCTCGGCCGATTTTTGCGTTAGGGCATTGTTTTTCAATGCCTGAAACAAGTTGCTCTCTTTGGTCTTCTTCATCATTTTAACCAGCGCTTCCGATATCTGGGCATACAAAATGTCGTTGGAACCTTCGAAAATTTGGAAGGGGCGACTGTCGGTGATACCACGTCCGGCAATATGGTTGAGCTTGTAGGCTTGGGCGCCGACCAGTTGGGTGGCCGACTGGGCCGCTTCCTGCATCATGTCGGTGACGTAACTTTTGACGGAATTGGCTTCAAAGCCAATGAGGCTGAGGTCGTTTTCGATGCCGGCTACGCGGCTGCTGTTGGCGCACATAGCTGAGGTAATGGTGTAATAGGCCTGTAATTTTGAAATGCGGTGCTGGGCCTGATCGTAGCTCAATAAATCTTTACCGCCAATTTGTCGTTTTTTGGCATGGTTCAAGGCTTCGTCGAGCATGCGGTGTATAAATCCCATGGCCATACCCGGAAATTGCATTCTGCTCCGGTGCAGTAAATCCAGCATCATTTTAACGCCGGTGGTTTTAGGAATGAGCCGTTGCAATTGTGGGATGCGTACATCCAGTTTGTTGCGGCCGTAAGGAATTTGATAGAGGCCCAGATTTTCATATACCTCTTCTACTTCGATGTGCTGTCCCGGCTGATTCACATTGCAGATAAAGAAGTCGATATCGCGTTTTAAGTCGCCCGAAGCTGTTTTTTCCCTGGCAGTCAGCAGCCAGTATTCGGCCCATCCTGTGAGGCCGGCCCAATGCTTGGTTCCCTTAATATGGTAGTGTTGGTCTTTTTCGGTGAAGAAGGTCTGCATGTTGAGGGCATCGCTGCCGAAGTCGGGTTCTGTAATCATCAAGCCACCCATGTTCTGGTGATTAATAAAGTCACTGAAAACTTTTTTCTTGGCTTCTTCGTCGGCGTATTTGGCTACAGGTTGTAGAAAAAGGGCTGAATTGATGCCAAAGGTGAGCGACAAGGCCAGTGATTCATAAGAAGCAGTAGCCAGTAAGGCAATGTTTTCATCCATTTTGCAGCCTCGGCCTCCATATTCAGAAGGTATGCCCACTGCGAGAGGTTGAATATCCATTAATTCACGCATGACAAAGGGGGGCATTCCTCGTTTTGTGGCCAGTTGGCTAATGTCAGCCCGCTCGTGAAATACGTTTCTCATTCTCGATTTCAGGTTATCCAGAAAGGTGTCGAAAGTGTCGGAGGGGCTGGCTTGCTTGTACATTGCTTGTGCTTGTGTTGTTGTGTTCATATAACAAATGAAAGTAAGTAATGTAGACAAAACATTCTATCTTCAATAAAGTTCGTTTATTTCTCCGAATTAGTAGACGTTTTTGAGGGTTTATGCGGTAATTTTCAGTCAGTCAATGATGCTTTTGGATATTGTTTGTTCCGACTTTTATTGTACCTTTGTCGGCAGAAATGTTTTTTATTACAGTTTTCCGGAAACACAAACCGGGAAAACAATACAGTTATAATATTATATATGGCAAGATCGCAAGAAACTTTTGGTAAAAAAGAACGAGAAAAAAAGAAGCAGAAGAAGAAGTTAGATAAAGAGAAAAAGAAAGAGAACCGCGAAAAGCAAAGTGCTGATGATATGATTGCTTATGTGGATGAGCATGGCAATTTAACTTCTACTCCTCCGGATCCGGACAAAAAGAAGAAGGAAGTGAAACTGGAAGATATTGAAATCAGCGTTTCACGTCAAAGAGAATTAACACCTGAAGATTTTATAAGAACCGGAATAGTTACGTTTTTCAACGATTCTAAAGGCTACGGTTTTATCAAGGATTTAGAAACTCAAGAGAGTGTATTTGTTCACTTAAACGGACTATTGGACAGGGTGCGTGAACGTGATAAAGTGACTTTTGAGACTGAAAAGGGGCCTAAAGGATTGAATGCCATCAAGGTAAAGTTGTTTGTGGAAGAGAAGAAGGTTGAAAAGAAAACAGAAGAGCCCCAGGCAGACGAGACACAAGAGGATGAACCTGAGGTTGCTGATGATGCTGACAAAAATGAAGAATAACATATAATGCCCTTTAGGGCATCGGAATAAGAAACCTGCGGGAGATGTTTTACATTTCTCGCAGGTTTTTTGTTAAAAGCGCCGTACCTCGTTAGGAACGGCGCTTTACACACAGGAATTGTTGGGAGATAAATAAAAAATCCCGGCACAAAGATCTGCTTTTCTTGCCTCCCCGGTGTTATCTCTATGTTATTGCTATTTTAAATTGTTGTTTTAACAATCAATAGGTTGTTAGATCATTAGGTTGATAGGCAAACACCATATTAGTCCATCTTTCAAAAACAATGGTATAACAGGCTTATAATTGGCGCCTGGAGACACGAAATGAGCTGCTAATTGGTCCAAAAAGTGACATTGCAAGCTGATCCTCGAATGCCACAATCCATTTTGTTTCGCGTATGGTCTTTTGCGATGTTCAGATTTCTGTAAAATGACTGCGTTCTCGTTCCATTTGATGGGGGTGTCCTTTGGGGTAGTCGTGGAAAGTGTTTTGCTGCCATATAGGCAGGTTTTGGGTTTTTGTTAGCGCCATATTGGCAGTTGATGCCATGAGGTCATGACACTATGTCCTGTTTATGAGCTTGGTACAGGCTTTGCAATTCTCCTATCAGAATCAATCAATTAAAGTTTAACTTAAATTTAGGAGGACATAATTATGACACTTGTAAGAAGATTCAACAATCAGTTGCCTGACATCTCAAACATTTTTGATGACTTTTTTGGTGGTGATGTTTTTAGTACACCAGCCGTTTCAGGCAGACGTTCAGTTCCTGCTGTTAATGTGCGGGAAACCAAAGATGAGTATGAAATTGAGGTGGCAGCTCCCGGCCTCGAGAAAAAGGATTTTAAAGTGGAGGTGAACAACAATGTGCTGACCATCGCCTGCGAAAAAGAGGAGAGTAAAGAGGATAAGGAAAACGGGTTTACCCGTCGGGAGTTCAGCTATACCGGATTCCGTCGCTCTTTTGCCATTCCTCGTAATGAGGTAGATGATTCAAAGATCGATGCTGCCTACAAGGATGGCATCTTAAAACTGACCCTTCACAAGCGTGATGAGGTGAAACCGAAACCTTCCCGCATGATTGAAATTAGATAATTTCTGCGGAAGTAAAATTGCATGTTGCAAGAGAAAATCATGATGCTGGGCGAAGTTTGTAACTTCGCCCTTTCTTATGTCGTAGTTTGCAATGGCCATTAAGAATTAAACGTATTTATGTAGTAGTCTGGAAACTTCGCCGAGCAAAAGTGAGGTTCAGCCAGTTAAAATATGCGCCGTGAAGGTCGGCTATACTTTTTGTTTTCGTTGATGAGCGGATTGGCTGAGTCGCTGCAGGGCACAGCCGGTCGCCGTCCCCCAATTCTCAGTTGGGCCTGCTGGTTGAATTCAAATATCAGGGAGAGCTCGTGGGCACCGGCACTTTGCAGTGCCAGGTTACTGACGGTGATATCGTAGCTGTAGCCAACTCGAAAAGGTCCATATTTATAGCTCATTAACAATATCACCGCATCGTGATTGATGCGGCTGTCCACTTTTGAGAAAATAGGCAGTCCCCTGTACCAAATGCCTAGTTCAATGGGACTGTTCAGCCAATAAAACCCGGCATCCAACTGATTGTAGCTGTTCTGGTGTTGAAAGCGGAAGCTGGTCGAGAAGGACCTGTCCAAGCCAAAACGTTTCCTTTTTTCGGTCCATATGTTGGCACCCCCAAAAAGCACATATTTCCGGTTCAATTGCACGCCTTCACCCAAAAATGAATGCTCTGGCTCTGCCAGGTGATCGATGGTTAGTCCGGCCCAAAAGTAGGGACTGTAAATCAGACCAGATGCGGCAAAGTCGGTGAACTCAGTACTTTCGTTGGCCAGGCGGTCCCATGAACCCGAGGCGCCTGAGCCGATCTGCTCATCGCCAAAAATCAGCTTGCTGAAATCCAGTGCTCTGCTGCCGTAAGCTACTTGAATACCGGGAACAAACTGCCACTCATCCGTCAGGCGCACATTGTAGGAGTATTGCAGGGCCGCGTGCGTAAAGGTGAGGTTGGCACTACCTGCCCGGTCCTGTATCAACTGAATACCAATGCCACTATTAAAAGGCGCAAAAAAGTTGTCGAACGAAACAGCCGAGGTTGAGAAGGCCTTGGTAATGCCGGGCCATTGGTTGCGGTAAGTCATGGCCAGTCGGGCACCATCGGTGGCGCCAGCCAGCGATGGACTCAGGTACAGAGGGGCGGCATAGAACTGCGAAAAATGCAAATCCTGCCCCTTGGCCGGATCTGTTATTGTTAAAAACAGTAACAGCATCCACCGCAGGGGTTTCCATATATCAAATAGTTGCTTCCTTTCCATCATCCATCCCTTCTTATCTGATTAGTGTCACATCGCCGGCCCTTATGTTTACCTTGCCATCGGCTGTTTTATAGCGGGCCCGCCAAATATAAACCCCTTGCGGTGCCAATGTGTT
>DHVH01000181.1 GCA_002412555.1 Marinilabiliaceae bacterium UBA5213 | reverse complement strand
AACAGGCAGGTCTCATCGGGCAGGGTGCCGATGACGGCCTTTTGGGTGGCGACAGAGATAAATACAGCAGTGTGATCTCGAAAATGTGTAATCTCTCCTCCTTCTCTTCTGTGTCGGAAAAGAAGGAGGAGAGATTACACATTTTCGAGATCACACTGCTGTATTTATCTCTGTCGCCACCCACAATCTGCAGCTCCAGGGGCTCTTTCTGGGGAATATTCTTTTCCAGCCGGACGGTACGCACCCCGGCAATAATCTGTTTTACCCGTTCCACATCGTTCAAAAGCACACTGTCGCTCTTTTCTGACTTTGGCTGTTGAGCGGTCATGATGCTGTCGCCCGGCTCTCTTTCCTGTGATGCCTGCCAGAGCTCCTCGGTAATAAAGGGCATAAAGGGGTGAAGCAAACGCAGCAATGCATCGAAGTAGTCCAATGTGATCCGGTAAGTCTCACTGTCGATAGGTTGCTGATAGGCCGGCTTGATGATCTCCAGGTACCAGGAAGAAAATTCGTCCCAGAAAAGCTTGTAAAGCAACATCAGTGCTTCGGAGAGGCGATATTTGGAAAAAAGATCGTCCAGCTCGGTGATGGTTTCGGAGAGCTTGCTTTTAAACCATTCTGCTGCGACTTTGGCCGCTTCCGGCTGTGGCAGGCTGTCGTCGGTCTCCCAGCCTTTGATCAGGCGGAAAGCATTCCATATCTTGTTGTTGAAATTGCGTCCCTGTTCGCAGAGCGTTTCATCGAAGAGCAGGTCGTTCCCTGCAGCCGAAGAGAGCAGCATACCCATACGCACGCCGTCGGCACCGTACTGTTCCATCAGGTCGATGGGATCGGGCGAGTTACCGAGTTGTTTCGACATCTTTCTGCCCAGCTTGTCGCGGACGATGCCTGTGAAATAGACATTGCGGAAGCAGGGCTCCTGGCGATAAGCGTATCCCGACATGATCATGCGGGCCACCCAGAAGAAGATGATATCGGGACCGGTCACCAGGTCGCTGGTCGGATAATAGTAACGGATGTCCTTGTTATCGGGTTGATTGATGCCATCGAAGACCGAAATCGGCCATAACCAGGAGGAGAACCAGGTATCCAGTACATCCTCATCCTGCTTCAGTTCGTCGATCGTGATGGGATAATCAACCTGTTTCTTTGCTTTTTCAAATGCCTCCTCTTTGCTCATCGCAACCACATAGCCTCCCTGCGGCAGGAAGTAAGCCGGGATCTGATGTCCCCACCAGAGCTGACGGCTGATGCACCAGTCCTTAATGTTCTCCATCCAATGGCGGTAGGTATTCTTGTATTTCTCCGGATAGAAGCGGATGGTATCGTTTTCCACCGCTTCGGCAGCCGGTATGGCCAGCTCCTCCATCTTCAGGAACCATTGCATGGAGAGCTTCGGCTCAATGGCTTCGTTGGTCCGCTCCGAAAATCCAACCTTGTTGGTGTAGGGCTCCATTTTCTCCATCAGTCCGGCAGCCTCCAGATCCTTTTCAATCTGTGTGCGTACGGCAAAACGATCCATGCCGGCATACATTGCCCCATGTTCATTCAGCGTGCCATCGGGATTAAAAATATCGATGAAGGGGAGGTTGTACTTCTCACCCAGCATATAGTCGTTCACATCGTGTGCCGGCGTCACCTTCAGACAACCGGTACCGAATTCAATGTCCACATAGTCATCCTCAATCACCGGGATAACCCTGTTTATCAGGGGTACGATCACTTTTTTTCCTTTCAGATGAGCATTCTTCGGGTCGTTCGGGTTGATGCACATTGCCGTATCGCCCATGATGGTTTCGGGTCGCGTGGTAGCCACCACGGCATAGGCATCCGCCGGATCGCCTTCGATCCTGTATCTTAAATAATAGAGTTTGCCGTGGACCTCCTTGTGGATCACCTCTTCATCCGACAAGGCAGTGAGTGCCTTCGGATCCCAGTTGACCATCCGCACACCCCGGTATATCAATCCTTTTTCGTACAGATCGCAAAATACTTTCAATACACTCTCCGAACGGACCTCGTCCATGGTGAAGGCCGTCCGGTCCCAGTCGCACGAAGCTCCCAGCTTCTTCAGCTGCTGCAAAATGATGCCACCATGTTCATGTGTCCAGTCCCACGCATGATTCAGGAATTCCTCCCGTGTGAGATCGCTTTTCCTGATTCCCTGTGAAGCCAGCTTGTTCACCACCTTGGCTTCGGTGGCGATGGAGGCATGGTCGGTACCCGGTACCCAGCATGCATTTTTGCCCTGCATGCGGGCCCTACGCACCAGCACATCCTGGATGGTGTTGTTGAGCATATGCCCCATGTGCAGCACCCCCGTGACGTTGGGAGGCGGAATGACAATGGTGTAGGGCTCACGGCCATCGGGTTCGGAATGGAACAGCTTGTTGTCCATCCAGTATTGGTACCATTTGTTTTCTACCTCAGCGGGGTTGTATTTGCTTGCAATATCCATATGAACAGCGGAATATCTCAGGATTTCTAAATAAAACCCTGACTCGTTTGATGATTATAAAATTGAAGATGCAAAAATACAAAAAATAATGCAAAGCATTTTGTCGTTTTATTTATCTCTGAAATTTTTGTTTTGTATTCAGTAACCGATACGCAAAGAATTTTTATATATTTGTACACTCGGTAAAGTATTTTAATACGGGAGTTGGACCATTTTATTTAATATTAAAATTATCGTCCGGAATTTGAATATAAATTGTTCGCCACAAAATGAAAATAAACATTATTCATCGTTGTTTATTTGCTGTCATCTTCTACTTATCTGCTTGTTATTCTTTTGGCTCTTCTTATGAGTTTAAAGGAATTACAAAAGCGGATGGGCTTTCTGATTTATTGGTGAATGTTATTTATCAGGATTCTACCGGTTACATATGGTTAGGAACGGGCAAAGGGTTGGATCGTTTCGATGGTATCAGGATTAAACATTATCCTTTTGAAAATACGTTGCAGGAGCAGCGCATAAGAATCAATACCATATGTGAAACGAGCGACGGGCAAATTTGGGTAGGCAATGCAGTTGGTTTATGGAAACTGGATGAAAATACAGGTTATTTGACCAGAGTTGTTCCCGAAACGATAAGCCATGCTGTAAATACCCTTTTGTTCGATGGCAACAGACGTTTATACATTGGGACTGAGCGAGGCTTTTATGTGTATGATTCTACAACGATCGAACGTATAAGCTTGAATGATAATCCCTTTTCTGCATCAAACATTATCAGAGGTATCACGAAGGATGATTCCGGATTATTATGGCTGGTAACGGCAAGCAGTGTCATCAGGTATGATTCTGTGAATGAGAATTCAACCGAATACGGCTATCCGGGCAACTCTCGCATAAAAGCAAATTTCAGAAATATTACTTATCTGGATCATACGCTCTATCTAGGAACTTATAATATGGGTATTGTCTGTTTTGATGTCAGAACACAGCGTTATTCGAATTTTATCGATGTAGGATCAGATATCATATCTTCTGTTTCTACAGATGGAGACGATATGCTATATGTTTCTACCGACGGCAATGGAATATTTTTTATTTCACACAGTAAAAATGAGATTATTAAAAGTTTCCGGCATCAGGTAAATGATCCGGAAAGTATTCGTTCCAATTCCATCTATTCGATGTTCGTGGATAATATGCAGCGGATATGGATTGGGTATTATCAGGATGGTCTGGATTATAGCCTTTATCAATCAGGGTTGTTTAAAGTATTTGAACTGAATTCTGTTTTTAACTCATTGAATTTAACGGTTCGTTCTTTTGTGATGAATGGGCATGAAAAACTCATCGGAACAAGAGATGGTCTTTATTTCATCAATGAGAAAGAAAAGCGAATAAAATATTTCAACAGATCCGTACTGCAATCCGATTTAATTCTTTCTCTGACCTATTACCGCGATGAATATTATATTGGGACGTATGGTGCAGGGATGTATATATTAAATCCCCAGTCACTTGAGATTCGACGATTTTCTGGCAAGAATGGTGACGTGTTACAAAATGGTCATATTTTCTGCTTTCGTCAGGATAAGCAAAGAAACCTGTGGATGGGATCTTCTCAGGGTGTGATTTACTACAACAGCTTGAAAGAAGAAATAGCCATGTTTACCAGTGCAAACTCTCAATTGCCCGAAGGGAATGTGTATGAAGTATTTTTTGATTCAGAAGGCAAAGGATGGTTTTGTACCGACAATGGCTTGGCGTTGTTCGATTCAAATTCCGAAAGTATCAAGACAAATTTGTTTCCGCCTGATTTTTTTTATCAAGAGAAGATACATGTCATGTATGAAGATGAGCAACATCAGCTTTATTTTCTTCCCGAGAAAGGAGATTTTTTTATTTCAGACCTCAGCATGAAATCATTTTCCAGAATCAACAAACTACCGGCACTTCAGGCGAATATTTATACTTCCGTGGTAGAAGATGATGCTGGTTGCATCTGGCTCACTTCAGACGGGGGAGTGGTACGTTTCTGTAATGAAAAGTACACCGTATTCAATTATATGCACGGTATTCCATCCCCTACTTTTACTCATTATACGGCATACAGGGATCAGAATGGAATATTGTGGTTTGGAAATTCCAAGGGATTGTTGTGCGTAGATCCAGCGAATATTCCCGAAACAGAGCAAGAGCCTTCTACTCTTGTACTTTCCGATCTGCTTGTCAATGGCAACTCTTTATCAATAAAAGATCTTAAAAGTATAATAGAGGATAAGCAGGCCACATTCGAGTACGATCAGAATAACATTGTATTCCGTTTTTCAGATTTATCCTATACAAATCCATCCGCCATCCTGGTTGAATATAAAATGGATAAAATAGATGGTGACTGGAAGTTTATAACCGGACAGAATGAGATTTCATATTTTAATCTTCCTCCCGGGAAATACATATTTCGGATGCGTATTCCAGGAAATGAAGAATCTCAAGTCAACTTTGCGATTCAAATCAGACAATTTCCTTTTTTTAAATCACGTACTTTTCTTATTTTACTGTTTGGCATTTTATTGGTTGCATTGCTCTACTATGGTACCATATTATTAAAGAAAAAAGTTGTTGCAGGTCAGAATAATGACTCGACGACAGTTTTTAAATCTCATAAAGAAGAAGAGAAATATAAGATGAACCGCCTGAGTGCAGAAGAGTGCAGTATACTGCATGAAGCATTGAAGAAATATATGCAAGATGAAAAACCGTACATGAATAAAGAGCTTAAAATAGGAGATTTAGCTGATGCTTTACATGCTTCATCACATTCGTTATCTTATCTTTTTAATCAGTATTTAAATGTCTCTTATTACGATTTTATAAACGAATGGCGGATTACTGAATTTAAGAAATTAGTAACAGATGATACTTATGCCAAATATACCCTGGAAGTATTGGCTGATTTATGTGGTTTTAGTTCTCGTGCTTCATTTTTCCGCTCGTTTAAAAAGAGCACGGGTATTACCCCCAATGAATATATTAAAAGTCTGAGGGGGTGTTAACCGAATAATTGATCTCTCTCATAGCGGGAGTTAGAAGAATCATCGAATCAGTTTTATCTTTGCCCCTGTTTTACTAAAACCGATTTTTGTGCATACCTTTTTTTAGGCAAGGCATGGAAAGAGCAATGTTTATTTTGAAAAAATATTCTTTTTTTTACTGATATGACGGTGGAAAAGACTTCGATTTGCCAAACCATTGGGATTTGTTCATTTACTCCGTAGTGTTAAAATAAGCTTACAATATTTTGTTTTGAGTCTCAAATAATTTTACGATACTGAGTTTTGTGTTATTTATTATATTGTAAATAAATATTTTAATAGGTATTTTGTCCTAATGAATTGTTTGAGACATATCTCGCTGAATTTAACTATTGTTTTCACAACCTTTGTGATACATTTGTGTGGTGGACGAGTAACGGGAAAATAAACTTTGAGGCTAAAGAAATACATCGAGAGACACATAATGCTCTTCTTTCTTTTGTAAAGGCCAATAAAAGAAAATTAATAAAGAAAAATACAGAAATAATTATAGGTGGAGAATTTCTTGAAAAATATGAATTAAGTAGCCTTCTTTAAAATTTTAGTTTGATTTATGAAAACATTAAAACTTGTACTATTGTGCAGTCTTATGCTGTGTATATCAGCAACTTTTGCACAGACAAAACATCTCACGGGGAGTGTATTTGATGAGAGTGGAGAACCCATCATCGGAGCCAGTGTATTGTTAAAAGGAAGCACTATTGGTACTGTGACGGGTATGGATGGTGATTTCTCACTGAACCTGCCGGAAGACGGTATTTTGGTAATTTCTTATATTGGGTACCAAGGTCAGGAAGTTTCGGTCGCAGGGAAGAATAATATTCGTATCGTATTACAGGAAGATACAGAATTATTGGACGAAGTAGTGGTGGTTGGATATGGTGTACAGAGAAAAGCTACATTGACCGGTTCTGTGGCAGTAGTCTCTGACAAAATTCTCGAAGATAAAGGTTCCCTTTCATCTCCTTTGCAAGCAATGCAAGGTCAAGTTCCTGGTGTAATTATCACGCGCAATTCATCTGCACCGGGAGATGAAAGTTGGGGCATGAAAGTCAGAGGAGCTGTATCAGCAAATAATTCCGATCCATTAATTGTGATTGATGGTGTTGCCTACGAGGGTGTAAACGCCATGCGCAATATCAATCCGGAGGATATCCAATCAATTAACTTTCTTAAAGACGCATCTGCAGCAATCTATGGTTCACGTGCTGCGGGTGGGGTGGTGCTTATTACGACCAAACAAGCGAGTGAAGGCAAAACAAAAATTGAATATTCTGGATCTGTAACTGGAAAATACGTTGGTTTACAGCCAAAACTCATGTCGATGGATCAGTGGGCCACAGCGCTTATAGAGGCACGTACAAATGACGGGGCAACAAGCAGTGATACCTGGTATCAATACGCCAAACTCGCACAATTATACGCAGGCAAATATATTGATTTTGAACACAGCAGCAATCCTTTTCCAGGTGCATTTACCGACGTAATGGATATGCCATTTATCGATACAAACTGGACAGACATCCTGTTTGGACCGTCAACATCAACCCAGCATAACCTGGCTGTTTCGGGTGGGACGACTAAGAACCTTTACCGCCTTTCGTTGGGCTACATGTATGATGATAGCAATCTGCAATGGGGAAATAACAACAATTCACGTTACAACATTCGTCTAAATAATACCTTTCAATTGTCGGAAAGAATAAAACTGGAGTCTACGGTTGCTTACAATCGTCAGGATCAGGTAATACCCTCAAAAATTGGTAATACACTGACAAGCAGTTACCCTCAGCCTGGTCTTCCTGCTGCCACTATCGACGGTAAACCATACTCATGGGGTACATGGCTGTCGCCAAACTGGTTTGCAGAGCTGGGGGGAGACAACCAATTGAAGGTCTCGGAGGTAAATATCAGCGAGAAATTTTCAATCAATCTCTTTCAAGGGTTTGACTGGATAAGCAATCTTGGCTACAATTCATCAAATGCTACTCGGGATATCAAGAATTTAGCAATTAAGTCATTTAATTATACTGGAACCAAAGAGAACAGCAATGTTGCCGTTTCTCAGCAAGTCAATACGACCTATCAGAAAACGAGTTCCCGCCGTGACTTTTATTCAGTTTCCTCATACCTGAACTATAGCAAAACGCTTAATTCTGTCCATCATATCAATGCCATGGCCGGGATGCAATATGAACTCACACAATATGATTACTTCGGTGTTCAGGTGAAAGATATTCAGTCCTCGCTTGATGCAGTGAATGGTGCCGGTGATATTACACTGACCGATAATAAAGGAACTAAGTGGCATGAGGCGATTATGTCCTATTATTCACGCTTGAATTACAATTATAAGGACAAGTATCTACTGGAAGGATTGTTACGCTATGATGGTTCTTCCCGTTTCAAAACCAATCGATGGGCCATGTTCTGGGGGGCTTCAGCAGGCTGGCGGATTACTGAAGAAGAATTTATGAAAGAACAGGCTGTTTTTGACGATTTGAAATTGAGGGCTTCTTATGGAGTTGTAGGAAATCAAAGTGGTATTGACCGTTATGAAGGGCAGCAATTGTATAATTTCACATCACAAAGCGGGGCCTTGCTTGGTGATGGGAAAGCAACTGTCATCAACACGAATGGCAAAATTGCCTCATCAGGCCGTGCATGGGAACGCATCCACAATTATAACCTCGGAGTTGACTTCACTGTATTGGAAAGCAGACTCTCCGGTTCAGTGGATATATTTCAAAAAAAGAACAACAATATGCTCATTACCATTACTTATCCCGGTATCCTGGGTGACAATGCGGGCTATTCCAATTCTGGAAAGTTTGAATCACATGGCATTGAGGGAGTATTGGGATGGCAAGATAAGATTGGTGAGGTAGGCTATCATATCGGGGGAACATTTACTTTGTATGATAACGAGTTGACCGACATTGGCGCTACTTCGGTACTTGCCGCAGGTTTTAGGGGACAGCAGCAGGGATACGCTCTTAACAGTGTTTTTGGCTACAAATACATCGGAAAAGTACAGACTGAAGAACAGCGTCAAGAATATTTAG
>DHVH01000190.1 GCA_002412555.1 Marinilabiliaceae bacterium UBA5213 | reverse complement strand
CGCCATATAAAAGAACCGAATCCGGACGAGGAGATAAACTATTAATCCAGTTTATAGTATTTCCTCCCCAAGTCAGGGCGCGCCATGCCTTAATAATTTTGGATGAATTCGCTGCAGGCCGCTCATTTAGACTTATGACATCAAACAAAGGCGTTTGTGTGAGGGATAAATCTTCATTGCTACCCATCCCGCACCCTATCCGCACTTTAATTCCTGCCTCTAAAATAGAAAGCGCAATACCAGCAACGCGAGATGTTTCCGCCCCTCCATTGGGAAAAATAAAAGGTCCAACATATAGAACATTTTGTCGCATAATCACAGCCCAATTGATCGTCTTTATTTGGTCAAGCGACTTTTAAATTTGTGCGTTACTCCAAAATACTTGATGTACTCCGCTTCTTTCGCCAGTCCTTTCAAATGCCCTAAGCCGGTGGATTTGGAACGCAGTTTTTGAAGATACTCGTCTAACTCGCAAACCACCAGTGCCGGGACTCCGGCGGCAACGCAGTTGGCCGGAATGCTCTTGTTGACCACAGATCCGGCGCCGATAATGGAATGGCAGCCGATGGACACACCAGGTAGAATGATCGATCGAATTCCTATATAAACATAATCCCCAACCGTGATCGGAGCGGTAAAATCAAGATCAGGATATTCGTGACGTAAAATAAGCGGCCCACCGTCATGGGTTATAAACTGAACTCCGCTTGTAATATGACAATGACAACCTATAGTCACCAGAAACGGCTCGGAACTGAACATGCCCGCCCGCATACCGTAAAAAACAGTTCCGTTCCCAATACGAACTCCAATACGACGGGCATAACCAATTGGGGAGATTTTTGCATGAATCTCATTATGGATGAGGCGCAAATATAATCTGATTTGACGAAATATGGCCATATCTCCTTAATTGTCCTTATAAATGCATTATTGTTCGGAATAATCAATTATTGATCAGTGATGTGTTATGGCCTTAACAGACACCTCGAAAAGAGTTATAATGGCCAAAAACAGCTGGAGGTGCCCCATGGCGGAACAAAAACGCTGATCCTACACTCAGCAGTAAAAGATCGAGCTGATCGGCTTATTACAGAACAAGGATGTAAATGTTCTGAGGCGGCCAGGAACTTTGGAATCAACCGCAGCGTTTTAAAACGCTAGAAAAATGAACTGGAACACAGCAGTGAATCAGCCTTTCTGGGCAAAGTCTGATTCACTAAGAATGCAAAAATGTACCACCCATAAGCTGAACGTCATGGAAAAATCCTCCGAGCAAGGAGGGAACAGCCATGAAAACATGGGAAGTTCAAATGGATTATTTTGAGATGTCTTGTAATCTCTTGTTTGTGACTTTGTTCCGATTTGTCGCATGGTTAAAAATTCGAATATATGCCTCAGCCAAGCACATCCCAAAAAGTACAATTACAGTAATATTATTTGTAAACGCAATGCTCAAAACGACCAATATCAATCCAATACCGAGAGCCCCATTAAAAGGACTAATTATAGACCTTTGCCAAGATGAAAAAGCATGTGCAATTGAATAAAAACCAAAGACAAATACAAGAATTAAAATCAGGATGCCTGAAAGTATACCATTTTGAGCAGCAAACGACAATGGAAGGAAATGCGGATTAGAACCGTTTGGTGGCCATTCCCAGTCTGCTCCAACTCCAAACAACGGGTAACTCATCATGGCTTCATACCCATTTCGGTACCCCTCAAGACGTGATATCACTGAAATGTTGTCAGAACTTACAAATAAATATTTAAACATACCAGATATTGTAACCATGATAGGCAACGTAATTAAAATAGTTATAACAATACGCCTAATAAAGCGCTTTGACTTGAGTGATTCATTTTGAGCAGGGACGAAGCTCCACAGAAGGTAAGAAATAAATACAGCAAGTGCAGGTCCCCTTGTAAGAGAATTTAGCCATGAAAAGATACCCAAGATGCATAAAACTATACCAAATAATTTAGATATATTTGATTTTTCGCCTTTTAATACAAGAGCTAACCCTCCAATTATTGCAACACAAGCGTAGAAGCCTAATGCATTTGGATTATGATACTGTGCATAATGCGAAATAGCCCCTTCTTTTTTAGTTTCCGAGCTCGGTAATGAATAATTAATATCCCCATCAGCAGAATTAGCTATATAGCTCAATGACTGATAGATACGACCATTGAGCGGTTCAAGAAATGGAATCCATAGTACGGAACTAGCAAAGATAATATTGATGGTAATAAATACATAAAACATTTTTCTGTAATTTTTAGAACCGATAGTAGATAACCAAATTATAAAAACTGGAAGTCCTGAATAAACCAAGACAGAAAGGCTTTTTGTTAAACCCATACCTTTGATAATAGAATTAGAAACAATCAAAACAGATAACGCTAAGGCGATAATTAAACTACCCTTGATTACTCTGCTTGATGTTCTTTTAAGAACTTTTCTAAGACAGAATAATGATATTATAAAGGCCAATAAAAATATACCTCTTGTTACAAACTTATGGTTCGTAACCAAAATCCCCAACAATTTAGTGACTGCAAAGGCGTCACTATCTGAACCAATTAAACCATATATCATCAGTGCAAGAGGTGGGCTCACAAGGGCAAAAATAAATAGAAGCACCCATAGAATTTTAATAATTATTACCATTTTTCTAAATAGACATTCAATTTGCCCTCATGAATTTTGGGGTTACCCACTGTAGACAGCGAGGAGCCATTTTTTCTTCTATATTCAGATTGACAATCAATAAGAGTTTCTTTATGGTAACTCATCATACCGTAAAAGTTAATGATTTCCGTACATGAATCGAAAGTAAAAATCGCATTACAATAATCATAATTATATTTTGAAAAATCCCCACTATAGCAAGGCAGCACATCATGACTACAGGGCTAATTTTCGATAAATTATGAAACAAAATAAATTGGCACAATAAAATTATACCGTCTACTATCAGTTGCGCGAATTGCCATTGCAATACACGATAGCAAACTCTATAAGGTATAGAGAGAAAAAAAAACACTGCCCATATTGACACCCACCCTCCAAGTTCTCCCGCTAACAACCATTTCTTACCTAAAATAAGTGGCAGAATAATAGGGAAGATCAAAGCACCCGCTCCCCCCACACATAGTATAGCAAAGGTTCTTTTACCGAACTTAAGCGTCGGGAATACCTTTAACTCTTTGATGCTAAGCCCCGAGAAAGTATAGAAACTGATCTGTGTGAATGCATTACCCACAAGCAACACGGGTGCCCAAGCAAACCTGTGGGCCATCGCGTATTGTCCACCTATTTCTGTACCGTACATCATAGAAAACATAAATAAAGGAAACATCAATACTGACAAAGAAACCAATTCTTGGATGGTACCAATGAATGAAAATTGATAATAAGACTTGATGTAATTAAATATCTTTCGTGGTTGTATCAATGAGGCAGATACAGAAGATATTCTGGGAGCATATCTAAAAATTATAAAAAATAAGGACGTTACAAATTCTCCTATTAACACTCCATAAATAAGACCCTTGTCGACTTCTAGAAACCCCATTCCTATTTGAAATAAAATGATACAAATTGCATGAATGACTGTGAAAATTGAAAGAACTTTAAAATTGCCACGCGCTGTCTGCCATCCACGCAAAAGGTAGCCGTAGCACAACCCAAGAGCAAATACAGAACATAATAATGGTAATAGGTTTGATAACGTATCACCAAAAAGGTCTACCTTCCAATAAGAAAATGCAAAAAAAAATATTACGGCTATTAACGTTGATGCAAAAAAACCAGTTGCGAATAGATCGCATGATTCCTCTTCGCTTCGTGGAAGCACCATTGCTTGGTGCATCTGTAAAGTTCCGGCTACCGCGATTATTGAGCCAGCTGAACTAACCTGTGCCAGAATACCAAATTGTGATACATCATATAACCTTGCGAGGAACGACTGGCTTAAAAGTTGGAGGATCTGTGCCAATGCACTCCCAGAAATCAACAAGCCGACAACATTAAGAGTTGATTTTTTGTGAATATTTCGACTTATGATATCCTGCGACATTCGCACAACCTTTGACATACTATCAACTTTCTGGGGATGAAATTGTTGGGGTTACCCTTGATATTTACGAACAGCATTGTTACCGCAAAGACTGGGTTAATAGTCACTGGTTCCAGGTTGCGAAGTTCACTTGATGGAATCCTCGATTTTGGTGGAATCTATTTTGCTGGCAATTCTTTGGAGACAATTTACAGTTAATACTCTTTAAGTTGATGCGGTCGAAGGACGGACAACAGATGCCGGAGATATAGCTCCGTCGCGTGGATACAAGTCCAAAAATACAACATCTATTTGAGATTTCTGACATAAAAACAAATTTACAAGTGTTCAGTCGATTCTGTTATGTTGTATGGGCTCAGTTCCTGGTGTAGCTGAGTAATTTCCTGCTCCAGCACCCGGTATTCGATTTCCTTGTGTCGTAAAAACCGCATCAGCAGGTGCAGTTTTTCTTCGATTCCCTGTGGAGTCAGCATATAGGCGTAGGCTGCTTTGTTGCGGGAATTCTTGAATAGGGTGGCCTTAACATAGCCCTTTTTTATCAGCTCCGCCAGGCAATAATGCGTCTTTCCCAGGCTGATCCCAAGAGAACCGGCCAGGTCACGCTGCGTAAGGTGCCTGTTTGAGGCACCGATATGCTTCAGCAGCCGAAGCCGAATTTTATCTTCAACAAAACCCTTGTTCATGCTATGAACTCATAATGTGGAAACGTATTGGCGTCAACAGTTAAATGGACGGGCATGTGATTTTTTCGTATTGCTATGCAAGATCTCGCATTCCTGACTTTTTTATTGACACATCCGTCTGAATCATGAATAAGAATCATTATAGATATAGATAGATATTGGTCCGTTCCATGACTTTTTTCAAATCCATTTTTCAGGACAGGAAGACAGATGTCAAACATCGTCAAAAAACAGGTCTGCAAATGCGAAAACTGCGGAAATGAAGCTGAAATGGAAATCACCTGCTCGCTTCCGGATGCACCGGCTGAGCCTGCTCCCCAAAAAGCTGAGCCTAAAGCTCAATCAGCTGAACCCAAAAAGATCAAGGGCACGGCCCATTGCAAGCATTGCGGCAACGAAGCCGATATGTGGATCGACTATTAACGAAGTAAGGCGACAGGTGCATTATGGACGACTGCAAGATCATTCTGAATACCGGACTTCGAGGTGTAAAGATCGCACAGACCCGCATCAGCGATGTGGACGGAGACGCCGGAAAGCTGATTTACAGGGGGTATCTGATTCAGGAACTGGCATCCCGTGCAACATTTGAGGAAGTCGCCTATCTGCTGCTGTTTGAAAAACTGCCATCTCAAACCGAGCTTCTGGATTTCAAAGGCCAACTTTCCCGCGAGCGCGAGGTGCCTGCGGACCTGATTGCCGCTTTGAAAACCCGTCCGGCCAAGGCAATGGCAATGGACGTTCTTCAGGCTGCGGTTTCCATGCTGGCCAACCATGATCCCGAGCTTCCACAGGTTGCGCAGGATGTCTCCGTCCGCACGGCCGTTCGCCTGATTGCCAAAACAGCCACCCTTGTCGCCGCCTGGCACCGGATTCGAAACGGTCTGGAACCAGTTCAGCCAGATCCCGGGCTGGATCATGCAGCCAATTTTTTGTATATGCTGAAAAAGGAAACCCCTGATCCGCAAATCGCCGGTTTTCTGGATGTCTGCCTGGTTCTCCATGCCGAACATTCGTTTAACGCCTCGACGTTTGCGGCCCGCGAAGTGGCCTCCACCCGTGCCCACATGTATGCGGCGGTTTCGGCGGCAATCGGGTCTTTATCCGGAGAGCTTCATGGCGGCGCCAATGCCCGTGTCATGGACATGCTGCTGAAGATCGGCACACCGGATGCGGTGGAATCCTATGTCCAGACCGAGTTTGCGGCCGGCAGGAAAATCATGGGGCTGGGTCATGCGGTTTACAATGTGGATGACCCCCGCGCCTTTATTCTGGCTCCCATGTCCAAGACCCTGGGAGAGAAAATCGGCGATACCCGCTGGTACGATATTTCCAGGCTTCTGGAAACCCGGGCCAAGGCCGCTTTCAACCAGAGAAAAGGCATGGATATCGTCGTGAATGTGGACTTTTACAGCGCATCCCTGTATTATGCCATGGGAATACCAATGGATTTGTTTACGCCGGTTTTTGCCGTTTCCCGGGTTGCCGGGTGGGTCGCGCACGTGATTGAGGAACAGTACGCCGGCGCTTCTGCCAAACCCGTTCTCTACCGTCCGGAATCCGAATATGTCGGTGACTACTGCGGCCCGGAAACCTGTTCCTTTACGCCCATTGAAAAAAGGTCATCATGAGGATAATGAATTTTGTTTAACGATCCCCAGCTCCGAATGACGCGCCAGCGCCAAGTCATTCTACAGGAGCTTCGAAAAGTCAGGACTCATCCCAGCGCCGATGAAGTCTATGAGATGGTCCGGCGGCTTCTTCCGCGTATCAGCCTGGGAACGGTCTACCGGAATCTTGAGATACTTTCGGAATTGGGGGAAATCCAGAAAATCGAAATCTGCGGCAAGCTCAAACGGTTTGACGG
>DHVH01000272.1 GCA_002412555.1 Marinilabiliaceae bacterium UBA5213 | reverse complement strand
TTCAGGTTGGCCGTTAAAGTATGTATCAAATAATGTTACGAAAATATTGGGATATTCACGTCAAGAATTGTTGCTGAAAAATTTTAGGTACGCTGAAATTATTCACCTTAAAGATTTTGAAAGAGTAACTAAAGCAATACAATATCACATCACGAATCACAAAGAGATATACGAGTTATCTTATCGAATTAAAAAAAAGGATGGCGCCTGGTTGTGGATCTACGATTACGGAGTGTTGATCAGAGATGATTATGGCAAATTAATTGAAATTAGAGGGTATATGTTTGATCAAACACAGCTTAAATTAACCATGCAGGAACTTGAAGCCAGCGAAATAAAATACAGGACCGTTGCCAAATACAACTCTAATTGGGAATACTGGATATCAATGGAAGGTAAATTCATTTACATATCTCCTTCCGTTGAAAACATTTCCGGTTATAAACCGGAAGAATTCCACAACAAACCAAAATTACTAGAGGATATAATTTATTCGGACGACCGCATATTATGGCTAGACCATAAAAGAAATTCAATGGTTGTTAAAGACAAGAATGAACCCATCAACTTAAAATTTAGAATTATTACCAAAAACGGAAATATTCGTTGGATCCAGCACACATGCCGACAGATATTTGAAAATGATCATTGTATTGGAATCAGGGCATCAAACAGAGATGTGACCGAAGAAGTTGAAACAAAAAGAAAACTCATAACTAATACAATTGAAGTAGAAGAATCAGAGAGAAATCGCTATTCAAGGGAACTCCATGATGGACTTGGGCCATTATTAGCAACCATTAAACTCTATTTTCAATGGCTTGTTGAGACAAAGGACAAGAACAAGGTAAAGCTCCTCACTGAAAAAGGCCTTCTGAACATAGAAAGAGCCATTAGAACTGTGCGGGAAGTATCTCATGGATTGAGTCCTTTATACATTATGAATGAAGGTTTTGTTAAAGCCATGTGCAATTTTGTCAGTGATCTCAATCTTTCTCAGGAAGTTAAATTTACATTTGATTCAAATATCCAAGCCAGAATCAACAGTATATTGGAAATTACTTTGTACAGAATAACCACTGAATTGATCAACAACACCATAAAATATGCTCAGGCAAACAAGGTTGATATTGTTTCCAATCATATTATTGACAGAAAGGTCATTGGGCTTTCCTATGTTGATGATGGAATAGGTTTCGATTTTGATAAAGAAGTAGCTGCAGGCATGGGGCTTGGTCTCTCCAATATAATGAGCAGGGTAGAGTCACTCAGGGGTAGTTTTAAAATTGACTCTAATTACGCTTATGGGACCATGATTTATATTGAATTGCCATTAACTGATTATTGATTTTCTTACCTACATAATAAACGACATATGTTTGAACAAAAACCTAAAATAATTATTGTAGATGACCATACCTTGTTTCGTGAAGGAATCAGGCTGCTAATTGAAAATGAAAACATAGGAAAGGTTATTTCCGAAGCAGATAACGGCCAATGCTTTCTAAAGCTTTTAGAAACCCAGGATCCGGACCTTGTTTTAATGGATATTGAAATGCCAATAATGGACGGGTTTGAAGCTACAGAAAGAGCCAAAAACCTTAATCCGGACTTGAAAATTCTAGTATTGACCATGCAAGGTGACAAAAACGATTACGTTAAAATGGTTAATGCAGGTGCGAAGGGCTTTGTTCTAAAAACAGCCGGTAAAGAGGAACTTGAAAAGGCCATTTTTTCGGTACTGGCAGGAGAACATTACTTTTCCAATGAAATTTTACAAAAAATAGTTACCGATTTTATCAAAGTCCCTTCAGAAATAAAACCTCCTGAAACCCATCCAAATGAAATAACAGAGAGAGAAATGGAAGTTTTGCAATATTTATGTAAAGGTTTAACCACAAGCGAAATTGCGAACACTATTCATCGAAGTATTAAAACTGTTGAGGCTCATAAATCCAAACTACTGGAAAAGACCAACTCCAAAAATTCAATTAATCTTGTTTTGTTCGCATTAAACAATGGCCTGGCTAAGTTATAATGGTTGTATAAAGGCATGTCCATCAAACAAATTTATTCATAAATTGAAGCGGTCAAAACAAATGGCTTTTCAAAGACTTCTCATTAATTTAATTGGATAAAACGGTCCAGACTGATGAATAAAGCACACGA
Organism: Marinilabiliaceae bacterium UBA5213; assembly: GCA_002412555.1. Taxonomy (GTDB): domain Bacteria; phylum Bacteroidota; class Bacteroidia; order Bacteroidales; family Marinilabiliaceae; genus Geofilum. The sequence continues at coordinate 13,470 of DHVH01000272.1, read as the reverse complement.
CTTGAACTTTAAATTGTAATTGCATATCTTGAGGGTTAGTCTGACAAAAATGCCATGATTAAATTCTTACGAATATGCAAGAGATAAATCCACAGTCGTTCATAGTAAAAGACCGTGTACAGCTCGACAAAATTCCAACTGGTTTGGAAACCGACGCCACAAAAAAAGAAAAGAAAAGGGCCTTAAAGGAGGTGGGTAAAAAATTGAGCAAGATGCAGGACACCATGTATGCACACAACAGACATGGCGTTTTGGTGTGCTTGCAGGGAATGGATACTTCGGGGAAGGACAGCCTGATAAGAGAAGTATTCAGCAAATTTAATCCACGCGGCGTTGTGGTTCACAGCTTCAAATCGCCCTCTCGCATAGAGTTACAATATGATTATTTATGGCGCCATTATGTGGCGCTACCCCCAAAAGGTAAGTATGCCGTTTTTAACCGAAGTCATTATGAAAACATACTGGTTACGCGGGTCAATCCAAACTTTCTGCTCAATGAAAACATTCCCGGCATCGAAGGTGTGGAGGATATCCCGGCAGACTTTTGGGAAAAGCGCTACGACCAAATCCGAAACTTTGAAAAGCACATCACTCAAAATGGTACCATCGTTTTCAAATTCTTTTTGCATTTGAGCAAGGATGAGCAGCGACAGCGCCTATTGCGGCGTCTGGAAAAGAAGGAAAAAATTTGGAAGTTCACACCCCACGATATTTCTGAACGAGCATTGTGGGACGACTATCAAAAATACTATGAAGAGGCTATCAATAACACCTCAATACCAAAAGCACCCTGGTATGTAATACCTGCCGACGATAAACAAATGGCCCGATACATCGTTGCCAAAATCATCTACGAGGAAATGTCGAAACACACCGATATTCAAGAACCGGAACCCAATGAGCTTGTTAGCGAAAACCTGGAAGCCTATAAAAAGATATTGAGACAACCGTAAAGGAGGACATGCTCTGGATTTTTAAAATGATAGAAATTCCTTAGATTGTTTTTTGAACCAAAGAAGAAAAAATCACACCAAAAATTGAAGATATATGGAAGACAATGCCAACAATGTTAGCAAATGCCCGGTGACCGGGGCAACTAAAAAACACAGTGTGGGAACCAGCGGAACCAAAAATCGTGATTGGTGGCCCAATCAGCTAAAACTAAATATATTGCGTCAACACTCTTCATTATCAAATCCCATGGGGGATGATTTTGACTATGCTGAAGCTTTCAAGAGTTTGGATTTGGCCGCTCTTAAAAAAGACCTCCACCATTTAATGACCGACTCTCAGGACTGGTGGCCGGCAGATTTTGGCCATTATGGACCCTTTTTTATTCGGATGGCCTGGCACAGCGCCGGGACCTATCGACTGGGTGACGGACGAGGCGGTGCCGGCACCGGCCAGCAGCGCTTTGCGCCGCTGAATAGCTGGCCCGACAATGTCAACTTGGACAAGGCACGGCGACTGCTTTGGCCCATCAAGCAAAAGTATGGCCGTAAGATTTCATGGGCTGACCTGATGATTTTGGCCGGTAATGTAGCCCTGGAGTCCATGGGCTTTAAAACCTTTGGTTTTGCGGGAGGGCGTGCGGACGTGTGGGAACCGGAAGAGGACGTTTACTGGGGTGCTGAAAAAGAATGGTTGGGTGGTGATGTTCGCTACGCTCATGGATCTGAAGGAGTGAAAAAAGAGGGTGCTGTCCTTCCGTCCGACGATGATGCTGACGGAGATTTGCATTCCCGCGATCTCGAAAACCCCTTAGCTGCCGTGCAAATGGGACTCATTTACGTGAATCCTGAAGGCCCTGATGGCAATCCCGATCCCCTGGCAGCTGCCAAGGATATTCGGGACACCTTTGCCAGAATGGCGATGAATGATGAAGAAACAGTAGCACTGATTGCGGGCGGACATACTTTTGGAAAATGTCACGGCGCGGCAGAAGCAGAACATGTTGGGCCGGAACCCGAAGCTGCCAATCTGGAAGACCAGGGATTGGGATGGAAGAGCTCCTATGGGACCGGAAAAGGAGGGGATACCATCAGCAGTGGTCTGGAAGTCACATGGACTCAAACACCTGCCAAATGGAGCTATTACTTTTTCGAGAACCTATTTAAGAATGAATGGGAACTAACTAAGAGTCCGGCCGGTGCCCATCAATGGGTCGCAAAAAATGGGAATAAGGATGTGCCCGATGCCCATGACAAATCGAAAAAGCATCTGCCAACCATGTTAACCACCGACCTTTCCCTGCGCTTCGATCCAGTTTATGAGAAAATTTCCAGACGCTTTTATGAGCATCCCCTTGAATTTGCCGATGCTTTTGCCCGTGCCTGGTATAAACTCACGCACAGGGATATGGGACCGCTGTCGCGCTATCTGGGGCCAGAGGTTCCAAAGGAAGAACTTTTATGGCAAGATCCCATTCCGACTGTTGATCATTTGTTGATAGACGAGGAAGATGCAGCTGCCTTAAAAGCTAAGGTGTTAAGTGCTGGCTTGTCCGTTGCTCAGCTGGTGTCCACCGCTTGGGCTTCGGCTTCAACTTTCAGGGGTTCAGACAAGCGAGGTGGCGCCAATGGTGCCCGTATTCGATTGGCTCCACAAAAGGACTGGGTTGTCAACAATCCGGCTCAACTAAGCGTAGTGTTACAAACGCTGGAAGGTATTCAAAAGGAGTTCAACAGCAGCCAGGCAGGTGGCAAAAAAATATCTATGGCCGATTTAATTGTCCTTGCAGGTTGTGCCGCCGTTGAAAAAGCGGCTAAAGATGGCGGTCATTCGGTTAAGGTCCCTTTTACCCCAGGTCGAATGGATTCCTCACAGGAGCAGACCGATATTGAGGCCTTCAAACTTTTAGAGCCTGAAGCGGACGGTTTCCGCAACTATTTGCGGACGAGGTTTACCATCCGCACCGAAGAAATGCTGGTCGATAAAGCCCAGTTGCTCACACTGACGGCTCCTGAAATGACCGTGCTTGTAGGTGGCATGCGGGTTTTGAACACCAACTTTGACCACTCTAAGCATGGGGTTTTCACGCAACGTCCGGAGACGCTTACCAACGATTTCTTTGTAAATCTGCTTCAAATGAATACCGCCTGGAAACCTGTCGATGATACGAAGGAAACCTTTGAAGGTCGCGACACTGCAACTGGTGAGATAAAATGGACCGCCACCCGGGTGGATCTGATTTTTGGGTCGAATTCGGAGCTAAGAGCAGTGGCCGAAGTTTATGCTTGCGCAGATGCTCAGGAGAAATTTGTGAAGGATTTTGTGGCGGCGTGGAATAAGGTGATGAATTTAGATCGCTTTGATCTGGGCTAATCACCACCACAAAATCAGTCAACAGTTGATTCAATTTTTGAAAGGAGGTCGCTAATGCGATCTCCTTTTTTTTATGCCGTATATGATTAAGCGCACAAGGGAGGCAACAAGGTATAACAGCACTGAGATAAAAATGATCAGGGGTTGATAGGTGATTAATTCTATCCACTGGGTGTTGTAAAACAAGATGGCGAAAACGTTCAATAGATTGGAGAAAATCCAGATGGAGACAAACCATTTTAGTTCTGTCTTCAGGGCGGTATATGGGATGACGATATTCTTCATAAATAGTTGATTTGTTGGTTGTGGAATGCTGCTTAAAACAAGGATAGGTTTTCGGGCATGGTAATTACCTTGCCGGTATCTATGGCTTCCTGACCCAGAAGGGTCCATACCGAACCATAATAACCCTGTTCAAATAGGCCGGGTACAGGCTTTCCTTCTCTCACAGAATCCGCAAAAGCTATTAACTGCTCCAGCGTGCCGTCGGTGGTGTCATTTGCCACCACGGGATCGCCCGTATAAGTGCTAGCCAACTCAGCATCCCATGAAGAACTACCAATAGATACGGCACCAAAAACACCCTCATTGATGTTCTGAATCAATTGCACGATGCCAGCGGGTTTTGGTGGAGTTGGCGGCTCTTCTTTAAAAAGGCGATTGGATTCCAGCTCGATGGTTCCTTTGTCGCCCATAACCTGAACCTCCAAACCATACTTTTTGTTCTGAATCATCGAGTCATAAATGAACTGTGTACCATCAGCATAGGAATAGATAAGGGCTACATTGTCCTCCACTTCCCGACCGTCTTTCCAATAACTGATACTGCCAGCTCCGCGCACTGCAACGGGCAAAGACTTTTTGGCCCAATTGGCCACCTGGATATGGTGGGATGCCAATTCTGTCATCAAGCCCAAAGAATACTCACGGTATAATCGCCAGTTGATAAAACGCTCCAGTTCCGGGTTGTCGGCAGGCACCGGACGACGCCAGTTGTTGTTTCGATGCCAATAGGCCCTGATTTGGGTAACAATACCCAAATCACCATTATGAATGCGGTTCATCCCTTTTAAAAATTTGGGATCAAACAAGCGCTGGTGACCAATATGAAGGATATTCCCGGTACGGAAATGTGCCTCAGCCATGGCGTAAGTATCATCGAGGGTTAAGGCCATGGCCTTTTCACAAAATACATGGATACCATTGTTTAAGGCATCTACCGTAGACTTGGCATGCTCATGCAATGGCGTTGCCACAATAATGGCATGTAAATCCTTCATTTCGAGCATGGACCGGTAATCCCGAAAGACCTTAGCATCGGGCACTAAACTTAAGGCATGCTTGATGCTCGGCTCATAAATATCGCAAATGGCCACCACTTCAATGTTCTCCTTTTCACGCACCGAATTAATCAGCCTGATCAAATGAGCACCACGTGACCCTGGTCCAACCACCCCTATCCTCACTTTCTCTTTTTGCGAAAGGCTTTGCGCGTTTGTCATATTCAGCAAGGTACCAGGCGCCAACATAACACTCCCTGCAATTAGCCCTTTCTTCAAAAAAGATCTTCTACTTTGATTGTCCATATGTTTAATAGTTCTATAATAACCGGTTAAAGACCGGTTCTCCGGTTACACATTCATAAATGCTCACATCTGGAAAGTTATTAAAAATAACGGCCAATTGATGTTCATTGGCAGCCATCACAGCCGTGGATAATACCTCGGCCGTCAATGCCGATGGAGCTTTAACCACAATTAACTGATTCTCCTTTACCACTTGGTTATTGGCTGGACTGACTATGTGGGCCACACCTTCCTGGGGGAACGCATCACCTTTATCTTTCAATCCGGACACCGACAAGGCATCTCCTTTAAGCTCAATGAGTATGGATACCTTTGAAACAGGGTGGTGAATGGAAAGGGGCCAGCACTCACCCAAAGGGTGCGTGCCAATCGTGGCCACTGTGCTTTCTCCAAAACTAATAAAGGCCATACTAACCCCCTCTTTCAATAAGAAATCTCGTACTTTTTCAACTGCCCAGCCCTTCCCAAAACCTCCTAAATCAATCCCTGTATAAGGGCTCTTAAACTTTATTTCCTGCATTTGGGCATTCCATTCAACCTGTTTCCATCCAAAATCTTTGATGGGTACGGCCTCTTCAAAATCCTCACCGTCTCTCAGTAAACTGGTAAAATGCAGCAATCCGGCATCAAAGGCGCCATCTGTCGTCTGGAAATAGTATTGACAGGCATCCAAAACCTTCGCCAGATTATCTGAGACAGCAACAGCAGAATGAGCTGCATTACGGTTGATGGCCGAGATTTCAGCTTCCTCCATAAAACAACTCATTCTGGTCTCTTCTGCCTTTAATATTTGGGTCACCTCACTACTTAAAGCTTCATTTATGGCTTCATTTTTAGCCTCAAGCACCAGATTAAATCGGGTGCCCATGGCAAAGCAACTGTAGTGAAATACCTGCATAATTAAAAATCCCTTACAAAGCCATTACTGTGCAGATATACTCATTATATAGTCCCTGCTGGCAGGTATGCGGTTGACCACATCCGGGTTTTCATCTTCAATGTAATAATACTCGATATTGGTCTGACGGGCCGCTTTTAACACAGCGGGAAAATCAACCTGACCAGTACCTAAAACCACATCATTCTCACGTGGTGTGCGTCCCGAAAAATCTCCTACCACCCCTTTGCGTAAGTCTTTCATGTGCATTAAGCGGAAGCGCTCAGGATATTTTTTCAGCAACTCAACCGGATCAAAGCCAGGATGCACCGTCCACATTAAGTCTATTTCAAAACTGACATAATCAGGATGGGTGTTCTGAACGATGTAATCGAACAAAGTACCCTCTTCGTGGGGACGAAATTCAAAGCCATGGTTGTGATAGCAAAAATAAAGGCCCTTTTCGCTCAATGCCTTTCCTGCTTCATTAAAGTCCTTCACCGTTCTTTGGGCATTTTCAAGCGTAAACACCTCATCATAAGGAATACTGGCCACGCGCACATATTTGGCACCCAAAGTCAAGGCTTCATCTGCCACGCGTTGAACTTCCTTTGTTAAAGCATCATAACTAACACCATAGGAAGTACAAACCATTCCTCTTTCATCGAGCAAAGCCCGCAATTCAGCGGCACTTTTTCCAAACAAATTAGAAAACTCAATGTTGGTAATCCCCATATCCTTAATCATATCCAGCGTAGCTGGAACATCTTCAGAAAACTGCTCCCTAAATGAGAAGGATACAACACCCGGATCAGGCACGAATATAGGTTGACGCGCCAGTTGTAAGGCCGTTGTAGTGGTGTAATATTTAGCCAGCATATTGGGCACTTCCCAGTCGGGCAATTGACCATCCACCAAAAATCCCAGGTACTTCTCAGCCACCTGCCCAAAATGGGCTTCATGACCAACACGGTATTCACCGGGCACTTCCACACGGTACTCCTCTCCACTTTCATTTAGCTCAATGCCTGGAAACAAGGCAGCCAGTTGAGCAAACTCCTGCTGGACTATCTGCTTCCACTCATTTGCGTTAACTCCTGGGGCTGGCTGTAAAAACAGCATGGGTACAAAACCTTCCTCTTTTCCCTGACGAATAACCAGATTGGATAAAGTTCCCTGCATCAACGAATAATGGCTGTCCCCCCCGCCTTCAGGTGCTTCAAAATCCCAAATGACAGATACTTGTGCGTGAACGCCCTTAAGCGCATAGTTCATTTCGCCATTGGCAAAAATATTTAGAACACCCTCCTCGTCAAGGTTACCCTCCAGATACGCCGGAATTTGATCCATGCCTGTCACATCATAAAACTGATCACTAGTAACACTTGTTGACCAACGTCTTGCATCATAAACATTGACATCCTGCTCATAATCCAAAACAACATCAGGAAAACAAACCCACTGAATTAAATCAACCAGGTGCGTGGTCACATCAATGATACCTTCACCTTGCTGATTGACATCAAAATACCATGAGGGGCGACGAAGCACTGAGCCAGCCACATTTTTACGGAAATGATGTACACTATGCTTTACCACTGCGGGGTTATCGGCACTTCCCTGTTGCAAGGTACCAAATAGTCCGGGCATCTGGGCAATGGCTCGTTGCAACTGACTGGTAATTTCATAGCGCTCAGTCATTATATCATACAACAGAACATTGTTTGAATCGGCCAGCGTAAAAGCCTCCTTAAGCATTTCAAAACTTTCAGCATCTATCACCATTGGCTTATCGGACAATACATTTAGTCCAGCCGCAACCGATTGTTTGATGTAGGATGTCTTCTTGCTGTTATTACCAGCCAGAACCACCACATTGCCTTTTTTCTCACGCAGCATGCGATCAAGGTAATCCTCACCTTTATAAACTTCAGACTGCCAAGAAGTAGGCGCATCTTCACGGGAATTAAAACCATCAATGCGTTGAAGGTGCAGATTCAAGTCTGTTCCATCAGGGGCATAAACCTGCACCACTGGATCCACCTGATCATACATTTTCTTTTGTATCAAAGCCGCATGAAAATGACCGGGATCGAGTGTAATTAATTTAACTTCATTTTCGGCACCTGTAAAAACAGTTGCCGGCTCTTGCTGCTGGCACGCGATGAGTGACAGCAGCATAAGCATTGATAATCCTTTTATTGTATACTTCATTTCAATCAATTATTAAGAACAATGCGTTAAACTTTAGGCTCCCATCCTGATTCATATTCACGTCCCCATAGTTTTAATGCGTCAGCGTCCTGAGTTTTTCCGGTGACAGGATCAATGATCAAATCCTTTTTCACCTGGTAAGCCAGATTGGCCAAATGGCACAAGTGCGTACTTTTCATCATCTCATCAATGGGTGATCTTTGTTGCTCTTTGCCTCTGATAGCATTGAAGAAGTTAACCACATGCAAGGTGGACATTCCGCCACCACCGCCCAGGTCGGTACCACCTTCACCATCGGAAGATCGTCTTTCACTCACCAGTTTTCCACCTCTGTCGTAGAGTTTGTAACCCTCCCGGTTAACAAACACAGAACCTTCAGTTCCAAAAATAACAGTTCCTCTATCCGAACCATAGGTATTGTAGGCATTTCGACTCTTACCATCCCACTGAATCACCTTGTTTTCGGGATAATAATAAGAGGCCATCATGGTATCATACATGGTCCAACCGTCATTCACAAAATGGCGCTTTTCAGCTTCCACCGAAACGCGCTCGGGATGTTCTACCTGCAGGGCCCAGCGGGCAATGTCTAATTCATGGATGGCGTTGTTGCCCATTTCCGATGTGCCAAAATTCCAGCCATACCAGTGCCAGTTATAATCCCAGGTATTGAACTGATAGTTCTGGCGGGGTGCAGGACCTTGAAACAAGTCCCAATCAAGTCCCTCAGGAACAGGTGCATTGGTAGCGATGGGTACTTCACCTCTTCCGTTGGAATAGAAAGCAACAGCCTTATAAGGTGTGCCAATAATCCCCTTATGAATTTGGCCAACAATATCAATACTTTCCAGAGCTGAGCGTTGCTGGTTACCCAATTGAATGACTTTCCCATATTTTTTCTGGGCTTTAACCAGTAACTCACCTTCACGGGCATTGTGGCTTCCGGGTTTTTCGACATACACATGTTTTCCGGCCTGAACACCCATTATTGCGCCTGGTGTGTGCCAATGGTCGGGCGTAGCATTGATGATGGCATCCACATCCGGATCATTCAATACTTTTCTTACGTCATTCTCCAACTTTGCCTTATAATCGATATGTTTGGCAAAATTGACAGCTGCATTATCGCGCTGGTGCTTCATCACATCGCACAAATAAAGCAAACGAACGTTGCTCGATTTCAGGGCAATAGGCTCATAAAATGCACCTAAGCGACGGCCTAACCCAATAATGCCAATGTTTAAACGATCATTGGCTCCAATAATGCGCGCGTAGCTACTTGAACTCATACCCATTCCGGCAATCGTAAATCCGGCGGCTCCTAGAGCAGATTTTTTAAGAAAATCTCTTCTACTGTTTTCCATAATATCCTTGATTATTTTTTTTTAAACTCTAATTTAAAAAATGCGAATGCAAGTTACAAGGATGACAAGGTTTATAAGCCCGACAAATGATTCAATTTTCCATGGTATATGTTTCAGTCGCGCTGAAACGCCCATAAAATAAGGTCCCTAACGATTATACTCTGAAGGCGTTTTACCATAAAGTTGTCGAAAGCAGCTGCGAAAATAATCGGTATCTTCAAAACCAACCATCAGTGCCACCTCACCCACAGATAAATCAGACCTTTGTGTTAATAGATCGCAGCTTTTGCGTAACCGCACCCTGCGGATAAATTCAACCGGAGAAACACCGGTAAAAGAAGATATTTTGCGATACAGCGTGGAGCGACTCATGTGCAACAATCTGCTCAGTTCTTCAACACCAAAACCAGGTTGAGCCAAATTATCCAGTACTAGATCTACTGCCTGATCAATAAATACATTCTTGACAACCCTGTCTTCTGTATCGGGTTCGGTCATCCCCTTGAGTAGCATTTCGCGGTAGCGGACCCTGGCAGTAAGAATATTGCCGACCTTACCGACCAAAATATTCAGGTTGAAAGGTTTCACCATATAATCATCGGCACCACAATCAACCCCGGCCTGTTGGTGTTCAACAGCCCCCAGGGCTGTTAGCAGTAATACAGGGATATGACTGGTAGTCTCGTCTGTTTTTACCAGTCGGCACAACTCAAAGCCATTCTTGCCGGGCATCAAAATATCCGAAATGATCAAATCAGGCAGATGCTCTCTGGCCATTAAAAGCCCTTGTTCACCATCCGAAGCCTCCATCACCTTAAAACGGCTTAGGCCGTCACAAATAAAGGCTCTCAGTTCGTCGTTGTCTTCTATAACCAGAATGGAAAAATCATGCTGTTCTAAGGCCGTATGATCAGAATTGGGTATACGCATCTCTTCTGCTAACAGCCCGGCTTTCGCATGCATTTTTGTATCTGCCTTTTCCTGATAGGGAATGCTAAAAAGTAACGTACTACCCTTTTCGCCAGAGTCCTCTAACATCAGCTCCCCTCCATGCAGACGAGCCAGTTCACGCGAAAATGCCAATCCTATCCCTGTTCCATTACCTTGTCCCTTCCGCGCATCCCTGCTCCGATAAAACCTTTCGAAAACTCTGGATTGTTCGCTTTCTGGTATGCCAGCCCCACTATCTTTAACGCGGAGTTGTAGGTAAGACGTCCCCTTTTGGTTGGTAATGCTCAGAGAAACCGAGACAGAACCAGAATAAGGGGAGTATTTTATGGCATTGGTCAGCAAATTAGAGAAAACCTTCTCTACAATATCATAATCGAAAAAACAAACCAATTTGTCAGCGTAGGAATCAAGGCTCACCTTGATTTCCTTTTCAAGAAAGAGTTCGGCAAACAATTCCGTCTGTTCATTTATAAATTGGTTTAAATCGCCCTGAGTTAGTTCCAATGGCATTAAACCCGAATCAATTTTTCGAAAATCCAATAACTGAGAAACCAGTTTGAGCAAGCCCTGAGCATTTCTATAGACCCGCTCAATCGTAGGTCGCACGGCATCAGAAAATTGATTTTTCTCCATCATTTGTTCCAGCGGCCCCATTATTAAAGTCAATGGCGTGCGAATTTCATGAGATATGCCGGTAAAAAAACGCAATTTTCGCTCATCAGCCTCGTGAACCATGCGCGTCATTTCAATGACCTGGTTGCTCTGCCGCTCAATCTCATCCCGCTGTTCGGCCAAAAGTCGATTTTGCTTTTGCAAAGCTTCCGTTTTTTCATCAACAGTTAATTGTAAGCGTAATTTTTGTCGCGTTAACGACCGCAGCCTCAGTCGGTATAATAAAAATATAATGCCTGCAAAAAACAGTACCGTTAAACTTTTGAACCACCCTGTTTGGTAAAAAGCGGGGCGAATAAAAATCGGCAAAGCCGATTCGCCCCACACACCGTCAGCGTTCGAGCCTCTGACTCTTAATACATATTTTCCTGGCGACAAGGAGGTAAAAACCGCCATTCTTTCATCGTGGCTGGCCTCCACCCATTGGGAGTGTAATCCGTCTAAACGATATTGGTAGCGATTTTGCGTTGGGGAAGCGAAAGAGAGTGCAGCAAATTCTATCGAAAAAAAATTCTCATCATGGTGCAGGACTAATTCATCGATATAAGGCAAAGACACCGGCATAACCACACGGCCATTCAGGACTTCACCGGGTTCAACAGATTGGTTATTGAGTCTTAATCGCGTGAATTGCACGGGGGGCACCATATGATTCTCGCGTAGGCTGTCAGGATGAAAGCCAAAAAAACCATTTAACCCACCCACATAAATCTTCCCTTCCCTATTCAGAGAGAAAGCATCATCAGAGAATTCGAACCCTGAGAGGTAAATCTTAGAAGAAGCAGTAGAAGGCTCAAAACGGGTAAGGCCATTGGCGGTAGATAGCCACAAAAAGCCACGTTTATCCGGCATTATGCCATAAACAATGTTGTTGCTTAAGCCCTCATCCTGGGTGTAATGAAAAAAGCGGTCTGTTTCATAGCAATACCTGTTGAGTCCGCTATGCGTACCAAACCACAATTGACCATTGGCATCTTTCACTACAGTGTAAACTTTGTTGTGCGACAAAGTGGTAGAATCACCAAAATGCTGACGGTAACTCTCCAAAGTTTTAGTAGTCGGGTTAAATCGGTATACCCCTTCCCCATCAGTGGCCAGCCAAAGGTACCCTTTGTCATCCTCTCCTATGGATCGAATAAAATTTTTACGATCAGATGGTTGTTGTGCATGCGGATTCCTAATCCACTCCGAACTGCCAGTTTCTCTGTCATATAAAATCAGGCCAGCGGTAGTCCCCACCCAAAACCGGTCTTTGCTATCTTCAAAAAAAGTATAAGTTGTTCCCTGAAAATTGAGCGTTTGGCCGGTTGTATTTACTGCCGGCTGAAAGACCACTTCATTGCGGTGGCTGATCATTATTTCCGCAAATCCCCTGCTATAGCCCACCCATAAGCAACCATCCCGGTCCAGATAAAGCTCCCGTACGCCGTTATCGGGCAGACTTCCTTCTTCCTGAGGATTCTGGTAATAATGGTTAATAATGCCGGTCTGCCGATTGATATAATCCACTCCCTGGTTGCGACTGCCTACCCAAATATTACCGTGGGCATCCTCGCTAACAGACCGTATATCATTGCTGTGCAGGGTATTTGGGTTTCCGGGTGTTTGCATATACCGCGTAATGGGCTGCTTATAAGGGTCATACTTTGCCAAGCCGTTAAATCGGGTACCTATCCAAAGTACGCCTTCAGAATCAGCAAAAAGACTAATAATAGCATTGCCCGGCAAACTTCTGTCATCATAAACCTGGTTGAGGTAGTAAGCATGGACCTGTAATTCCTCTCCCTTTTCACGCAAACGCACCAGTCCATTTTGAGTCCCCACCCAAAACTCACCAGGCGCACGTTCACAAACAACATTGAAAGAAGTACCCTCCGGCAACCAGGCATCAGCCTTTGCACGGGTAAAGCTTCTGGTTTTCACCAGTGTGTCCTCTTGGTATTCAAAGCAAGCCAGCTCGTTCGCACTTACCGTCCATAGTCTGCCAGAAGCATCACGATAAAGCGAAACCACATTCCCACCTGTCTGTGAGGGCAATAGCACGTCCTGTTCAGTCACCCCTTCCTCGCCCAGTGAAAGCAATTGCACCCCATTGGAAGTGGACACCCATACTTCACCCCCCCCATTGTCGAGCAGTGACCAGACAGCGTTTCCTCTTAAACCATCGGACTGCGAAAAACTTGAAAACAGGGAATTATCGAGGTTTAAAACGGATAGTCCGACAGTGGTGCCCACCCAAATCTGACTTTGCAAAGGCAGAATGGTATTAACATCATCCCCTGCTAAAAAGCCGCTCTTGCCAGATTCTGAGTGATAGTTCTGAAACAGCAGAGTGCGTGTATCAAAAACAGCCAATCCGCTGCCGGTGGTACCAACCCACAAACGGTGCTGATCATCAGCCACCAAAGTCACCGTAATATTAGAACTGATACCGCCGGGGTTACCATGATCGGGTTGATAGGAAAGAAACTCGGCCCCATCG
>DHVH01000327.1 GCA_002412555.1 Marinilabiliaceae bacterium UBA5213 | reverse complement strand
CATCGGTGAGGATGTCGCCAAACATATTTTCCGTCACCATCACGTCAAAGTTCTTGGGCCACTGAATAATTTGCATGGCGGCGTTGTCCACAAACATGTATTGGGTGTCGACTTCGGGATAGGAAGGAGCCATTTCCTGGGCAATCTGGCGCCACAGGCGGGAGGTCTCCNNTTTGTTGCGTTTCATGGCGTATTCAAAAGCCAGTTTTAATATGCGCTCAATCTCAACACGGGTATAAACGCAATTGTCGAAGGCCGTATTGCCATCCTCCGAACGCCCTTTCTCACCAAAATAGATCCCACCGGTCAGTTCACGAATACACATGAAATTGGCACCCTCAACCAAATCCTGGCGCAAAGGTGATTTGTGCAAAAGCGAGGGGAAGGTCTCTACCGGACGCAGATTGGCGTATAAGCCCAACTGCTTGCGCATGCGCAGCAAGCCTTGCTCGGGGCGTACTTTGGCTGTTGGGTCATTGTCGAATTTGGGGTGACCAATGGCGCCAAACAATACGGCGTCGGCCTCCATGCAAATCTTGTGGGTGGCCTCGGGATAGGGATCTCCAACAGCGTCGATGGCTGCTGCCCCTGTTATGGCTTCCTTGTAAGTTACCTGGTGGCCTTTTTTCTCACTTACGGCGTTGATCACTTTAATGGCCTGTTCAACTACCTCGGGTCCTATGCCGTCACCGGCCAATACTGCAATGTTGAGCTTCATATTTTAGTATGGTTTGATATTTTTTAGTTAGTCTTTGAATTTTACATCATCGTTTTCGATGATGTTGAGCATTTTAATGGTTGCTTTAATGGCTGCTTCTGTCTGGTCGGCATCCAATCCCCTGGTTTTGAACTCTTGGTTTTTATACTCCCAGGTAATGATGGTTTCTACCAGTGCATCCGTCTTTCCACCCGGAGGTATCGATACCCAATAGTCGGTCAATACCGGGTGATCACGTCCCAATCGGTCGTAGATGACCCATAATGCCTTCATAAAAGCATCGTACTGACCATCACCCACAGAAGTTTCAGAGTAGATGTTTTTGTTGATCTGAATGCGAATGCTGGCAACGGGTTTCATTTTTCGCACCAGATTGAGGCTGTAATTGAGGAGTTTAATATCTTCCTTGGTTGCGCCGTTTTTCAGTACATCCGAAATAATGTAGGGTAAATCTTCCGTTGAAACTGACTCTTTTTTGTCGCCCAACTCAATCACCCGCTGGGTTACTTTTTTCATGTCCTCAGGCCCCAGTTCAATGCCTAATTCTTGCAGGTTTTTAAGGATGTTGGCCTTACCAGAGGTTTTCCCCAGAGCGTAACGTCTAACCCGACCAAAGCGTTCGGGCAGTAAGGGGTTAAAATAGAGGTTGTCTTTGTTGTCACCATCGGCATGCACGCCGCTACATTGGGTAAATACATATTCACCGGTCAGCGGTTTGTTGGCCGGGATGCGCACGCCGCTGAATGATTCCACCATTTTAGACACGTGCGTGAGCTTGGCTTCGTTCAAAGTATTGGCCAGTTTCATGTGGTCGTTCATCATCCCCAGTACACTTGCCAAAGGTGCATTGCCTGCTCTTTCGCCCAAGCCATTTACAGTGGTATGAATGCCCTTTACGCCAGCCTTCAGTGCCATGTAAACATTGGCCACCGAAAAATCATAGTCGTTGTGCGCATGAAAGTCAAAGTGAATATCAGGATAGCGCTGCGTCATGGCCTGGCAGGCTTCAAAAGCCTGGTCGGGGTTGAAAATGCCCAGCGTATCCGGCAGCATGATGCGCTTCACATTGGTACGACTTAAAAAATCAACCATCTGAAAAACATAGTCGCGTGAGCTGAGCATGCCGTTGGACCAGTCCTCCAAATAAACATTAACCGTAATGTCTCGTTTCTCAGCCTCGTCCAAAACATGCTTTATATCTGCCATGTGCTCCTCCGGCGATTTTTTGAGCTGCCCCAGCACATGTTTCAGGGAGCCTTTGGTCAGG
Organism: Marinilabiliaceae bacterium UBA5213; assembly: GCA_002412555.1. GTDB lineage: Bacteria > Bacteroidota > Bacteroidia > Bacteroidales > Marinilabiliaceae > Geofilum. The sequence goes on along the minus strand of DHVH01000327.1, from coordinate 2,338 downwards.
AGGTTGACCACCTTTCCGCCTGCTTCCTGAATCCAGTCCAGGGAAATGTTCTGGTCGACAAAGCCCAGTATTTCGACTTTCTCAAGACAGTTGTTTTTACCCGCCCATTCGGTTATGCGTTTGACGGAGCGAAACTCGCCCTCTGACACGCGTGCTGAGGCCACCTCAATGCGGTTGACCTTTAGCTCATCGAGCAATAAACGGGCGATGGCCAGCTTTTCCGCCTCACTAAATGAAACGCCTGTGGTTTGTTCTCCATCCCGCAGTGTGGTATCCATTACTTCTATGGGGGTCATTAGCTGTTTGTTTAGACGGTTTTTGAAAACTTACGAATTAGTTAGAGTTCTTCACTTCCCATGCTTCAATTTCATTCTTGATGCTGAACAGGTAGTCGATGTCATCGTAGCCATTAATCATACATTTCTTTTTGTAGGGATTAATGTCGAAGGCCTCAGATATGTTTTTGGCCGGTAATGAAATGGTCTGGTTTTCCAGATCAATTTTGAGGATGGTCTTTGGATCTGCCTCAACTGCCGCAAAAATTTGCTCCAGAAAATCATCTGAAATCTGAACAGGTAAAATCCCATTGTTCAGGGCATTGTTCTTGAAGATGTCTGCAAAGAAGCTCGACACGACGGTCTTAAAGCCATAACCGCCAATGGCCCAGGCCGCGTGCTCGCGGCTCGACCCACTGCCAAAGTTTTTGCCGGCAACCAGAATTTCTCCCGAATAGGTCGGATCGTTCAATACGAAATCGGCCTTAGGATCGCCGTTTTTATCGTAGCGCCAGTCGCAGAACAGATTGTCGCCGAAGCCCTCACGGGTAGTGGCCTTTAAAAAGCGGGCCGGGATTATTTGGTCGGTGTCCACATTCTCAATGGGGAGCGGCACGCAGGGTGACTCCAGGGTAATGAATTTATCTTTGGGCATTGTTCTTGTTTTTGATGTTTGTTTGCAATTGTTTTATTGAACCCACGCCTGCTTAAAGCATGGTGCGCGGGTCGGTGACAAAGCCATTAATGGCCGTGGCTGCTGCGGTGAGCGGACTGGCCAGTAAGGTGCGGGCACCAGGGCCCTGACGGCCTTCGAAGTTTCTGTTGGAAGTAGAAACAGCGTACAGGCCTTCGGGTATCTTATCGTCGTTCATGGCCAGACAAGCGGAACAGCCCGGCTGACGAAAGAAAAAGCCGGCTGCTTCCAGCGTGTCGCGCAGCCCTTCTTCAATGGCTTGCTTTTCGACCTGCTTACTGCCTGGGACGATCCATGCGGTGATGTTGTCGGCCTTTTGCTTACCTTTTACAAAGGCGGCGAAGGATCTTAAATCCTCAATACGGCCATTGGTACAGCTACCCACAAATACATAGTCCACTTTTTTACCAATCATAGGCTCATCAGGATTGTAGCCCATGTATTGAAGCGACTTGGTAAAGGAGTTTTGCGACGATTTATCGATGTTTTCCAGCTTTGGTATGTTGGCACTTATGCCAATGCCCATTCCGGGGTTGGTACCGTAGGTAATCATCGGTTCAATGTCTTCTGCCTTAAAATGCAGTTCCTTGTCGAATACTGCATCCGCATCGCTGGGCAACTGGCGCCATTCGGCCACGGCTTTTTCCCAGTCCTGACCCTTGGGTGCAAACTCGCGACCCTTGACGTATTCAAAGGTGGTTTCATCTGGGGCAATCATGCCTCCGCGGGCGCCCATCTCTATGCTCATGTTACAGATGGTCATGCGGGCTTCCATCGAAAGGGTGCGAATGGCCGATCCGGCAAATTCAACGAAGTAGCCGGTGGCGCCTCCGGTGGAGATTTGAGCGATGATGTATAAAATGATGTCTTTGGAAGTGACGCCCTTCTGAAGCTCACCATCTACATTGATGCGCATGGTCTTGGGACGCGACTGCATCAAACACTGCGTGGCCAGCACCATCTCCACTTCGCTGGTACNNCGTGGGTAGAGGTGTGACTGTCGCCACAAACAATGGTCATGCCCGGACGGGTCAAGCCCAGCTCTGGTCCTATCACATGCACAATGCCGTTGTAGGGATGTGTTAGGCCATACATCTGAACGCCATTGGCCTCACAGTTCTCTTTTAATTTGTTCACCTGGTAGCGACTCAGCTCATCGTGAATGGGCAGGTGCTGATCCATGGTGGGGATGTTATGGTCGGGCGTGGCCACTGTTTTGTCGGGGCGACCCACTTTGATCCCTCTCTCTTTTAAACCTGCGAAAGCCTGAGGACTGGTTACCTCATGTATTAAGTGGCGATCGATATACAATACACTGGGTCCTCCTTCAACAATGTTTACAACATGTTTTTCCCAGATTTTGTCGAAA
>DHVH01000262.1 GCA_002412555.1 Marinilabiliaceae bacterium UBA5213 | reverse complement strand
ATGCCGGGCAACTTTTTTGATTCGGTGCGGACAATGACGGCAAATATTGCCATAGAACTTGGTGAAGTCCCATTTAACACTACGCATTATTACAGTCTTTTTGCAGTAGGTCTAATACTGTTTTTAATGACTATGGTGGTTAATTTGGCGGCCGAGCGAATTACTCAACATATTGGCAGACATAAATTATGAATAAACTACGCAAAATAGAACATACACTTGGATACATAAGTGTGACTTTATGTGCGGTACTTGTGTTGCTTTTTTTGGCAGTAATCCTTTGGGATATTGTGTCAAAAGGATCCGGCGTTATCAGTTGGAGTTTTATTGCAGATGCTCCCAGCGAGGGAATGACTGCAGGAGGTGTATTTCCGGCGCTTATGGGGACTTTATTCGTTACGCTTATCACCATTATTTTTTCATTTCCAATAGGCGTTGCTGCGGCCATTTATCTTAACGAATATGCTAAGATGAATTTCTCAACACGTTTGATCAGAGCCTCCATTCGAAACCTGGCCGGGGTTCCGTCCATCGTTTACGGGCTTTTTGGTGTTGCGCTTTTTGTACAAGCCATGGGAATGGGGCGGTCGATAATGGCATCGGGATTAACACTCGGCATTTTGACATTGCCTTGGATTATCACCACCGCTGAGGAATCACTGAAAAATATTCCTAAATCATTTCGAGACGGTTCTCTGGCATTGGGCGCCACCAAATGGGAAACCATTCAGCACAACGTTTTACCTTATGCCATGCCGGGAATTTTAACCGGAGGAATATTAGGCATATCACGTGCCGCTGGCGAAACCGCTCCAATACTTTTTACCGGAGTGGCCTTTTTTCTTCCCGATTTGCCGGGATCACTTTTCGATCAGTTTATGGCCTTGCCCTATCACCTTTACATTATGTCAACCCAACATCACGCCATCGAATTGGTAAGGCCTATAGCCTATGGTACAGCGTTTTTGTTAATCGTACTCGTGTTTGGATTGAACCTGGGAGCCATAATCATTCGTTACCGATTGCGGAAAAAGTTTAAAATGTAAATCTAAGCGCCATGGAACTTGTAGCAGAAAGAGAAAAAGTAGGAGAAAGAGAAAAAGTCAAACAAATAAAGAAACCCGTGATAAAGCAAAAAACAGAAGTCAGTTACGAGTTTGATATACGTAATCTTGATGTTTTTTATGGAGAAGCACAAATCCTAAAAGACATTAATATGAAAATTGAACCACGAAGCATAACAGCTCTAATAGGGCCAAGCGGTTGTGGGAAATCCACTTTTTTAAGGATGCTTAACCGCATGAACGATACCATTGACGGGTTTAGCTTTAACGGTACGGTATTGCACAAAGGTGGAAATATCTATGAAAAGAAGACCGTAGTTGAAGATCTTCGAAAAAAAGTAGGTATGGTTTTTCAAAAGCCGAATCCTTTCCCTAAAAGCATTTATGAGAATGTTATTTATGGTCTGCGCCTTAATGGAGTCAGAAATAAAAGCATTTTAGATGAGGCCGTAGAGAAATCGCTCAAGCAAGCTGCCTTGTGGAATGAGGTGAAAGACGATTTGAAAAAATCGGCTTTGGCGCTCTCTGGTGGCCAGCAACAAAGGCTATGCATTGCCAGAACCATTGCCGTGGAACCGGAAGTCATCCTGATGGATGAGCCCGCTTCGGCACTCGACCCCATTTCAACGGCAAAAATTGAAGAACTCATTTTTGCTCTGCAAGAGAATTATACCTTTATAGTGGTAACGCACAACATGCACCAGGCATCCCGAATCAGTCAGAAGACCGCCTTCTTTCATATGGGAGACCTGATTGAATATGATGATACAGAGAAAATTTTTACTAAACCTGCTCAAAAATTGACAGAAAATTATATCACCGGTCGGTTTGGTTGATGGTTGTTTTACACGCACACAGGAAAACAATTGTTATATTGGGGGAAATAATAGCCTAAATAGTCATTCAAAATGAAGCAAATAGAAGAAGAACTTAAATATATCAAGGATAATGTCATTGATATGTGGGGGTTGGTATCCTCGCAAATAGATAATACCAGGATTGCTCTGCTCGAATTTGACAAACCCTTGGCCAATGAGGTAAGTGCGAAAGAAAAACGGGTAGATGGCTTTGAACTTAAAATTGACGAAGCTTGTGAAACATTCCTGGCATTGCAAAATCCTTTTGCAGCCGATTTAAGAAGGATAATTGCCATTCTTAAAATAAACTATAACCTTGAACGTATTGGTGATTTTGCCAACGCTATAAGCTTGGTTATTGGCGACCTGGATGAACCCGTTGAAGAAGAAATAATTTCAAGACTTAGGATAACTGAGATGTTCCATACCTGCTCACTAATGATGCGTGATGCAACCAATGCCTTCATTAAAGAGGATGGAAAACTGGCAAGAGGAATCTTTACCATGGATAAGGAACTCAATACCATTAATAAAAATGCCCCACAAACCATTTGCGAATTAATAAAGGAAAAGCCAGATAAGACGCGCGTTTTAATTGAAGTCCTTTCAGTGGTTCGACGTCTGGAGCGGGTGGGAGATCATTTGACCAACATCGTTGAAGAAATCATCTTTTCACTGGAAGCCAAAAAGCTTACCCACGCCAAGTTTAAGAAAAAAATATCGGAGTAGTATTTAGTTTATCCGCACACTCGGCATGGCCAATGTGTTTTAGCTGCCAAGGTGATTAAGTCATTTTTTGAGGGAGACAACGACACCTCGTTGTCTCCTTTTGTGCATTTAATCTTTTTGGCGCTTCAGCATAATTTTAGCTTCCTCCCAAATTTCATCCATTTCGGTCAGGGTCATGTCTTTCAGACTGAGACCCTTTTGTATGGTCTTTTTTTCGAGATAGTTGAAGCGATTGATAAACTTTTGATTGGTGCGCTCCAGCGCATTTTCGGGATTAACACCATACAATCTGGCGGTATTGATAAGCGAGAAAAACAGGTCGCCAAATTCGTCTTCAATGCCATCCTGATTGTCTTTCTCTATTTCGACCTGCAGCTCGTTAAATTCTTCTTTCAGTTTATCCCAAACCTGTGACCGGTCTTCCCAATCGAAACCCACGCCTCGGACTTTATCCTGAATGCGATTGGCCTTGATCATGGCCGGAAGCGAATTGGGAACGCCTGCTAAAACGGATTTGTTGCCATCTTTCTCCTTTAATTTGAGTTGCTCCCAGTTTTCTTCTACTTCTTTGGCGTTTTGCACTTTTACATCACCAAAAATATGCGGATGGCGGTAAATCAATTTTTCGATAAGCTTTTCCATAACGGTGCCTATGTGAAAAGCCCCTTTTTCTTCTCCAATTTTAGCGTAGAATATAATGTGGAGCAGCAAATCCCCCAACTCTTTGCTAATGGCTTCATCGTCTTGTTCCAAAAGGGACTCTGCCAATTCGTAGGTCTCTTCAATGGTCAATGTGCGCAAGGTCTCATTGGTCTGTTCTTTATCCCACGGACATTTTTCGCGCAATTCATCCATGACTTCCAATAAGCGCTGAAAGGTGTTTTTTTTAGATTCCATCCTATAAGTTTATCGTCAATAAAGGGCTTTATCACTGCCAGAATGATCTGTCGCAGTTGTTGATCGCTTGGGCAAGCAAGCTAAGAACACAAGCAGCTAATTTCTTGGTCAGAAGCCTTACCATCTGCAAAAAATATCGTTAATTTGCATGTACAAAAATAGGAATTACCTGCTCTTTATGATAGAAAAACTCATTTATCTTGAGTCCATTGATTTGATAGAGTTTCTGGGCGTGAAAAACGTGAAGCTGGACATTATCAAGGCTCATTTTCCCAAATTGAAGGTTGTGGCTCGCGGCAATTGGCTGAAAGCCATTGGTGAAGCTGAAGAGGTCGCTGTGTTTGAAGAAAAAGTCAACCAACTTATTGAACATTATCACCAGCATAATGTCTTAAAAGAAGCATCCGTCATTGAGCTGCTCATGGGAAGCGGATACAGATTGAATGGGGAAGGGTCACAGGAGACCGACTTTATTCTGTTTGGTAATAGTGGTAAAGCCATAAAAGCAAGAACTGAGAATCAACGTCGAATGGTTCAGGCCTATGATCACAACGATTTATTATTTGCTGTGGGGCCTGCCGGTAGCGGAAAGACCTATACAGCTATAGCTTTGGCTGTTAGGGCTTTAAAGCAAAAGGTCGTGAAGCGGATTATTTTGAGCCGACCTGCAGTTGAAGCCGGCGAAAAGCTCGGATTTTTACCAGGTGACATGAAAGAAAAAATTGATCCTTACCTGCAACCCTTGTATGATGCGTTGATGGACATGATTCCAGCAGTCAAACTGAAAGAATACATGGAAAACGGTACCATTCAAATCGCCCCCTTGGCCTTTATGCGTGGTCGTACCCTGAACAATGCTTTTGTCATTTTAGATGAAGCACAGAACACCACCACGAATCAGCTTAAGATGTTTCTTACGCGTATGGGTGATCAGGCCAAGTTTGTGGTGACTGGTGATGTAACACAAATAGATTTGCCCAATCCGCAAAACTCCGGTTTGGTGCAGGCCATGAGAATCTTAAAAGGGATAAAAGGCATTGAACGCATTAAGTTTGGGGTCAAGGATATTGTGCGGCACCGATTGGTGCAGGATATTGTGGAGGCTTACGACAAGGAATAATGAGTCTTAACGCTTTCTTTCAAAAGACTGAGAAATCAGCTGTGTATATAACGACCCTTGATTAAAACCATTCAGGAAAGAAGAAAAATATTGATAGAGTAGTATTATCATTTAATTTTAATAAAAAACATGGAAAACGCTATTGTTAAGACCAATTACAATTTTCCGGGGCAAAAATCGCTCTATGAAGGGAAGGTTCGCGATGTTTACAACATTAACGATGATTATTTGGTGATGATTGTGAGCGACCGTATCTCGGCTTTTGATGTGGTTCTGCCAAAAGGAGTGCCCTTTAAGGGTCAAGTGTTGAATCAGATTGCTGAGAAGTTTCTGGATGCTACGGCTGACATTGTTCCCAACTGGAAAATCGCAACGCCTGATCCAATGGTGACTGTCGGTCATTTTTGTGAACCTTTTAAAGTAGAAATGGTCATTCGTGGCTACCTGACCGGTCACGCATGGCGTGAATATAAAGCTGGCAAACGTCAAATTTGTGGCGTTCCTATGCCGGATGGGATGGTTGAAAACCAGAGGTTTGAAACGCCTTTATTAACGCCTACTACCAAGGCAGATCAGGGACACGATGAAGATATTTCCCGCGAAGAAATCATCCGTTCTGGCTTGGTTAGTGAAGCTGATTACCTGCAATTGGAAAAATACACCCGTGAATTGTTTGCCAGAGGAACAGAAATGGCTGATAAAATGGGGCTTATTTTGGTGGATACCAAATATGAATTCGGTAAAAAAGATGGCAAGATTTATCTGATAGATGAGATCCACACGCCGGATTCGTCGCGCTACTTTTATAAGGAAGGTTACGAAGACCGAATTAAAAAAGGGGAGCAGCAGCGTCAGTTATCCAAGGAGTTTGTGCGCCAGTGGCTCATCGAAAACGGTTTTCAGGGCAAGGAGGGACAAGCCATTCCTGAAATGGATGAAGCCTACGTCTCTAGCGTATCTGAGCGCTACATTGAGCTTTTTGAAAAGATCACAGGTGATGCCTTTGTGAAGGCCAATCCAGCTGACGTCAAGGCCCGTATTGAGAAGAATGTAGTGGCGTGCCTTAAGTCGCTCTAAAACTGTTTATAAACCAAAACCACGAAAACGCTTATCGACACAAAACCACCATTGGTTATGGTCGATTAAGGTTTTCGTGGTTTTGCTTCCCTATTGATTGGACTCAATGGCATTTCAACAATTAAAATCGAGTATACCGGGACTAATACCTTTGGTTATTCTGATTGTGGCAGAGTGGGTGTGGGGCCTGGTGACCGGACTATGGCTGGCTGTGGCTTATGGCATTGGTGAAATGGTCTATTATGCGCTTCGACACCACCGATTTGAAAAAAGAGCTTTATGGGATACCGGTCTGCTGGTGCTGCTTGGCCTCATGGCACTGGCCTTGGAGGGTCCCTTATTGGACAGGTTGCGCCCCTTGATCTACCTGAGTATTGTGCTATTGATGGTGGGCATTTCTACCTTCTCTAAACACAACCTGCTGATGGCTGCTTCAGGACGCTTTTTGAAAAACAGACAACTGGGACCTTGGGAAATGGCACAGATGCAGGTGACTTTACGGCGTTTTTTTTTGTGGTTGTCAGCTTATTGGATCCTTTTGCTCCTTGGTTTATGCATGCCCCCGAACGTGGAAGCCTTCCTTAATACCAGCGGTTTTTACTTGCTTATAGTTTGGGCCATGGGAGCTGAGTTATTCCTCAAGCGACGAAACCATCAACGCTGGTCAAAGGAGGAGTGGCTCCCCTTGGTCGAGCCAGATGGTAAAGTCATTGGCAGCGCTCCACGCTCGGTTGTCCACAACGGAAAGTCCCGCTGGCTACATCCTGTGGTGCATATACAATTATTAAAAG
>DHVH01000176.1 GCA_002412555.1 Marinilabiliaceae bacterium UBA5213 | reverse complement strand
AAACCAACCTGACAAACTATTCAAACACAATAAAACCGCACATTAATTAACTTTTTTTGTATTAACAAAAGCAAAAATTTTGAAATTTATTTCAGGAAAACAAAGGGGCCTTTACAATAAAAAGGTGGCTCAATCGACCTTCAACTCTTCCCATTCATCCTAAGAATTGAATGGTACCCCTCCATGGCCAAACGCGCCATATTGCCTCCCATGTAATTGGCTACCGACTGGTCGTCAAACACAGCAGAACCCTGCCGCACACGTTCATCGCAATGCAAATCACTGTATTTTAAGGATTTGAAGAGAGCTCTATAGCCACCAAAATTCCAGGACATATTTCCATAGGGGGCATCGCTCGCACACATTAAATTATGACTAAAAGGTGCACCCTTAGCCTGATAGGATATCAAATCACTTTCAATGTGGGTGTCACGCTTGGCACTCAGGACATATTTCAGATTAGGATACCGCAAACCTAATGCCCTTGCCTTGGTATAAGTCTCATCCGCCTCAATATAGGAAGCACCTCCGCCACCCATGTGAATGGCGATGACTGGTCGCTCCCTGGCATAGTCCACTACCTTTTCTAAACCTTCAACGGGTGTATAGGGCGTATCGGCCCCAAAGTGAAATGCAGGGATGGCTCCATAAGCATAGATTTCTTCAACAACCTTGAATACCACATCACTGTCAATCATAAACTGGTTCTGAGCAGGATTAATCTTAATAATAGGAAAGCCAAACTCCTCCACACAAATCTTTATCAACTGACGGGTCAACTCCATGTCTGTCGCTTTAGGATCAACCCAACCCCCAGGAATAAATCTATTGGGATAATTGGATACAGCTTTATAAATGTATTCGTTGGCCTTTAGAAGAGATGAAAAATTAAAGTCTTTGGAATCATTGTAACTAGTGACTGAAGGGTTTTGCCACACGAGGCACATATCCACTCCAGCCATTTCCATGTTAGCCAGGGCATCACCGATGCTTATGGGCTTCCCTTGATAATAATCGTTAGATTTAGCCTTTAATTTCAAGTCTTCATTAGCAATGGCATCAATGTCTGAAAGATGCACATCACCATCAATGACCAGGTTACCGCGTAAAGGACTCAAGTAGTTCAAACGATTCATTATTTCATTAACCAGATCTGTCTTCATTGTAAATAATTAAAGTATTTATTAAACAATTTTAAACAAACAATGGAAGATATGTAACGTTTTTTTGCTATTTTGAACCGGAATTCTCCGGGAGCGATACCGATACCGTTCCCGACTTCTTGCAAAGCCACTCCAACAAGGATCCTCACCACAATACACTCACAATCAAGATCATTTTCAGGACAAAACAAAACCGCAGGAGCTTATGAAACCCAGAAGAATTACGATAAACGATATCGCCAAAGAATTAAATATTTCAAAGTCTACTGTTTCCAGAGCCATTAGAAGTCATTCAGAAATCAATCCGGAAACAAGGAAGAAAATATTAGCATACATCAAGGAAACGGGTTATGAGCCGGATGCCTTGGCCAGAAGTTTAAAAACGGGACAAACAAAAATCATTGGGGTTGTTATTCCGGCCTACAACATTCCTTTTTATTCAATAGCTATTTGTGGCATCCAGGATTATGCTTTTGAACAGGGCTACAACATAATGATCTGCCACTCCAATGAGAAAATGGAAATTGAAAAAAGCAATATTAAGGCACTTCTGAACTCCAAAGTTGATGGCTTTATCATTTCCGTTGCTGAGGATAACAGTACCAATGAGCACATTAGAGCTTTGAAATCTAAAGGATTTCCCTTGGTCATGTTCAACAGAGTAATTGAAGACATTAAAGCCTCAAAGGTGGTGGTGAATGATTATTACGGCGCTTACGACATGACTGTACATCTGTTAAAGGGCCTAAAAAGAAAAATTATTTACTTCAGTGGGCCGTCTAATTTGCTATTATCCGCCAACAGAAAAATGGGATTTTTGGATGCGCTTCACAAACATAAGATAGATGCGTCCAATTGGGAAGTCGTAGAAGGTGATTTCTCATCCAAAACAAGTTACCATTTAATGAAGGATATTCTGGAAAAGGATGATCAGGTAGATACCGTGTTTTGTGTCTGCGACGAGGTAGCATTTGGCGTTATGAAAGCCATTAAAGACAAAAAAATATTGATTCCGGATGATATAGCAGTAGCCGGGTTTACCAATGAACCGGCTTCCGATTTAGTAGATCCCTCGTTAACAACAGTAGACCAACCCATTTATGAGATTGGCCGCACAGCTGCCAAACTCTTATTTAACCAAATTGAAAACGAAAACATGCCAGCTGAGCTGGCAGTGCTTAACACAAAGTTGGTTATTCGTAATTCGACCAGATGATTCTGACAAAGGAGAATGGCCATTCTCCTTTTAAAGAAAATGGCCATTCATCATTAACAGACAATACTAATGAGCAAAAAATGTAGTTACAGAATTGGCTGGTGCCAGGTAGGGTAATTTTCCATCGATAATGTCCATAAGGCCTAAGGACTTATAGTTATCAGTTCCTTTAAGGTTATCCTTGCGAGCGCTTTCATAATACGCATAAACTTCCTCACCGGAAGTGCGGTAAACCTCCAATTTGCTTCCTTCGATACCAATTAGCTCCACATCAACCTTTCTATCGTTGGGTCCAAAATTAATTAGCACAAAAGCATCCGGATTGCCAGTACCATTGGATGCAAAACCAATCAGAGCTATCTCCGAATCCATGGCATTGGTCATCACCACACTCATGCCCTGACGTCCGGCACGACTAACCTGCTTATAATAATAATACCCTTTCTTAATTTCCCATGTGCCATCATCATAAACCCGAACAGCAGAACCGGGATTTGGATCAGGTTTATGCCAGTCTGAAGCTTTCTGACTAAAGGCCCAGGGGATAAAGGCATTGACTTTTGCTTCATAAATATTGCCGTGAATTTCTTTAACAAAGCCGGCATCCATTATATAGCGGCGTACAATTTGTCCATCCTTCACTGTATCATTGATTTTCACATCCCAGGCACTGGAGGTGCACCAGGCACTTAAGTCTGGTCGCTTAGTTCTAAGCAAATCAATACCACCGCTGCTGTGTGGGCCAAACCAACGACCAGCTTCTTGCCGGCCTACATAAAAGCCGTGTGAAGTAATAATACCAGTAGCATCAAGCGCCGCTTCATCTTCAAATAATTTCTTGGCAAATCCCCAATTGGTGAATCTATACCAGTTCGTAGGTTCACCATTGGTCATCTTTAAATAGTCCAAACCGTCTGCCTTTAGTATAGAATCAGACTTTATCATGATGTCAGCCATCTGTTGCGGATCCCAGAAAAAGTTATAATCGTGTCCATCTTCCAGCGCATCACCCCATCTGCCATCCTCAGGCCATCTTAACCATGACTCGCCCTCATTGTGAATAGAGATGTAGCGCACTGGTAATCCTTCCTTTTCTTTTAAAAATCGTGCCCAACTAATCATATAATTGGATAAAGCTTCACTCTTGGCCGGATCAAGATCTCTTCCTCTTAAAATCTTTTGCTGGGTAACATAGGCCGGTGGGCCATATAAGGTTGTAATAACAGTCAAAGGATCACCATTCTCCTGTGCCAGCCGATGGCCATTTCTGGCAAAATAGCGCATACTGCCGGTGGTGGTTTCATGATCAAAGGCCCCACCCTCTTCTTTTTGATGCAAAGGATCCTGAAACATTTTTATGATGTTGGGACGTAATCCTTCCTTTCCAAAAACCAGATCAATTATTTGGTCTCTGTCCGTTTTTGCCAGCACATCAAAACCGCCATAATCCTGGGGATTTTTCTCATAATTAAAGGTCTGCGCCGTTTCCACATAGTTAATACCAAAACCGTCCCAATTATGTAATTTAAAGGTAAAATCAACCTCAGCCTTAATTGCAGTAAAATCATTGACTTGAGCAATTAATGTGTTACCTATCAACAATGCCACCAATACCGAAAACATTTTTTTCATAATACTCGAATTTTAATATATAGATTTCATCAACTCTGGAGAAGGATCAAATTTTATAACTTCAGCCAGTTTTTCATTCAAATGGTATTCGACTCTGACATTCTTCGTGTTTTGAATGGAAGTGATAGCTTTTCCGGCCAATAACTGATCAGCGGCCATGGTTAACCACTCACCCTGTTCTTCCAAAACCCTTGTCATTCCAAATACCGCATACGACATCATAAAACTTTCGCAAGTAATGATGGGCACACGAATTTCAGCTGCCAACAGGTCTTTGGCCACCTGTGCATCCCAATTTAAGATACCTCCATTGGTAGGTATATAGATAAGATCAACTGTTTCGTTCATATGTCGAAAAGCATCCACCCACTGCGAAAAGCTATCCACCAATGCATAACTTGGTGTTAGACCACGATGCCTGTACAACGAGTCTAGCAACCTTTTATTGCTGTGCTCTGAGACACTGTTTTCTGATAAAATACCGATCCTTTTCACCTCTGGGAAATAATTCTTAACCGTATCGATACAACCGCCCAAGGGTAAAACCTCTAACATGCCTCTGACTAAATCGTTGTTGAGCGCATATTGATCTTTTGACCAATTAACCCCACAGAAAAGAACAGGTGTTTCTGAATTTTCAAAATAAGGCTCAATGACATACTTGATGGCATCATCATCGGAAACCAAAATAATATCCGGCTCAAACAGCCGGATATCTTCAAGTATATGAGCCGCCTGAGCCAATTTCAACGAATCACTTTGGAGTAACTTTCCATTCAAATAGCTGACTTTCAATGTCAAGCCTTCACGATCAAGCTTTTCCCTTACTAATTTTTCTACCGCGTCGCTCGAAGCATAGCCGGCATGGTAGGAGTTGAGATAATAAATTCGATTCGGCTGTTGTTCGGTCGTACAGGATACTAACAACCATACTGTGATCAACACAAATGTGAATTTCATCGTTTAATATTTTAGGTTAAAACGCGTCGGCCTGATCCATTAATTCTTAAATAACGTAGCTCAATCCAAGTACAGCTATCAGTCCCACAATTGCCACAATACATTCCATAACTGTCCAAATGGCAAAGGTCTGCTTAACCGTTACATTGAAATACTCCTTAAACATCCAAAAACCAACATCATTAAAATGTGAAAACATCAGGCTGCCAGATCCGGTAGCCAATACCATTAATTCAGGACTTACAGCTGATGATTCCATTACGGGCAACATAATACCTGCAGCGGTCATGGTAGCTACTGTTGCAGAACCAATTGCCAGTCGTATAATGGCAGCCACAACCCAGGCGAGTATCAAGGGGTTAAAATCAATACCGGAGGCCACACCCTTAATGTATTCGGCAACCCCACTATCGGTCAGCACTTGCTTAAAGGCACCGCCTGCCGCTATAATCAAAATGATCATGGCCACACTGCTCACCGATTTGGATAAATTCATCATTACATCAGGCATTTTATCGCCCTTTCTAAATCCCAGTGAAAATATGCCAATAATTACAGCTGTAAAGAGGGCCATATTAGCATCACTTAAGAACTTGAACAGATACAATAAATCAGATAACCAGCTACTTATAAGACCATCACCAAAAGTCCCAATAAAAACCGTTTTATAATCGACACCAACCCCAATGCTCAAATCAATAATAGCGCCAATTAACATGAGCAATACAGGAGATATGGTTACAAGAATACTCAGGCGTAAACTTGGTAATTCGGAAGGTTCAAAGGTTCTTTCCTGGTAAAGAGCCGGTGGGGGTTTCACATTTATTTTCCGAAAAAAACGCGACAACAATATGCCGGAAAGAAGACAGGCAGGAATTACCGGAACCAATCCTAACAGAAGAACCTGATTGATGTCCGCACCGAAAACAAATGATACATATACAGGTGCCGGACTAGGTGGCAGGTAGCCATGGGCAATGGACAAAGTCGCTGATAAAGGAATACCTATATATAGTAAGGGGATTTTGGTAGTTGATGCCAAAGTATAAACGAGCGGTATCAACACCAGGAAGCTGGCATTATACATCATTGGCAGTCCAACTAAGAAAGCCGTGACCAGAATAGCATACTGAATATACTTTTCGCCGAATATCTCAATTAATCGACTGGCAATAACATGTGCTGCGCCGCTGGTCTCAATTAATTTTCCAAGCATGGCACCGAAAACCAATATAAGAATAATGTTGCCCATTGTGTCACCAATCCCAAGCAATATAGAATCCAGAATGCTCACTATCTCCATTTTATTTAACACACCTACAAAAAAGGCAGTTATTAATAGTGAAAAGAAAGCATCAAACTTATACTTCAGCATTAACACCAATAAAAGAGCAATACCAATAAACACAAATAACAAGGGCATAATCGCATCAATTAGTTAAGAGTTGTAAACATAGCTATAAATCAAAATAGGGTATTTAAATATTTTTATATTTTACCCCCAATCAACCGGGAACGGTTTCGGAAAGATCTGGTGAAACCAGCTCCAAAAGAAAAATTAGAACGTCCTTTCTTCGTAGTTTCACACTGAAAAATAAATATTAAAGACCTAATAAAAAAATTCAATGAGAAACTTAAGCCTGCTATTCTTAATACTCCTACCCCAAACATTTTACAGCCAAAACTATACGCCTAAAGACGTAGAGAAATACAAACAAATTTGTAGAGAACACATTGTCCAGGATTATAAAGGAATGTTTAAAGCGCCCAAGGGCGTTCTGGAATACCCTTACATAACACCGGGAAGTAATGAGTATGCGACTCAGTTATGGGATTGGGATTCCTGGTTTACGAGCATTGCCCTGGAACAAATTGTAAAAGACAATGGCACTGAGAAAGACCAGTTGGAAGCCAGAACTTACCAACAGGGATGCGTATTAAACTTCTTGAATTACCAACATAATGGTTGGGTTCCGATAATGATTTCTCACAATTCGCCACCCTTACGTGAGTTTCTGCCGGAAAATCCCCATGCTGTTAACAAACATAAACCTATGTTGGCTCAGCAAGCTGCATTTATTATTAAAAACAATGACGGAGATGCCGACTGGCTATTGCCGAAATTTGCAGATTTGCAATATTTTGTCAACCACTATATCCATCATCAAAAACATAGAGCCACCGGACTCTATTTTTGGTTTGATGATGTGGCCATAGGAGTTGATAACGACCCGGCCACTTTCTACAGACCAGAGAGAAGCTCTGCCAACATCTTTCTTAATTGCCTGATGTACAAAGAACTCACTGCCATGGAATATTTGTGCGAGCGGCTAAACATGGCAGAAACAGGCGTTTTCTACAAAAAAGAAGCAGAGGCTGTTAAGAACGCCATTCAAGAACACTGTTGGGACGAATGGACGGGGTATTTTTATAGTGTTGACTTGAATCTAATGCCGATTAAAATTCCCGAAAAAGGTAAAACGCTTCATTCAGGTGGTCCAAGAACCTACGACTGCCTCATTCAACGCATACACTCATGGACTGGCTTTATGGCTATGTGGGCAGGTATTGCCACCGAAGAACAAGCTGAAAGAATGATGGTGCATTTCAATGATACCACTACCCTAAACAGCAATTATGGTATTCGAACGCTATCTAAACTGGAAAAAATGTATGATGTCAGAGCCACAGGAAACCCTTCATCATGGCTTGGCCCAATTTGGGGAATATCTAATTACATTGTGTTTCGCAGTCTACTCAATTATGGATATGAAGATGAAGCCCAGGAGATGGCGGAAAAAACCATCATGCTTTTTGGTCGGGATTTTGAAAAAAATGGAGCTTTACATGAGTATTATTTGCCTGACTCTGGCATGCCTGTGCTTAATAAGGGATTTCAAAATTGGAATTACCTGGTTATGAACATGGCCGCCTGGCTAGACACAAAGGAAAGTGTTACAGAGTGGTAACCAATTCTGATAGGGTTGACTAATCATTGTTCCCAAAAATAAATCGTTAACCGGGGCAGAAATCCCTGGTTAACGGTTGTAGAAATCAATGCACACCTAAAACCTCCTATCAAAATAATACTAACAACACCCAAACATTATTTAACCAGGTTAAAAACAACCACCTGACTGCAATCGCTTTGTCAAACCCCATCCCTACCTCAACAAAATAATTTTCCTTTTCTTGCTAAAGAAATTATTATCTTAGGCCCTTGGTCAAATGGGGCTATCAGGAAACAAAGCAACCGTTTCAGGAGTCCGCCAATTTATTCAATGTAACCACTATGGGCGAAAACAATATGGGGGCGACAGAAAGCAAGAAGCTGATTATCAACAACAAGTTATATGGCAGAAACATTGAAAGTGCTCAGCTCATCAGGCTGTTTAATCGCGTAGGCAAGGGTGAAGGATTAGTACTGTCAGTGCCGGGTGTTTCCGGTGCCGGAAAAACATCGCTCATTCAAATCCTAAAGCGACCTGTCAAAATCAATAATGGCTTTTTTATCAGTGGTAAATTTGAACAATACCAAAAGGACATTCCCTATTTTGCGTTTCGCCAGGCACTGGTGAATTTTTATAGATCCCTGGTAGTTGAAGACCAGCTCATCCGAGACAAATTCATTCACCTTATACGAAAAGCGGTGGGCTCACTCGGTCAGGTGCTGACAGACTTGGTGCCTGAATTTGAAAAATTACTTGGAAAGCAACCAGAACTGGCAATGGTTAGTCCCCAGGAAGCACGCCATCGTTTTTATGCCTTAGTTCATAAGTTAATTAAAGCCATCTCGCTACCAGAACATCCACTTGTATTGTTCATCGACGACTGGCAGTGGGCGGATATGGCCTCTATTGAACTCCTCAAAAATTTGCAAATAGGTACTGAACTGCGCTACCTGATGCTTATTGTTGCCTACCGCCAAAATGAGGTGGACATTAACCATCCCTTAATGGGCACACTCAACGAGATGCAACTGAATGAGATCCCCTTCAAAAGAATTGAGGTACACAATTTGACCTATCAGCATGTTTATCATTTTCTGAAAGACACCCTTCTGCCAGAAACGCATCGTTTAGAAGAGCTCGCTCATATTATTCATGAAAAGACAAAGGGCAATCCTTTCTTCGTAAAATCGGCCTTGCTTTATCTATATGAATCTAACATGCTCAGGTTCAACCAAGCGGATAACTGCTGGAAGTGGCATTCAGATGGCGAGCACAAAATAGAAATACCTAAAGAGGTAGTAACCCTTTTTGTCAGCCAACTCCAAAATGCCTCTGCATCAACCAAACTGTTATTATTCTATGCTGCCTGTCTGGGTAACCGATTCAATCTACAAATTTTCAGCATTGTCAGCAAAAAGACGCTTCAGGAATGCCAAGATTTTCTAGCCTCTGATGAAGCTAAGGAAATCATTGTGCCCTTATCAGATCATGAAGATAATTTAGCTCTTGTGAATGAGGATCACGCCAATTCCTATATATTTAAACACGACAAATTGCAACAGGCAGCATTCTCTTTGATTGATGCCCGCGAGCAACCGCCCCTCTTTTATCAAATTGGGCAACTTATGTTGGCTCAACTTCCTGAAAAGCAGCTCACTGCCAACCTTTTTGAAGTAACCAACCTTATGAATGCGGCTTACGAATTGACCGTTGGTATTGACGAGCAAGTGAAACTGATAATGCTTAATGTAAAAGTGGCCCGCAAAGCTTTTGCAGCTGCGGCCTATCGTACGGCACTGCAACACTACCGAAAAACGAATAAGCTCATCGACTTTTTCAAGGTTCAGAATTATTTATTGGATCATCATCATGATTTTTACATCAATTTTCTGAAGGACCATGCTAATTGCGAGTTTATTGAAGACCACCAGGAAAAAGGAGAGGAATTAATTAAGGAAGCCGTTAATCTTTCCAAAAACGCCCTGGAAAAGGCAGAAATATACAACCTGCTAATTACCCAATACACACTTCAGGCCAGATATCAGGACGCCATCAATGCCGGCAAATGGGCCCTTAATGAATTGGGAATTGTATTGCCTGAAGGAGAATTTGCTGCAGCGCGCGACAAAGAAATAGCTGAAGTCCGCCACCTACTCAAAAGCAAAACAGTAGCATCCTTGGGCGAACTCCCAAAAATGAGTGATCCGGAGATGCTAATGATCTGTAGTCTCCTTATTACCATGGGGCCGCCCTGTTACCGGGCACACCAAAAATTATGGAGTGTGATTGTGCCTCTGGTGGTCAAATACACCATCCAACATGGCAATATTCCTCAGGTCGGATACAGTCACACAGCTTTTGGAGGCCTGGTGGGTTGGGTCGATAATGATTACACTCTGGCCAAAGCGTTTAGCGATCTCGCTAAACGCCTAATGACAGAACAGTTTACCTCGCCTACCGATCAGAGCGTTTACTATTTAATGGTTGGCAGTTCCATCAGACATTGGTTCAAACACCTTAAACATGGATCCAACGATTATACAGATGCTTACGAAACAGGCCTGAGATCGGGAAATCTCCAGTATGCAGCCTATGCCTTCGGCCATAACATGTATTGCAGGTTTTACCAGGGTGTTAATCTGGAAACTTTGATAATTGAAACCGAACAATCGCTCAATTTCAGTCTTACACGGCACAACCAATGGGCCATTGACTTGTTCAACGGTGGATTAAGCGTGTTCAAAGCCATGACGGGTAAGACTCCCGATTTCAAAAACAATTTGGTGGGTATTGATGAGGGCTACCTGGCCATAGTGGCCGCTCACCAAAACATTCAGGTAACCTGCATCTATAAAATATTGAAAACCTTCGGTCATTACCTGTTTAACCAGTATGATGAAGCACTGGCCTTAACCAAAGAAATCGATCCCATCCTTTATTCAGTAGGTACTCAGGGCCTTTTACCATGGCCGGAGGATGCGGTTAACAAATTACTGGTGATTACCGCACTCTACGCACAGCAAACTGATGACACACAGAATGTTTGGCATCAGGAGATATACCGGATTAAGGCACTTTTAGAAATTTGGGCGGGCAGTTCGCCACAAAACTTCCAACACAAATATCTGTTGGCATGTGCTGAAACAGAAAGAATTGAAGGTCATCCTTTAGTCGC
>DHVH01000287.1 GCA_002412555.1 Marinilabiliaceae bacterium UBA5213 | reverse complement strand
AGGCCACGTTGATGATCCCTTCTTCCTGCGTGTACCCACCCGAAATGTAGTAGCTTAGTTTGTCGGTGGCATTGGAGACCGACACCTGGTAGTTTTCTGTTCTGGCTGTTTGGTAGGTTTCCTCATACCAGTCGGTCTGGTCGCGCAAATTGCCTGGCAAAACAATGGTCGAGCCCATGTCACTCAACAGTTCGCGATATTCATTCACATTGAGGGGATCAATTTTATTGGCCAGACGGGTCACCCCTGTATGTGCGGATAGCGTAATTCTGGCTTTGTCAACCGATCCGGTTTTGGTACTGATAATCACTACACCGTTGGCAGCTCTTGAACCGTAAATGGCTGCGGACGAAGCATCTTTCAATATCTGGATGCTTTCAATGTCATTGGCTGATAAAAAGGCAATATCCGTCATGGGAACACCATCCACCACATATAAGGGATCGTTGCTGCCGTTGACAGAGGTGGTACCCCTTACCCGGATTACCATGCCTGCGCCTGGTTCCCCGTTGGGACGGGTAACCGATACCCCGGCTGCTTTACCCTGTAAAGCCTGTGAAACCATGTTAATGGGACGTTGATCCAAATCATCCGTCGATACCGTTGAAATGGCGGTGGTCACATCTTTTCTTTTTACAGAGCCGTAGCCAATTACTACAACTTCATCTAAGCCAATCATATCTGAAGTTAGAATAACATTAATGGTTGAAGTCTCACCCACTAATCTTTCTTCATTGGTATAGCCTATAAAAGAGAAAACCAACACATCTCCTTTATTGGCTGAGATCGTATATTCCCCCATAGGATTGGTAATGGCTCCTGTTTGGCTTCCCTTAATCCATACGGTTACGCCGGGTAATGCCTCTCCCGTTGTGTCGAGTACTTGACCATTGATGGTAATGTTCTGAGCCATTAAGTTGTGGCCTGACAGAAGCATCATAAAAAAGGTCATGGTAATGATCCATTGACGTTTCATCGATTTTGTCTTTTTCATTCGTTTTTCGATTGATTGTTTTAGCAAATTTTAACAAATCAAAGATATTAGTTGCGAATGATGCCGTCAATTCAGATGAGGTGTAATGTGGATATCAGGATGGCATTTTATAGTGTAAAATGCTATTAAATAGCCATTTGAATAAAAGAGGGTTTATAAAAAAAGTGGATGGGATAGGAAAGATCGTAAGCGCTGAAAGTGTTTAAAAATGTAATTTTTGAAAGATATCTGGAAATGGTGTTTTGCCCAAAAAGCATTAAAGTTATACTTTAACTAAGCCTCTTAATTGGTCTCTTCTTTATTAGGCGCATTAATTGCTATAACCAGTTTCTCAAAGTCGTCTCGCTGTACAATGGATTTGCTTTTGATTTTTGCCCGATAATTATAGATGGTGTTGACGGAGTAGCGGAGTAGCCCAGCAATTTTGGAACTATCAGGAATTCCTAACCGGATGAGCGCAAATATTCGGAGTTCTGTATTCAGCATTTCTCCAGGTTTTAGCTCTATGCGTTCCTGTGGTTGTAGTAGGTTGTTAAATTCTTTGACAAAGTTGGGATAAAGATGTAAAAAGGTGTTGTCGAAGTTGTTATAGAACTCCTTGAGTTCATTGTCGATGAAGCTGCCGGATTTGGTGTAGGTTAATAGTTCAGCTACCCGCCCTTTGGTAATTTCCCGGTTAACCATTTTGCGCATTTCTTCCATTTTGTCGATGTAGGTAGAACAGATACTCAAAAACAAACCGATGTACTCTTCCTTAACGTGGTTGGCCTCAGCAAGACTGCTATTGACGTGCTTTAACCGGAAGTTGACCTCATTAAGGTCGTAGTTCAGTTGCTGTAACTGGCTATTATAGATTTTCACCTTGCCGTGAGCTTTTTGCAGCTTTCTTTTTTGTGTGTAAATAATCCAGAGTGAGACTATGGAGAAAAGGAACAGCAGGACGGATAAGCCCAAGAACAGACGCAGTTGTTGTTTTTGCTGCTCGTTACGAACATTGTAGGTGCGGTCTATAATGGGCTGAATCTCTGAAACCTGGGCATTTCTTAGTTTGGCATTGTAAAAATTAGCATCATCCATGGCGTATCTGATGTAGTTGTATGCTCTTTTGAGGTCGCCTTCTTCGAACAGGATATTGGCCAAGAGCGTAATGGAGGCATTGTCCTTAATGGCCGACCGGGTGTCAGAAATGGCTGATAGAATGAGGTATTTTTTCCTCGAAACAGGATCATTTTGTTGTTTGTAAGCCAATGAACGGTGAAAGGTAACCAGCGCATAAAGCGGATCATCTGGTGCGATCTGGGCCATTCTTTTATCATTGGCCCTCAGCGCCAAATCGATGTTGCCAGAATCACGATAGTTGGTTTCCAGCATGCTTAGATACAGGTCTGATTTGGTATCAAGCATCTGGAAAAGTTTGGTTTTATATTGGCGGGCAATTCTGTAGTAATTGGTTTTAAGCAGTTCCGATCGTGAATAAAAGGCCAACTCACCATAGACATGATCATAGGCGTGGAACAGTTGAAGTTCTAAATTTCTTGGCAGGGCTTCCAGAGGCACGTTATCTAAAATATCTACCGCTTCCTTGTACATCCCACTTGAGGAAAGCAGATGAGCCAAATGTATTTCAGTCTCATGATAAGCGTACATATCTTCAAAGTTTTTGGCCAAGTTCAGATTGCGCTCCAGGTAGAAAATTGCTGAATCACAAACAAATGGTTGGTAGACCTCGAAAAGTTTGTAATTAATGGTATACTGGTTTTGTATATTGCTGCTTTCAGCCAGAGTTTCCTTTAAAAAGTCAATTCTGGCTTCTCTTTGTTGAGTGTAGTGTGCTCTGTTTTTCAATTCCTTGTCGAGTACCAAAAGCAGGGAATCCACTTCGTTTTGTTTGGCTTGGGAAGGTTGGGATATGCCCAGCAAAAATGAGGCTATCAATAAAACGGAAGACTTCATAGCTTTGCAGTTGAATATACAAAAAAGAACACTGAACCATAACAAAAATAAGCATCTCGATGCATTTTACAAAGCAGGTCCCCTTTTTAAATGCCAGACAAAGGTTATCCGTAGGATTTTGCCAGGCTTATAAATGGCCTTCAGGATGTTTATTTACATCTAAACTGATTATCTTTAGCTTAACTTTTGAAAAAACCTTGTCAGTTTTTCTGTTTCGGAATTTTTTTTATTTGTTATAATAAGTTTTTGATAAACAATTATAAATAGCATGTATATCCATAAACAATTTAAGGTTTGTTATTGCCTTTTTCTTTGGTTTATATTGGTAGGGCCGATAAAGGCGGAACTGTCCTACGACTTTACGGTCGCCAGCGACGGATCAGGAGATTTTACTACCATCCAGTCTGCCATTAATGCCTCCAAAGCTTTCCCCGATCAGCCCATTTTTATTTTTATTAAAAATGGGGTTTATAATGAAAAGGTGCGCGTATACTCCTGGAATACTCATTTGTCTTTAATAGGTGAAAGTAAGGAGTATACTATTATTACTTATGGTGATTATTTCAATAAAATGGATTTAGGACGCAACAGCACTTTTCATACCTATACGCTTAAAGTAGAGTCCAATGATTTTACCATGAAGAACATTACGGTTGAGAACTCCTCCGGACCAGTAGGGCAAGCAGTTGCTTTGCATGTGGAGGGCGATCGCTGCCATTTTGAGAATTGCAGTTTCCTGGGGCATCAGGATACGGTTTACGCAGCTGGAGAAGGGGCAAGGCAGTTTTTTCATGCGTGTTACATTGAAGGTACCACCGATTTTATTTTTGGAGAGGCCACTGCTGCATTCTACCGTTGTCAAATTCACAGCAAAAGCTCTTCTTATATCACGGCTGCCAGCACACCGGAGCAAATACCTTATGGCTATTTATTTCTAGAGAGTGAATTAACTGCCGATGTAGGGATTGATGCAGTTTTCCTTGGTCGACCCTGGCGCGACTTTGCCAAAGTGGTTTTTGTTAAATGTCGTTTGGGTGGTCATATTCTACCTGAAGGTTGGAGCAACTGGGCGGGCACCCACCGTGACGAAACTGTTTGGTATGCAGAGTATCAAAATGAGGGTCCCGGTGCCACATATGATCGACGTGTTGGTTGGTCGCATCAATTAACATCTGAGGAAGCAGAAGAATATACGCTAGAAAAGTTTTTTAATCTCGGTCATATTTCTTGGAAAATAAACTATTAATAATTAATATTTTAAAGTGTTTAATTGAATTATGACTTCAGATAATTTTACAATATTGTTAGGTACATGAGTCAAATAAAAAATATAACGATGTGTCATCAAGTCCCTTTGTCTGAATTGAATCAACGCATGCAGCGTTTTCAGGAGCAGATGACTTTGAGCCATCCTGAATGGGAAATGGCGTTGGTTTTTAGTAAGATCAATCTGCTTTATTTCACCGGAAGCATGCCGGAGGGCATGTTACTGATTGAGCGGGGAAAGTCGGCCACCCTATGGGCGCGTCGCAGTTATGAGCGCACCATGGATGAGTCGCTCTTTCCATCCATCCATCCAATGGAAAGTTATCGCGAGGTTGCAGTGGCCTATCCACAACTTCCCAAAGTCGTCTACTTGGAGACGGAGTTTGTCCCCTTAGCGATGTATCAACGCTTTCAAAAGCACTTCCCGTTTTCAGCGTATAAATCATTGGACTTTCAACTGGCAATGACGCGGGCGGTAAAAAGCATCTGGGAGTTGGATTATATGGAACAAGCCGGAGCCGTACACCAGCGGGTGCTTGAAGTGCGCATGCCGACAATTCTACGTGAAGGCATGAGTGAGTTGGAATTGGCCGGGGCTTTATACCAGGCGATGTTGGAAGAGGGGCATCAAGGCGTAGCCCGATTCAGCATGTTTGATACCGAGATGATGGTTGGGCAGATTGGTTTTGGCGAGAGCTCGCTTTATCCCACCAGTTTTAACGGACCCGGAGGTAACTATGGCATGAGTCCTGCCATGCCCGGATTGGGCAGTCGTGAGCGACGGTTGAAAAAAGGGGAGCTTGTTTTTGTGGACATGGCCGTTGGGGTTAATGGCTATCATACTGATAAAACCATGGTATATCAGTTTGGCGGAAAGCTACCCGAAGAAGTGTTAAATGTCCACAAGCAATGCGTTGATCTTCAGCACAAAATAGCTGATCAGTTAAAGCCGGGCAATAGGCCGTCTGAGATTTATGAATCCATTATGGCTAGTTTAAATCCCCAGTTTGTAAAGAATTTTATGGGCTACGGCCAACGACAAGTAAAATTCTTGGGCCATGCCATTGGCTTGACAGTTGATGAGTTACCCGTTTTAGCTAAAGGCTTTGATGAACCTTTGCAGGAGCATATGGTCTTTGCCGTGGAGCCAAAAAAGGGCATCGCTGGCATAGGTATGGTAGGCATTGAAAACACCTTTGTGGTAACGCCTGCCGGAGGCCGCTGTATTACGGGCAATCATCCCGGGATGATGTTGGTTTAATCAATCTGATTGTAAAACTATTCTAGTAATATTATTTTCAATCGTGCTGAAAGGAGGTAGTTTAATCCTATTATCCATTAATTTGCTTTAGCTCTGCATTTGGCGGTACACAATGGTCAAAATTTCTTCTTCCAGTTGATTAGTTTTAGTAATGATTTCTGTAACGATATTTAAAATACTGTCTATATAGTTTTTATCACTAAACTCATTGGCATTTATTCGAACATTCAGTGCTGCTCCCATTACCGCCGCCCTGGCTGCTATGGCGCCCACACCAACATCGGAGATCGAATTGGGATTTCCCAAATCGGCCATCACTTTCATTACTTCCATGGATTGGTAGCTCAGTTGCATGACTTTTAGCGGGACTTCTATGGCATAGCGCGTGGCGTTTTGAATGGCATCTTGTCGATGCCGCTTTTCATGCTCTGTGTTTTTTGGTAGCTGAAAGGCAGATAGGATGGCATTGAAAGCATTGGCGTCTTCATCCACCAGTTGTAGCAACTGGTCCTGATAGGCTTTACCTTTTTCGGCCCATTGGGCAAAGATCTCCCATTGCTCGTCCCAGCCTCTTTTGTGGGCCGACAGGTTGGCCACCATAACACCCAGGGCCGCCCCCATGGCCCCCATGCAAGCGGAAGCCGAACCCCCTCCAGGAGCAGGAGATTCGGAGGCGGTGTTTTCGATAAAATTCCGTACTGAACTATTAACTAATTGATTAGACACAGGATCTTCGATCAGATATTCAATAATTTTCTTTTCAGGATCAAAAGGCCCCAGTTCATCCAATCCGAGCGACTTCACTGCAATTTTAATCAACTCCTCGTCGGACACCCCGGCCGAGCGCCTTTGTTTGTGGAGAAAATGGCGTCCTGCATCCAACATGGCCTGCAGTGGCACCACGCCTACCAGTTCGGAGCCGGTCACCCGAATGCCACGTACTTCAGCGCGTTGGCACGCCGCTTCGAATGTTTGATGAATGGTGGTCTGGTTAATGTCGGTGATATTGAAGGATAACTGCGCAATGCCATATTCTTCGATGTACCAGCCTATGCCCTTGACCCCTTTCAGCAGACCGGGTTGGAAAACTGGTTGCCCGTTGGCATCCTTCAAGGGTTTGCCGGTGAGCGGATGACCCTCTCTTTTTACCCGTCCTTTTTCACGGATGTCAAAGGCAATGGCATTGGCCCATCTGGTAGAGGTGGTGTTCAGATTGATGTTGTAGGCCACCAAAAAATTTCTGGCGCTTACGGCGGTAGCGCCTGATTTGGCTACTTTTTCATTAAAGAGTGCCGGACCAAAATCTGGTTTCCATTCTGGCTGACTTAGCTTTTGCGATAAGCCTTCGTATTCGCCTGAGCGGCAGTTGGCCAAATTTTTTCTTTTTTCTTCGAAGGCGGCGTTTTCGTAACAATAGACCGGGATATGGAGTTCTTCACCAATGCGTTGTGCCAGCTGGCGGGCCAGACTGGCGGTTTCTTCCATGCTGATACCTTTGACCGGTACCAGGGGCAGCACATCAGTGGCGCCAAAGCGGGGATGGGCCCCTTTATGGGTGCGCATGTCAATGAGTTGAGCGGCTTTTTGAACCGCTAAAAATGCTGCTTCGCAGACGGCCGCCGGAGGCCCCACAAAAGTAACCACCGTTCGATTGGTGGCTTTACCGGCATCTACATCAATAAGCCGGACCTTGTCAACGGACTGTATGACCTCTGTAATTTGTCGGATCGTTTCCGGGTTATTGCCTTCACTAAAGTTGGGTACGCATTCAATTATTTGGTCCATGAGGCTTGAGTTTATTTGGTTAAAATACCATTTTTCCAAATTTTTTCGGGAAGCATTTGCCCCTGATGGTACAAGACTTCCTGATAATTACGGGTGGGAAAAGCGATGAGGTCGGCCAGATGTCCCCGTTGGATGCAGCCACGGTCATTTAATTTCAAGGCCCGTGCTGCCCTTATGGTTAATGCAGCCCAGGTCTCGGCCATCGTTAGTTTCTGAGCTACCCCCAGAATGGCTGCCTGCACCAGCAGGTTGCCCATGGGTGCCGATCCTGGGTTCCAGTCGGAGGCAATGACCAAAGAAGTGCCCGCATCGAGTAATTGACGGGCCGGCGCAAAAGGTTCTGCCAGCCCGATAGACGCTCCCGGCAGCACAATTGGTATGGTGTTGCCTTTGGCCAGAGCCAGGATTTCATCGGGTGGTGTGGTTTCCAGATGGTCAATGCTCAAGGCTTCCACGTCGTTGGCCAGTTGCACGCTACCTGAGGTAAACTGGTTGCCGTGAATGATCAGGTCAAAGCCCATGGCTTTGGCCTTTAGCAAATAGTTTTTAGCGGCAGTGGCTGAAAAAGCAACCTTTTCCACGAAAATGTCCACCCGGTTGGCCAGGCTTTGCTTCATGGCTTTGGGTAGCAGGTGGTGGACCAGATTGCTGAGATAGTCCGCTTCAGAACCTTCAAAATCATGGGGCAGCATGTGGGCGGCCAGACAAGTAGGTATCAGTTGTGGTATACACAAGGTGTCTGCCTGGGCAATGGCCTGCAGTATTTTGAGCTCATGTTCCACCGACAAGCCATAACCGCTTTTCACTTCAATGGTGGTGATGCCTTGTTTCAGCAAGTTCTGGGCACGATGGTCGGTGAGATCAGTCAGTTGTTCAAAGGTGGCTGCCCTGGTCTGGGTCACGGTGCTCCAGATGCCGCCTCCCCTGGCAGCTATCTCCTGATAGCTTTGTCCCGAGAGGCGCGCGGCGTAATCACTCGCCCGTGAACCCGCCCAGCAGATGTGCGTATGGGCATCGATCAATCCCGGAAAGGCCACGAGGTCCTGGTCCATGAACTGGATGGAAGAGGGGTTGGCCTCAGATTTTAGTTGCTCAAAATCACCCACGGCCTGAAAGTGGCCTTTGGCGATCAGCACGCCGCCATTGGGAATGATCTGGAGCTGGTGGTCCGATAGCGCTCCCCTCTCAGGCAGTTCGGCCATGGTCACCAGCTGTTTAAAAGGTCCGATCAGTATCATCTATCCCTATTTTATAGTTTTTTTTAATCCTCAAGTACTTATAATAAGTATTTGTTTTAAAGATTTAAGCTTTCCCGGTTTTCCTGGGCCGATCGGTAGCCGGCATCTGCATGGCGAAAAATGCCCATAGCCGGGTCGTTGTATAGCACACGTGACAGGCACTCCGCCGCCCGGTCGCTGCCATCGGCCAGCACCACCATGCCGGCATGCTGGGAATAACCCATGCCCACGCCGCCGCCATGGTGAAAAGAGACCCAGGTGGCACCACCAGCCGTATTGGCCATTAGGTTCAGTAAGGGCCAGTCCGACACCGCATCGCTGCCGTCCATCATGGCCTCCGTCTCCCGGTTGGGGGAGGCCACCGATCCGCAGTCGAGGTGGTCGCGACCGATGACGATGGGGGCCTTGACCCGACCGCTTTTCACCAGCTCGTTGAAGCACAGGCCCGCTTTTTCCCGGTCGCCCATGCCCAGCCAGCAAATGCGGCTGGGCAGTCCCTGAAATGACACTTTCTTCCGTGCCTCTGTGAGCCAGTGAATGAGGTGGGTGTTGTCGTGGAACAGTTCCATCAGGGCCTGGTCGGTGGCATAAATGTCTTCCGGATCGCCTGATAGAGCTACCCAGCGAAAGGGTCCTTGTCCCTCACAAAAGAGGGGACGGATAAACTCCGGAATAAAACCCTTGTAGTCGAAGGCATGGGATTCGCCGCCCTGACGGGCAAATTCCCGCAGGTTGTTTCCATAGTCGAAGGTAACACTTCCACGCGCTTGGAGTTGTAGCATAAAACCCACGTGTCGCGCCATGCTTTTGAGGGAGCGTTCTTTATAAGTTTGGGGGTCGTTTTTTCTTAGCTCCAGGGCCTCCTGAAGTGACAGTCCGTTGGGCACATAACCGTTCACCGGATCGTGGGCCGAAGTTTGGTCGGTCAGAATATCTGGTGTAATGTTGTCGCGCAGCAACAGCTCCAGTACATCACCGATGTCACCGACCAGTCCCACCGACAGCGCCTCCCCTTTATCGCGGGCCGCCAGCACCCATTGTTTGGCCTCTTCATAGTCGCAGGTCATGCGGTCAATGTAGTTGGTCTGCAAGCGTTTTTTGATGCGCTCGGGATCTACGTCAACACCCAAAAAACAAGCGCCTGCCATGGTAGCCGCCAATGGTTGTGCGCCCCCCATGCCGCCTAAGCCCGCTGAGGCAATGAGTCGGTGCTTCAAATCACCCGTAAAATATTTCTTGCCGCATTCCACAAACGTCTCCCATGTGCCCTGCAAAATACCTTGAGAGCCTATGTAAATCCAGCTGCCGGCCGTCATTTGGCCGTACATCATGAGACCCCGTGATTGGAGTTCCTTAAAATGCTCCCATGTGGCCCATGCGGGTACCAGATTGCTGTTGGCGATGAGTACCCTAGGGGCTGAGGGGTGGGAGCGGACCAACCCGATGGGCTTGCCCGACTGCACCAGCAGGGAGTGGTGCTCGTCCATTTCCAGCAGGATGCGGATGATTTCTTTCACGGCCTCGGGATTGCGTGCTGCCTGTCCCGTGCCACCATAAACAATCAGGTTGGCCGGATCTTCCGCCACCTCGGCATGGAGGTTATTCAGCAGCATGCGCAAAGGTGCTTCGGTCTGCCAGGACTTAGCGTGCAGCCTGCTGCCGGTAGGTGCCTGGTATACGGGGTGCCTGGCATAGGTATCAATAAATTCCGAATACTTCATGGGCTTCGTTTTCAAAGTTGAAAGGGACTTGTCCGGCCACTTGATTGAGGTGCTGAATCAGGCCTTTGGACTGGATCAGCTCGATGGCATAGGCAATATCTTCATCAAAAACACGGTCGTTCTCAGTAAAAGAGACATGGCTGCGGATGAGTTGGTGCGCTTCTTCAACGAGGAGGCCCGATTTGAGGGGTTTTCGAAAGTCGTAGCCTTGTGCCGCTGTGATGAGTTCAATGGCCAGGATCTTTTCAAGATTACCGACTATTTGCAGGGATTTTCGTCCGCTGATGGAGCCCATGCTCACATGGTCTTCCTGACCCAGAGAGGTTGGTATGCTGTCGGCACTCGCCGGGAAACACAGGCTTTTGTTTTCACTAACCAGCGCTGCTGTGGTGTATTGCAGAATCATGAAGCCGGAGTTGAGTCCGGTGTGTGTCATCAACAGCTTGGGCAAGC
This sequence comes from Marinilabiliaceae bacterium UBA5213, assembly GCA_002412555.1. Taxonomy (GTDB): domain Bacteria; phylum Bacteroidota; class Bacteroidia; order Bacteroidales; family Marinilabiliaceae; genus Geofilum. Next base: position 6,896 of record DHVH01000287.1, on the reverse strand, counting down.
CCGGTACGCTTTCGGTCATGGAAAGGTAAATGCGCCGGTCCGAGATATTCCCCAGCTCCGCCGCTGCCAGTCCGGCATAATCAAGGGGCATGGCGATGGGCTGACCGTGAAACAGTCCCCCACTAATGGTCTTGTCCTCCGAGAAGATAATGGGATTGTCGGTGACCGCATTGATCTCTGTCAGGGTGGTTTCCTTCAAGTGCAGCCAGGCGTTGCGGGAGGCACCGTGCACCTGAGGAATACAACGCAGGGAATAGGGATCCTGAACGCGGGTGCAGTTACGGTGCGATTCCACTATTTCGGAGCCCTTCAGGAGTTCCCGCATACGTTCTGCCACATAAACGCTGCCAGAGTGGGGACGTAAGGCGTGCAATTCTGCATCAAAGCTCTTGACCGAGCCCATCATGGCTTCCAGATTGATGGCCGCAATGATGTCGGCATGGTCCATGCAGTTTTGCAGCCGCTCCACAATGGCTATGGCGTGGGCACTCATGAATTGCGTGCCGTTGATCAGTGCCAGACCTTCTTTGGGTCCCAATTCAATCGGAGACATGCCCAGGTTTTTTAAAACCTCTGCGGCCGGTTTGGCCTGATCGTTCTGCCATAATTTACCCAGACCAATCAGTGGCAGAAAGAGATGGGCCAATGGCGCCAGGTCGCCCGAGGCGCCCACCGATCCTTGCTCCGGTACGCAGGGAATCACATCCTGATCGATGTGCCACATAATGCGTTGCAAGGTTTCCACGGCAATGCCGGAATAGCCTTTGGCCAGTGCGTGCGCCTTTAGAATCAGCATGAGTTTGGCGATCTCCTTGTTAATGGGTTGGCCAACGCCCACACTGTGGCTCATCAGTAAGTTGTATTGAAGCTTTTTGGTGTCTTCCTCGTCAATCAGCGTGGTACACAGCGGACCAAAGCCCGTGTTGATGCCGTAAACGCGCTTTTTTTGATGGACAATGTTTTCTACCACTTGTCGGTTGTCCTGCACTTTTTTGCGTGCGGCGGCCGACAGGATGCCTTTTTGTTGACCTCTGGCCAGAAGTAACGCAATGCCAATGGTCATCAAGTCTTCACCATAATGAAAGGGCGCCTTTGATTGTTGCTTTTGCATGATCCTTTAATTGAGAATGTGTCTAATTGAGACGCACGGTTTACAAAACCGCGCGAACGCAATCATCAGATGACAATCAAGGTAGGTTATTTTTTGGGCATTGCAAATGACAAATATCTGTAATAGAAATTGCGCACGCACGGTTTACAAAACCGCGCGAACGTCTTTTTGAGAGAATGAACGGTTTATAAAACTCTGCGAACGCCTTTAATTGAGCACGCACAGTGTATATATCCGTGCGGGTGCAGAAGGAAGTTTAACCCTACTAAGTCCGGGCACTTGTATCCTCGCCCCTTATTTCTACGCGGCGGATTTTGCCGCTGATGGTCTTGGGGAGCTCCTTCACAAAATCAATGATGCGCGGGTATTTATAGGGCGCAGTTATTTTTTTGACATGGTCCTGAATCTCTTGTTTGAGTGCTTCTGAGGGCTCCTGGTCGGCCGCCAAAACAATGGTGGCCTTCACCACCTGTCCCCGAATCTCGTCCGGTGCCCCGGTCACCGCACATTCAACCACTGCCGGATGGGTCATTAGGGCGCTCTCCACTTCAAAGGGACCAATTCTATAACCGGAGCTTTTAATCACATCATCGGCACGACCCACAAACCAGTAGTAACCATCCTCATCGCGCCAGGCAATATCCCCAGTGTAGTAAATGCCATTCTGCCACACTTCGCGGGTACGCGCTTCATCGCGGTAGTATCCCTTGAATAGCCCCAAAGGAAGCTGGTCGCCCACCCGGATAACGATTTGTCCCTGTTCACCATCCTCGCAAGTCCTACCGTCGGGCTTCAGCAGGTCGATGTCATAAATGGGCACCGGAATGCCCATGGAACCTGGCTTGGGCGTCATCCACGGCAGCGTGGCCAGCTGGACGGCGGTCTCGGTCTGGCCAAAGGCCTCCATCAACTGGATGCCCGTCAGTTCATGAAAAGTTTCGAAGACTTTCGGGTTCAACGCCTCGCCCGCCGTAGTGCAATACTTGAGGGCCGAAAGGTCATAGTCGGCCAAATTCTCTCGTATCAAAAAGCGGAAAATCGTTGGTGGTGCGCAAAAGGAAGTCACTTTGTATTCAGCAATGACCTTGAGCATATCTGCCGGCGTAAATTTTTGGTGCTCATAGACAAAGACGCTGCAGCCTGCCATCATCTGACCGTAGAGTTTGCCCCATACGGCTTTGGCCCAGCCGGTGTCAGCCACCGTCAGGTGGCGGCCGTCTTCTTCCACGTTGTGCCAGAAGCTGGCGGTGATGATGTGCGCCAGGGGATAGGTATAATCGTGTGCCACCATTTTGGGCTGGCCCGTTGTTCCCGATGTGAAATAGAGGTAGAGCAGGTCGTCGTTTTCTGAGGGAAGCTCAGGTTTTTCGAATGGTTTGGCCCGGGTGACTGCTTTCTGGAAATCGTCCCAGTGGGTAGGGACCAAGGGGCCTATGGAGATCAGCTTTTCTAAAGTTGGGCAATCGGGCTGTGCCTTTTCAACATGGTCGATCACCAGCTGCTCGCCCACGCAGATGATGGCTTTGATGCTGGCAGCATTGCAGCGGTAAACAATGTCTTTCTCGGTCAGCAAGTGGGTGGCAGGTATGGCGGTAGCTCCAATTTTGTGGAGGGCCAGACAGGCGAACCAAAATTCGTAGCGGCGCTTGAGAATCAGCATGATTTTATCGCCCCGATTAATGCCAATTGAATGAAAATAGGAGGCGGTTGCGTCCGATTTTTCTTTCAACTCCTTGTAGCTGAACAAGTGGTTTTCGCCCTCATCATTTACCCAGACAAGTGCAATTTTATCGGGCTCCAGACGGGCATATTCATCCACCACATCGTAGGCAAAGTTGAAATTATCGGGTATGTTAATTCTGAAGTTTTGTTGAAAATCTTCTAAGGATGAAAACTCAGGTTGGGCTAAGTATTTCTTGTAAATCTGCATGGTAAAGGTTAAAATATTATGGCTAAAAATTCACAGGGGGCATTCTCTGCTGCCCTCATTCCGTGGGGAAGACCGGAATCAAAGTAGATGCTGTCTCCCTCGTGCAATAACATCTCTTTTTTGTTCAGGAAAAACTTCATGGAGCCTTTTAAAATCAGGTTAAATTCCTGGCCGGGGTGACTGCCAAATTCGACCGGCAGGGTGTCGGGTTTGGGTTCTACCTTTACCAAAAAAGGATCTGCTTTTCGGTTGATGAAGTTGGATGCCAGTGCTTTGTAGCTATAGGACTTGCGTCGCTCCATGGCTATGCCTTGTCCTTTGCGTGTAAGGGTGTAGGCATGCATACGCGGTTCTTCACCCAGTAGAAAAGTAGATACTTCAACGCCAAAAGATTTAGAAAGGGCGTGCAGAGTGCCTACAGAAATATCGGTCTGCCCGGATTCTAATTGTAGGTAGTCGTTAGTTGAAAGTCCGCAATTCACGGCAGCTTCGTTGGGAGTAATGCCAAGTATTTCACGAAGTTCTTTGACCCTTCGGGCAATTTCCTTGATTTGTTCTTCCATGGGTATTGTCTGATTAATGTACTAAAGTAATGAATTTTTTGTGTGAAGATAAAAAATGGGCTGTACCATTTTTGGCACAGCCCATTCATAAATTTCACTAAGCACATTTTCTATTCCCAAAAATCAGTGTATTATAATATCTTAATCTAGAATTTGTAAATAATGCCGATGGAGGTATCCAACAGGTAATCCTGAATGGTGTAACCATCGTTAATGCCAAAGTAGAAATTGGTATTGCCGTCGGTGTTCACAAAAGAAAATACTGGCGGCATGAGCATGGTTAAGCCCCATTTTTCGCTCAGCGAAAAACCGAGGCCAGGTCTGGCCACCAGTCCAATTGAGTTGTAACTATCATGGTCGGTACCATTGGTTTCACCACCGTAGAAATGTAGAGGCAATTCGCCTTGTCCAAAAAATCGTACATTTCCCGCCTCGCTGAACCAGTATCTTGCAAAAGGCACAACAGAAGTTGTGTTGGTTTTGGTTTCGTTATCCCCGGTGACGGTTTTGGAGGAGCTGAAGCCAAGGTTTCCGCCCACCGACCACTTGGGATTGAGGTGCATGCCAAATTGTGGCATAAAGGTTGTGGATGACTGAGAAGTTCCGTTATCAGAACTTCTAATACTTAGCGTACCTCCCACCCACATGTTGTTTTGTGCCATTAATCCAAAGTTCACCAATAATGCCATTAGGGCACAGACCATTAACTTTTTCATTGTCATGATTTTTAGGTTAGTAATTACTGATTTTTGTTTTGCTCTGCAATTATGAAAAAAATTGACGATACTTCCAAATTTACTCAACTCAATCCAACTTTCTTTGTTACTTTTGTGAACCTGAGTCATAACCCCGTTTTTTATTCTATAACTATCCGGCAATGTGTTCATCATCAAATGATATTTTAACTGAGAAACAGCGGCTCTTAGATCAGCGTTATTTGGCCATGGCGGCCATATGGGCCCAAAATTCTTATTGTAAACGCCGGCAGGTGGGGGCGCTTTTGGTGAAGGATAAAATGATCATCAGTGATGGCTACAATGGTACGCCTTCGGGCTTTGAAAACCAGTGCGAGGACGAAAACAATGTGACCAAACCTTATGTGCTGCATGCCGAGGCCAATGCCATTACCAAAGTAGCCCGAAGCAATAACAGTTCAGATGGTGCCACGCTGTATGTGACTTCATCGCCCTGTATTGAATGTGCCAAGTTGATCATTCAGGCCGGTATTATACGGGTGGTGTTTTTAGACAATTACCGGGTGGAAGATGGTGTCCAGCTCTTAAGGAGAGCTAATATTGAGGTGCTTCAGGCCAACCAGAGTGCTCAATAATTTTAATTTTAGGAACAAGCAACTTTTCAATATGCGTTACAACAATAGCCTCAAACAAGTCGTTTTACCCTTTTTATTTGCGCTTGTATTAGCAGGTGGCTTTATTCTGGGACAATTATGGGCACCTTCGGGAGAGGGAAAGACCAGCAACAGGATGTTTATATATCCACAGACCAATAAAATAGAAGCCTTGCTCAATTTGATTGAAGACGAGTATGTGGACACTGTGAGAAAGGCCGATTTGGTGGAAGGCATTATTCCTGAGATTTTAAAAAACCTGGATCCGCATACGGTTTATATCCCCCAGGAAAATTTAAAAGAGGCCAACCAGGAGTTGGAAGGAAATTTTGGAGGTATTGGTGTACAGTTTAGCATGCAAGACGACACCGTATTAGTGATCAGTGTGGTTTCAGGCGGTCCTTCAGAAAAATTAGGCATTATACCTGGTGACCGGATTATAACTGTTAATGATAGTCTTATTGCCGGACAAGATATGGGGAGCGATAAAGTGGTTGGCATGTTGCGCGGGGAATTGGGTACCAAGGTCAAGGTGGGTATTATGAGACGCGATCGGCCGAAATTGATTGATGTTGAAATTACACGAGGCACCATTCCTGTCTATAGCGTGGATGTTTCTTATATGGTCACTGATTCTATCGGGTACATCAAGGTCAGTCGCTTTGGTCGAAATACCTATCAGGAGTTTTTGACGGCCATGGCGCGGCTAAAGGCGCACAATTGTCAGAGCGTGGTGGTTGATTTGAGGGGTAATTCCGGTGGTTATCTTGATATAGCCATAAGCATGACCAATGAGTTTTTAGGCAAGGGTGATTTAATTGTTTACACCGAAGGCAAGTCGAGTCCGCGACAAGACGTATTTGCCAACGGTCTGGGCTCCTGCCAGGATATGGGCGTTACCGTGCTGATCGACGAGTTCAGTGCTTCTGCCAGTGAAATTTTTGCCGGGGCCATTCAGGACAATGACCGGGGCTTAATTGTTGGTCGCCGCTCCTTTGGAAAGGGCTTGGTTCAACAACAAATTCCCTTACCGGACGGTTCTGCCATTCGATTAACGGTAGCCCGTTATTTCACACCCAGCGGAAGGGGAATTCAGAAGCCTTATGTGAATGGGGTAGAGGATTACCACCGCGATATTTTGGCCCGATTTGAGCATGGTGAGTTTTTTGAGCGAGACAGTATCGATTTAGACGAGTCGCTCCAATTCAACACCCGCAATGGTCGTTTGGTATTTGGCGGCGGAGGAGTAATGCCCGATGTCTTTGTGTCGCGAGACACCACCGCTTTCTCTGATTACTACTATAGATTGCGCGATCAGGGAATTATTTATCAATACGCCCTTAAATACAGTGACGACCATCGCTTGCAATTGCAGCGTTACGATAAGGTGGAGGCTTTATTGAATCATTTGAACAAAGCGTCCCTACTCAACGGTCTTTTAGCTTTTGCACGCGAGAAGGGCATTGCTTATAACGACAAAGATTTTCGCCGATCTCAACAATACATTGAAGTGGAGTTGAAGGCTTACATTGCACGGAATATTTTGGATAATGCGGGATTTTACCCTGTGTTTCATCAGATAGATGAAGTGCTCAAGGTGGCTGTGAGTGAGATCAAAGTCGGCAATGATGTTTTGGTATTTGGAGAGTAAGCAGTTGTTGTGGAATTTTAATGATGCCAATTGATTATGATATTTAAAATTATTCTATTCCTTATCATCTTCTATTATTTGTTCAAAATTGTAGCTAGAGTATTCTTGCCCATTTTTATCAGCAACAGGGTGCAGAAGATGGCGTCAGAAAAGGAGAACGCGTACAAAGAATACGTTCAAAAACAAAAACAAAACGAAGGGAAAGTGTTTGTTACGCACAATCCCTCCGATAAAAAATCGCCATCCAAAGGTGATTTGGATGGCGAGTATGTGGATTTTGAAGAAGTGAAATA